>DATKLL010000090.1:0-5488 GCA_035542475.1 Syntrophales bacterium
AAACTCAATGCCGAAGAATTTACACATGACCTTGAAAAGGGCTGTGTTGTCGATGAACGCAGGGACGCCGAGTTGATGCGCCCTGTTTCCATGGATTAACGCGATCTGATCTTCAGCAGTATGGTTGTTGGAGGTAAAGCCGACATTGCACCTCCGAATCTCGGCGCCGGCGGGCCCGTACTCGCTGTGTGCCAAGACTTTGCCGAGAACGGTCTCGGCAAGGTAATTGAAATCACCCGGGTAGGGCTTATAGCCCAGTTGCAGGGAATCATAGATTATCTGCGCCTCTGCATCGGTAATGGCAAAGGTCGTGTAGTTCTCAACGACGTCCTTGATTTCCGCTAACGTCTTGTTTTTTAATTTCGGGGCGATCACTTCAAAGGAGGCCTTGATCGGCCGGTACTTTTGCAGGGCTATGGTTGCGTCGTTGTAGCCGGGCCCGGTGCCATTGACGCCCCATCCGGAGTTGCCGTGATCCGAGGTGACGATGAGGAGCATGTTAGGATTCCACTTCATGTATTTCATGATCACACCGAGGGTCATGTCCATCTCCATGGTATCCATGATCGCACCCCAGGCATCGTTGGCATGGCTCGCATGGTCTATTCTGCCTGCCTCGACCTGAAGAATGAACCCCTTCATGTTCCGTGTAAGCTTATTGAGGGCTACTGTGGTCATCTCAGCAAGGGATGGCTCCGCGTTTCCGAGCACAGGATCGTTAATACGGTCCACATAGTAGCTCATATGCGAGGAATTGAAGAGGCCGAGAACCTTTTTGTCCGACGCCGAAACATAGCCCTCCAGGTCCGGCCTGTTCCTCAGAATATCGTACCCGGCTGCCGAGAATTCAGTGAACAGGTCTCTATGGTCGGCTCTCTTAGCCGGATCAAAGTGTTTGAGGCCGCCTCCGAGGAGCACATCGGGAGCAAAATCAAGATAATCGACAGCGATGGCATCTTCGGCATCCCTATTTATGTTATGAGACACCCAGGCTGCCGGGGTTGCATGGGTAATTCGCGTTGTGGTCACCAATCCCGTAGATAGACCTTTCTTTTTGAGCAGCTCCATGATGGTCTTCAGGGGCGTACCGTCGGGAAGAGCAGCGAGCATCCCATTCGCGGTGTGCGCACCCGTGGACCACGCAGCCGATGCCGGTGCGGAATCCGTGACGATGCTGGAGAGGCTCTTTGTCCCCATGCAGCTCGCTACAGTACGACCATCTTTCATAAGCGAATAAATGTGGGAATCAGCGTTGCCGAGCCCCTGGGTGCTGATCTCGTGCATTGCCCTGATAACGCCGAGAGGCATGCCGTCACCCACGAGGAATATGATCCCTTGGGGCTTTCTACCTGCCATCCCATGGTCAAGGTCGACTTTACTCTCCGAGACACCCGGCAGCACGGCCATGAAAGCGCCCATACCAAGAGTCTTGAGAACATCCCTTCTGCTTACCCCACCCTTTGGGGAACTGTTTTTTTGACCATCCATATTGTTGCCTTTTTCAAGCTTCATGTCTTATTAGTCTTAAGCATACCGACTCCTAATTGATTCCCGCTATGGTCCTTTCCGCTTCTTCCTTCCCTGGAAAATTTATTTTAGACGCCAGGGCAGTCTGGAGATACTCCTTTGCCTTCCCCTTGTTGCCGCTCTTGTAATAGGTCATTCCCAGATGGTAATTGAGGACAGGATTCCCCGGGGTCTTGCTTTGCGCTTTCGTCAGCCATTCCAGGGCCTGATTCATGTCACCCCTTCGATAGAGAATCCAGCCAACAGTATCGAGTATAACCGGATTATCGGGATTCATGGAGTTGGCTTTTTGAGCCAGGGTAAGAGCCCTGTCCAAGTCCTTTTTCCCCCGCCCATACTCCGCAATGAGATATGCAAGGTCGTTTGTTGCACCGGACATGTTCGGGTAAATCCTTAGAAGCTGCTCCAATTCTGCAATGGCTCTGTCCGATTTCTTTTGCGCCATGTAACAGGAACTCAGCTTTACATAACCTAACGGATGCTTGGGAGCCTGCCTCTTTATATCCCCATACTCCCTCTCCGCCCCTTTGAAGTCGCCCGCTATCAGCATAAGATCTCCCAGATCGGCCCGGACTTCCTGATCCCTCGGATTGGCGGCAAGATACTTGCGATACTGTGAGTCGGCATTCTTGAAATCCTTCTGCCCGATGTAGAGACGGGCCGTGGCCCGCACAACTTCCCGTGAACCGGGTGCAACCTTCAAAGCCTTCTGCAGTGTATCAAAAGCAAGACTTGTTTCCTTGTTCAAAGCATGCGCATTCGCGAGGCCTATATAACCCGGGATAAATTGCGGGCTCTCGTCTGTAACTGTCCGAAAGGCGGAGATAGCCTGAACACCTTCCCGCTTCATAAGATATATGTTCCCGTTGATGTAATTGGCATCAAAATTCTTTGGGCTTTCCTTGATCACCTCATCTGTATACTGCTTCGCCTTATCTATCTCCTGCCGCGCAAAGTAGATTCTTGCCAGCGAAATCTTCGTGTTGATAACATTTTGATCAGCAGGGTCCCTCTCCAGTTCGAGACATTCTTTGAGGACGGAAATGGCCTGATCGGGACGATTTGTACTCAAATAGAGATTACTCAAGACAAAACGTATCTGAAAGCTCTTACCATTCTGGCTTATGCCCTCCTTCAACTGCTGTTCGGCGTCGGTCTGTCTATTTCTTGCAACATAGAAATTCGCCGCCTCAATCCAGCGTTCCTCCTGTTTCGGATCCTTGGATATAAAAGATTTGAGAACCTCTACAGCCTGCTGCTCTTTACCGGAGCCCCAGTATATCCCGGCCAGGGCGATGTAATGCTGGCTTACGCCAGGTTCAATATCAATTACCTTTTGCATAATGCCAACCGCCTCATCCGTCATTTTCTTAATCAAATAGATGTCAGCAAGCGCAAGATAAAGGGGAATCGCTTTCTCATTAACCTTGATGCCCTCACGCAAGGTCTTCTCGGCACTCTCTGCTTTCCCTTTCTGCAAATAAATGGATGTTAGAAGCAAGTAGCCATCTGCCTTGTGGACATCACGCCCCACTATGGATTCCAGATATCGCAGCGCGCCATCGATATCTTTTTTTTGCAGAAGGATGGCCCCCTTGAGAATGAGAGCATCTTCATTCTTAGGGTCACCCTTTATGACGAGGACCGCCTTATCCATCGCCTCATCCACCTTGTTGCTGCTCAATAGGAACCTGCCTATTTGGACCTGAGCGTCCCAATGATCGGGTGAAAGTTCGACAACTTTATAGAAGCTCCCTTGGGCCCCTCGATAATCCCCGGATTTTAAAGCAACCATGCCAAGCATGTAGTAGGCATCGGCATATTTGGGATCGATCTGGATGGCATTCTTGAATTCCAGCCTGGCCTTTACGTAATCCCCTTTTTCATACAATGCCTTACCTTTATTGTAGAACTTAAGCCTTTTTTCTGCCGGCCCGCCGCAGCTTACAGTAACGGCAATGATTAATGTCACCACGATTCCTATAAACATTCTATGCATCTTGAGCATCATACTTCCTCCGTATATCTCTGGTTGCGACCTGAAAAGCTGACAACCATTGCTTAGTCCATTTTTATCCAATCTCAAAAACCTATAAAACCCCGCAAAGCCACAACCCCCGCTGTCGCCGCGGTAATAACTGCCAGGCTGTCAAATTTCCCCCGGAGTTCCGTAAGCAGAACCTCATAGCCGAATAATAGAACGATGATTTCCACCGCCAGAAATCCCAGGTAGTGGCTCCGGATCGACTGATCCGGCAGATTGGGGACCACAACGGCGATGAAAATGATCAGAAAATCCATGGTCGTAACCCGGAAACCCTTCGCCCTCCTGGAAAACTTCACAGTAAGGATAACAAACAAAGCGATTATGCCGAAGGATAGGTGGTAGAAGGTAAGCATTTGCGCGCTGATCCATGCTGCTCTCCCCTCCTCGATTAGATAAAGAACAAGAGGAACAGACAGATAGATGACAAAGCGCAGGCAAAACCCCATATATTTTTTTGCAAAGGCCCGGATTGCGAGGATGAGCACGCTGAAGCATAAGGCGATGATGGATATATGCCAGGGCACATCTGCGGGAATAAGACAGGATAACAAGAGGAATAATGGGATGACCACCTTCGATATTCCGAAGGAGATCCTGATTATCCAGTTTTCATCCTTAATTCTCCTCAGCTTGCCCTTAATGGCATGATCTATCAGTGGAAAACGTTCTAACTGGAAACCCGTTCGGTCCGCAACGATAAAGCCGGTGATGATGAGCGCGGAAAGCAATGTATAAGAGATCATGAGCATCCAATCCGGGTAATACTTGAACAGGATAACCGAAACTATCATCAGCGCCTGGATCAGATAGATGGTGAAGACTGCCTCGGCGTGGTACAATCCCAGGCGCATGAGTCGGTGGTGAAAGTGATTCTTATCGGGTGAAAACGGAGACCGTCCTTCTCTGACCCGCTCCACCATGACGGTTAGGGTGTCAAGAATTGGAAATCCAAGAATGAGCAGCGGCAAAACAGGACTTAACGGTGTATTGCCCTGCGTGACCTTGATGGCGAGCACAATGGCCGAAAAACCCAAAAGCTGGCTTCCCGTGTCACCCATGAAGAGGCTCGCCGGGTGGGTGTTGAAGCGAAGGAATCCGAATATCGCCCCGGCAAGCGCAAGGGACAGGAGAAGAACGACATTGCTCCCCTCAACATAGGCTAGATATCCTATGCAGCAAAAACCGAGAAGAGAAATGCCCCCTGCAAGGCCGTCCAGACCATCAGCGAGATTTATAGCATTCGTAACGCCTACGATCGCTAAGACGGAAAGAGATACGGCAAACCACTCAGGCAACAGTTCAACTCCGGGCAACAGAGTGCCGAGGGACTCAATCCTCACACCACCGTAAAAAACAGCAATCAAGGCCGCCATAAGTTGTCCCGTGAATTTCGCCTTGTACCCGAGACCTCTCATGTCGTCCACAAGACCGAATATTACCAATATACCGCTTCCCATAAGATAGGCGTTTACAAAATCATCCGCTCTCGTCCAGAGGACGATGGGAATAGAGGCACCGATAGCCATTGCCAAACCACCGATCCTTGGTATGGGCTGAGTATGGACCTTGCGTGGGTTAGGGAAATCGACGGCCTTCATGCTGGCGGCAAGCTTCGTCATGGAGGGAATCAGGCTGACGGTGATGAATACAGAGAGAAGTAGTGTGGAAAAATAAATCATGACCTCTAAAGACTGCTCCTCATCCTTCAACCAGTCTTTCTTTCAGGAACTGAAACAGGACCGGCATCATCTCTTGAACGAACTGATCCATTCGCTTTTCCGCGTCTTCAATTTCTTCCCCCTGGCGAAGGGGCATGATTGGACGGATGAACAGATCATATGTATTGTCCCGCATAATCCCATGGAGACTTAGATGATATCGATTAATGTTGACATCATATGATGTCCTGTTCTT
>DATKLL010000091.1:0-23365 GCA_035542475.1 Syntrophales bacterium
CCCAGCCGGATGGCCGCATCGACGGTTTCGTCAAACTTCGCCCTCGCCGAACTGACGACCAGTTCTGCTGCCTCCTTCAGGGCGTACCGTTTGCCTGGTTCAATCTTCTTCTTTGCCTCAATAAACTTCTTGCCTCTTTTAAACATATCTAAACCTCTAATTGACCTCTACCTATCCGCAGGGCTCGTATTTACCAAAAAAAAACAATCTTTATACCAGTCTCCGCAAGCTAAGCTCGGGAACGTATCCTATAATTTATCCCGTTATTTCAATGCCCATTGATTTAGCTGTTCCTGCAATGATTCTCTCTGCTCCTTCCATATCAACAGCATTTAGGTCGTTATATTTTAATTCCGCGATTTCCTTTACCTGTTTCGCCGTTACCGTGCCCACTTTTTCTCTCCTCGGATCTCCGGAACCTTTTGCAATTTTGGCAGCCTGTTTGAGAAGCACAGAAGCTGGCGGCGTCTTAGTAACAAAGGTAAAAGACCGATCGGCATACACTGTAATAACGACAGGAATCACCATTCCTTCCTGGTTTTGTGTCATGGCATTGTATGCTTTACAGAACTCCATTATATTAACCCCATGCTGACCCAGAGCAGGCCCAATGGGAGGTGATGGAGTTGCTTTTCCTGCCTTAATCTGAAGTTTTATACTCGCTATAACTTTTTTAGCCATTGTAATTACCTTAACTTTATTATTTTATACTAATATTACCTTCTATATCAACTCTGAATAACCTGGATAAAGTCCAGCTCAACGGGTGTTGATCTACCAAATATACTGACAATAACCCTTAACTTCCCTTTCTCCGGCTTAACCTCATCAACCACGCCATCAAAATTCGTGAATGGTCCATCGATTATTCTTACATGATCACCGATTTCAAACCTGAATTTTGGTTTTGGTTTTAAAGTTCCTTCATTAATTCTTGTCTTCAGGTTTTCTACATCCTTATCGGGAATTGGTGACGGCTTATCCTTGCCCCCTATGAATCCAGTCACCTTTGGAGTACCCTTGACGATATGCCATGTATCGTCATTCATCTCCATCTTAACCAAGATATAGCCAGGGAAGAACTTTCTTTTGGATGTCTTCTTCTCACCGGAAACCAGCTCTACGATGTCTTCTTCAGGAATGAGAATATCGGAAAAGTATTCCTGCATTCCCGCTGCTTCTATTCTTTCCAGCAGTGAGAGTTTAACCCTGTTCTCAAATCCGGAATACGTATGAACGACGTACCATTTTAAAGCCATATTCTAACCTAAAACCAGCCTTATTACCTTGGCCAATCCGAAATCCACAATACCGAGAAATATGGACACAATTATCACAACAATGATCACCACTGATGTAGAAGCCAGGGTTTGTTTGGGGGTCGGCCACGTTACTTTTTTCAATTCACCTTTTGCTTCTTTTAAAAATCGTTTTATTTTTTCCGCAATCAATTTTATCTTATCCATTGATACAATCCCAAGATCTTTGCAAAAGGTCTCCCTTTGAATATTTTCCCCTCAAACTCAGCTTACACATCTTTTTCAAATCATCACAAGTACCCGCCTTCAGCGGAACATAAATAAAATGGCAGGCCAGGAGGGACTCGAACCCCCAGCATCCGGATTTGGAGTCCGGCGCTCTATCCATTAGAGCTACTGGCCTGTTTATTAAGCTGTACACTCCCGTATACAAACGTTACTTCGCTTCTTTGTGAATCTTATGAGACCGACAAAATTTACAGTATTTTTTTAATTCCAGACGATTCTGCATCGTACGCTTATTTTTTGTCGTGGTATAATTTCTTTGCTTACATTCTGTACAGGCCAAGGTGATGATATTTCTCATAATTAACCTACTTCTATCAGAATGGAGCCCACGACCAGGATTGAACTGGTGACCTCATCCTTACCAAGGATGTGCTCTACCGACTGAGCTACGTGGGCTAATTTGTTAATAGTATCCTCACTACTATTATTTACTTACCTGCTACTCTCTGCTCAGTGATCTGTAATTAAAATCTAAGTTCATGAGGAGATTCAAGTATTAGAAACCAAATAATGGAGCGGGAAACGGGATTCGAACCCGCGACCCTCAGCTTGGAAGGCTGACGCTCTAGCCACTGAGCTACTCCCGCTCGTAACAGAAAATTCTGTAGGTCATCCTCCAATAATTTTTTCAGTTTCCTGATGGAGGGGGGAGGATTCGAACCTCCGTAGGCTTAGCCGGCAGATTTACAGTCTGCTCCCTTTGGCCACTCGGGTACCCCTCCAGATTATATAACCTAATACTGGAGCTGGCGATGGGACTCGAACCCGCAACCTGCTGATTACAAATCAGCTGCTCTACCTGTTGAGCTACGCCAGCCTGCTGACTACTCATAATTTCAAAAATTATACGTTTAACCAAAGAAAAGAGTAGTACTATCTGTTCCCCATCGAACGAACTATTGATTTTAGTTTTAATTTAATAATTTGTCAATATAATTTTAATAGATTTTAACACCAGACAATGACAAAGATTTTAAGGTAAGATTTTTGTAGTGATTAATCCTCATAGCAAAGTCATATATATTAGTTTATCACTTTACCATTTATTGTGTAAAAACATCTGCAGAAAATATATAAATCCGCGTATCTTTATCTTTCCACGCATTCGGATGAAGGCCCGCCTTATAACAGGTTTCCTCAAGAAAAGTCAAACTATCCCATTTATATTCAGTAGCAACCTGAGGAAGCAGAAGACCTGAATTATATCCTTTGGTAATATAAAGGCCATGGACGCCTACCTCTATTTCCTTGATATCTTTTATTTCTTTCAACGGGCTAAGTACGGATATCTCGAGAGTTATATGCGTTAACTCATCAGGCTTAAGGGGTGGGAAGCGCGGATCATTGAAAGCTGCTGCTATCGCCATCTCTGATACAGTTTTGTAAAGGGGCTTTTTCGCCTCGATATAGCCGATACAGCCTCTCAGATGCCCATGTTTCTTAAGAGTGACAAAGGCTCCACTTTTTTGCTTCAGTATCTCCGATTCAGCATGCGGTTCAGGAAAATCTCTTCCTTTTAGTTTGCACTCTATTGTTGTTCTTGCGATATTAATAAGTGACTTTTTCTCCAAATTCGTCAGTACCAAGATATTCCTCCCAGACTTTTTCCACGCAATATATTTTTAGGAATTACGGGCTTTGAAAAGAACTGCAGAAGTATACCCGACTACGCTTCCTCTGTCACCTGTCACATCTCCCGAGTTCGCATACTTTAATATTTTTGCTCTATGAGAACCCAATTTCTTGGAGATCATCATGGTAACGGCGGCTGGTCCGCCGCCGCAGGCCTCGCTGACATTTTCTTCCAGATCTTTTAATAATCCTTCGGCATCCATCTTTTCTATTCGATGCAGCACAGCAGAGTCGAGCTTCACCGCCTTTTCATACGAATGAAAATGCGAAAGATCGGAGCTTCCAACAATTAATACCCGGCGATCACCCACAGCCTTAACGATACTCTCAGCGAGCATTTCACAGGTTCGGCGATCCTGCTCTCCCATTACAAGAGGAACAAAGCGAAAATCTCCAAGAGCAACCTGAAGAAAAGGAACCTGAATTTCAAGAGAATGCTCCTGAGAATGGGCCGCCGGTATATTGGATATCATTCTGCTTTGTGCCATTATGTCTTTCGCCAATGAATTGTCCACGGGAACAATTCCCAAAGGTGTTTCATATCCTCCCTTATCATGTATGGAAACGCCATGGAAAAAAGCTCTGTGACTCGGCCCCAATAATATTACGGCATCAAAGATTTCTTCCCTGACGGTTTTATAGGCAAAGGCCGCGACCTGACCTGAATAGACGTATCCTGCATGAGGAACAATAATGCCTGTAATCTTTCCTTCAATTTTCTCGTCAGGTACATTATGAAGAAATTCTTCAATATCCGCCCGCAGAATGCGGGGATTGCCTGGATACCATGTCCCCGCAATAACCGACTTTCTAATGTCTTTTTCCATAGAGTCCCTTTTCAGATTCCGCCGTTTCGTACTATTTCAACCGCCACATCATTCCGGAAGCGGTATCGGAAATCTCAATTCCCATCCCACTAAGTTTATTTCTGATCTCATCGGAAGCTTCCCAGTCACCTGATGCCCTCAAGACTTCTCTTTCCTTCAGAAGTTTCAACGCCTCCTCACTCAAAGGCTCTTCTTTAAAATTCATGATGCCAAGAACACTGTCAATCCTTTTCATGACGTCGAGCACGTCATTTCTTTGCTTCCCGCTCAATTGCCATTTAGAAAGAGAAATGCGGATTTGCCTTACAAAATCAAAAAGCGCGGCCAGCGCCCCTGACACATTAAAATCGTCATCCATAGCATCTGAGAATCTTTGCTTAACGTCATAAATAAGCTGGTCAGTGTCAGGATAACCGCTACCAGGGGTATAATGGATAAGTTGTTGAATAAACCGATCCAATTTTCTGACCGTGTTTTTTGCAGTATCCAGTGCACCGTAAGAAAAATTGAGCGGCTTGCGATAGTGAGTATTCAAAAGAAAGAATCTTATATCACTGCCGCAATATCCCTTTTCTTCCAGATCTTCAATAGTGCTAACATTGTTCAAGGAACGGGACATTTTCTTACCGTTTACCATAACCAGTTCCGTATTGATCCAATAGTTCGCCATGCGCTTTCCTGTGGCAGCTTTCCCGATGGCCATGATATTTTCACAATGTGGAAAGATGACGTCTGTACCGCTGGCATGAATATCAAATGTATCCGCTAAATAATCAAGGGAAATGGCTGCACATTCGAGATGCCAGCTTGGTCTAACATTACCCCAGCGGGTTTTGAAATAAATGCCTCTCTTCAATTCATTCAATGTAGAGCGCTTCAGGAGCGTAAAGTCCATGGGACTGTCCTTTTCATAATCATCAAGGTCGATTGTTTTACCAGCCTTGACTTTTTTAAGGTCAATGCGAGATAGACAGCCATAATCACCGATCTTGGATATATCGAAATAGACAGATCTTAATTTTTCATATGCGTAACCCTTTTCCATAAGTTTCTCAACAAGTTTTACCATGGTCTCAACATTCTTACTAGCCCGGGGATAGACCTCTTCTTGCATTAAATTCAATTTCTTTATATCGTTAAAAAACTCGTTTGTGAACCTTTCCGTATATGCAGACAGTTCCATATTGGCCTGTTCTGCTTCTTTAATAGACCTGTCACCCAGGTCAATAATATTGATCACGTGTTTGACTTTATAACCATTAAACTCAAGATAGCGCCTCACCATGTCGGAAACAACAAACCGGCGATAGTTTCCGATGTGTGGTACTTCATGTACTGTCGGGCCGCATGAATGCATAAGTATTTCTTCAGCGTGGATAGGCTTGAAGAATTCCTTTTCCCTATTCAACGTATTATATATGCGGAGCGTGGATTGTTCCTTGTCGGTAAAGAGTTCGGTGCTGAGATACCGTTCACCGCTGTCGGGGAAAATGACAACGATGAGGCCACTATCCATCTCCTTGGCCTTCTGCACGGCCACGTGCATGGCAGCACCTGAACTCATTCCTGCGAGAATACCTTCTTGCCGGGCCAGTTTTCTCGCCATTTCAAACGCATCTTCGTCGAGAATATTAATCTTCTCATTCAGCATGTTCTTATCAAAGATTCCGGGGCGGTAAGATTCTTTCATATTCTTCAGCCCCTGGATTTTATGCTTCAGGTAAGGCTCAACCCCGACAATCTGGACTTCAGGATTATACTCCTTAAGACGCTTGGAAATTCCCATGGCTGTTCCTGTCGTGCCGAGGGATGCCACCACCATCGTCACCGCTCCTCCCGTCTGCTGCCAGATCTCTTCACCAGTACCGTGATAATGCGCCATCATGTTATCATAATTATTAAATTGGTCCGTTCCAAAATACTTCCCCGGATTTTGAAGCATCATATTATATGCGACTTCAATGGCACCATCCGTACCTAGATTCGCCGGGGTCAGGCACAATTCTGCTCCCATTGCCTTAAGAATTTTTTTCCTTTCCTCGCTGACCGATTCAGACATAGTCAAACATAATCTATAGCCTTTGGCAGCAGCAATTAACGCGAGACCTATGCCTGTGTTTCCACTAGTGGCCTCCAGAATAATCTTATCCCTCGACAGTTCACCTCTTTTTTCCGCTTCCTTAACCATATAAAGAGCTATCCTGTCTTTGACGGACCCCCCGGGATTGAAACTCTCAAGTTTTGCATAAATCTTAACCTTACTATTAGGATTCAGCTTATGGATTTCTACTAAGGGGGTATTCCCTATAGTTTCTGTAATGTTCTTGTTTGTCGTTTGCATGAATTTATTATTGATAAAAAGGATAGATTACAACAGACTTCACAAAGTAAAAAAGATTTGTGGCTTCGCAAAAGTTCCAAAAGCTCAGTCTGCAATTAATGCTCGTCACTGCGGGTTATGCCTCTTTATTCCTTATCCATGCGGCATGCTCCGGGAGCTTAAATAAACTTTATCTGACTCTGAAAAATTTTTGGCAGAGGCTAAACACCCTGCCCATGGAACTTTCTATGAAGCCATCTACATTATTTTAGGAATATGACCGCTTTCGAGATCATCAAAGATCATTCAAATTTAGCTGTCAAACTTGGTTAAAGGAATTTTGAAGAATTGAACGCCTTCCTCTCTGAGGATATCTTCTTCAACTTCGGTAGTGGTTCCTTTGATATTTCTTTTCTCCTCCTCCCCATGGTGCATCTTCAAGGCTATATCGGCAAAATTTTTACCTACATCATCAAAATGCTTATTGATGTATTCATGGAATAATTTTATAGCCCTTGGCATAGACAATTCTTCGACATTCTCCTTCATAGTTGTCTTGGTATCTTTTGCCATAATGGACATTGCAGAGGGTACCATCTTTACATCAGAGCTCCCACAAACAGGACAGGTTATAAGCCTTTGGGATTTCTGGTCTTCAAATGCGCTTCTGTCCTTAAACCATCCTTCAAATTTATGTCCTTTTTTACAGTTCAGGTCATATATTATCACTTGTCATGTCTCCCTAATTGGACAAAATACCTAAAAAATAATTATGGACATTTATATTCTAATTATATATCGTTCACATCGTGTCGGGATGTGGCCCAGTCCGGTAGGGCACTGCGTTCGGGACGCAGGAGTCGCGCGTTCAAATCGCGCCATCCCGACCATTCATATGACGTAAATCCTAAAAATATTATATATATTAACCAGCAACTACCGACGCCATCTTGAAGATCGGTAGGTACATGCAAATAATCATTCCCCCTACAACAATCCCGAGAAAAACCATCATAAAAGGTTCGAGCATTGTCGTCATGGCTGCTACTGCGGCGTCCACTTCATCATCATAGAAATCTGCAATTTTGGCGAGCATTGCATCAAGGGCACCTGTAGCCTCACCTACAGCGATCATTTGAACTACCATGGGAGGAAAGATACCGGTTTCCCCAAGTGGTTCTGCTATGGTCCTCCCTTCACTGATGCTCTGTCTTGTTTTCATTATAGCATTCTCTACAATTACATTTCCAGCAGTTTTACTAACAATATTAAGTCCCTCAAGAATAGGCACTCCACTGGCCATCATAGTAGAAAGGGTCCGGGTAAATTTCGCCACCGCAACTTTTGTCAGCAGCGGCCCGAATATCGGCGCCTTCAATACTAGAGCATCAACGGTAAGCCTCCCCTTTTCTGTACGGTAATACCTTAGAAATAGAAATACGAATAAAATAACACCGCCGACTATATAGGGGAAATAATGAACAGTGGTATCGCTTACACTGATGAGAAACAGGGTAGGACCTGGCAACTGGCCTCCCATACCTTCAAACATCTTCTTGAAAACCGGTATAACGTAAACTAATAATAGTGTAATAACCGCAATCGACACAACAAGAACAATGATCGGGTAGATCAGCGAACCTTTAACCTTGGTTTTTAACTTCATCGTCTTTTCCATATAGTTTGAAAGACGAATGAGAATAACGTCAAGGATACCCCCACTTTCTCCGGCTGCAACAAGATTGATGAATAGTTCATCAAAAACCGCGGGATACTTTTTTAAGGCATCCTGCAAAGTCGATCCGCCTTCAATGTCTTCTTTCACTGACGTTATTATTTTAGCAAAGGTCTTGTTCTCTTCCTGCTGTGCCAGTAAATCCAGACATTGGATGAGGGGAAGCCCCGCATTAATCATGGTGGAAAATATACGAGCAAAGACAACTATGTTCTTCTCTTTAACCCTCTGCTTCAGAAATGGTACATACTCCAGAAGATCCTTTGGCTTTTGCTTTACGGTAATCGATTTGAAACCCTGCCGACGAAGGAGTCCCCTGACTGCAGCCTCATCATTGGCATCCATCTCGCCTTTTTTTATCTCACCTTTTTTTGTTGCTGCTTCCCATATGAATACTGCCATAATTGACCCCCTTTTATACCCTCAGACTCTCCCCCATGCTCTTAATATCTCATAGAGTATAATCCCCGCCGCTACTGAAACATTTAGCGATTCTATCTTGCCCAATGCCGGGATAGAAAGCATTAAATCACATTTTTTTTTAATGAGCGGTCTCATTCCCTTACCTTCGCCACCCATAACAAGGCCAATGTGACTATTATAATCAATTGAACCAACATTTCTACCGGATGCAGGATCAGTACCGTAAATCCAAAACCCTCTTTCTTTCAAATACTCAATAGTATTAGATAGGTTTACAACCATGGCAATCGGTATATAATGAATAGCCCCGGCAGACGCCTTTGCCACAGTTGCTGTCACTGCCGCTGCACGATGCTCTGGTATGATAACACCATTGGCACCGAAATAATGGGCGGCTCTTATCAGAGAACCCAAATTTTGAGGATCCGTTATACCATCAAGTATCAGAATCAAATTATTTATAAAATCAACATGACGGTTTGCGATAACCTCATCCACACTCGCATAATCGAAATTTTTACAAAGACCAAAAACACCCTGATGGTATTTATATCCCGTTTGTCTGTCTAAATAACTTTTTTCCCTAAACTCAACCGGAATCACTCTTTTCTCAGCCAGATTCAAGATTTTCTGTATAGCCGCTCCTCCTCTTCCCTCGGCAATAACGACTTTTTCGATCCCCTCTTTCTGACTCTTAAGAGCTTCCAACAGTGGGTTAATCCCGAAGATTACCTGCAAACTATTGCTCCATACAATAACCGCAACTTCATATGAATGTACACCTATAACAATGAGCTCCTCGGACACGAAGTTGCATAATATTATATTACTTTTCCTTGCATTGCAAGAACTTGAGTAATCTCGTTCACAATCTCTTCTGCCTTCCCAACTGGATCTGCCGCTTTCCTGATAGGTCTGCCCACAACAATGAAATCAGCACCATGCATTATGGCATCTCTAACTGTAGATGTCCTTTTCTGATCATCATCCTCTGCAGTTGGCTCTCTGATACCAGGTGTCACAATGAAAAAATCATGTCCACATGCCCTGCGAATGTTATCAATATCATGGACCGATGCTACTACGCCGGAAATACCGGATTCCTGAGCAATTTTTGCTAGACGTACCGTAAGTTCATCCGCTCGGCAATTGAATCCAAGCTGCATAAGATCAAAATCATTCAAACTCGTTAACACAGTCACTGCAAGGACTATTGGCATTGGCCCGTCAACGTCCTTAACAGTCCTATGAACTGCAGTAACAGTTTCCTCCATCATTTTTCTCCCGCCTAGGGCATGGACGTTAAACATGTAAACCCCGTGTTCAACAGCCCCGGCAGCGGCGCCAGCCACTGTCTGCGGAATGTCATGAAATTTCATGTCGAGAAAGACCTTCTTACCTTTTTCTTTTATCTTTTCAATGATGCGAGGGCCATAGCGGGTGAAGGATTCCTTTCCAACCTTAAATATTTCCACATTATCCTTGAGCCGCTCGACCCATGAGAGTGCCTCTTCTATGCCCTCTCCAACATCAAGGGCAAAAATGAGCATCTCCCGTGGACTTCTATTCAAGGTACTCCTCATCATCAGTAAATTCCGTGTCGTCAAGTAGGGGTTTATAATCTATTTTTATGCCCTGCAAATATTCTGGATTGGCATATGCTACTTTTTCGGCGGCTATTTCCCTGAGTGCAGCGACAATTTCCCTGTTATTTTTTATATCCGTGAGAGGTTTCGAACCTTTCAGCAGTTGTCTCGTTCTCTTTGCAGTTAATAAGACTAAAGCGAATCTGTTTTTTGCAACTTTCAGTGAGTCTTCAACGGTAATTCTTGCCATTTCCCCAATGACCTCCTCATGTAATAAATTCCTTTATTTTATTCATCAATCTTTCCCTTCTACTTTTTTCTGCTAAGTATATCGATCTCAGAACATCAATTGCATTTTCTATTTTATCATTAATAATTACATAATCATACCATATAATCTCCCTGATTTCATCCAAGGCCTTATCCATGCGTTTGTTCACCGTTTGTTCATTTTCAAATTCTCTTCTTTTCAATCTTTTCTTTAATTCGCCAATTGACGGGGGCAGTATAAATACAAAAACGCCACCAGGGTAATTTTTTTTTAAAGTCTTTGCGCCACGTGAGTCAAGATCCAGTATCAGATCAAACCCTTTCTCCAAAAATGCCTTCATCGTTTTTGCTGATGTCCCATAGAGGCTTCCGTAATTTTCTTCCCATTCGGCAAATTCACCTCGCGATATCCTGTCTCTAAAGGCCTGTTCAGAAATGAAATAATAATCTTTCCCGTCTTCCTCACCTTGACGCGGCGGCCTGGTAGTATAGGAAACGGAAAAAAGCATGTTTGGACATTGTTTCAGGACCTCACGCAAAATAGTGGTCTTTCCGGTACCTGAGGGTGCGGATACTGCAATATACATTCCCTCAGATTTATTTAAATTGTTTTTATTCAATGTTCTGTGCCTGTTCTCTTATTCTGGCAAGTTCACTCTTTATATCAATAACCATCTTTGATATCCCCGCATCACTGCTTTTAGAGCCTATGGTATTTATCTCTCTGACCATCTCCTGTATTAAGAAATCTATATTTCTCCCAACGGCATCATTACCCTTTAATAAATCACCAAACTGAATTATGTGGCTTTTCAAACGGACAATCTCTTCCATTATATCGCTCTTTTCAGCCATGATGGCCACTTCCTGGCTCAACCTAAGATCATCAACAACTATTCCTCCAGTAAGCTCCTTAACCCGATCGCCAAGTCTCTTCCGATATTCTATGATAACCTGTGGCGCCCGCGATTCGATGGAGTCGAGGGACTTCATGATCAAATCTATTCTGAAAATCAAATCATGACAAATGATTTCTCCCTCCTTTTTTCTCATCTCCACTAAAGCATCCATTGCCTTAGCAACTACTACGTCCAACTCTTTCCAGATAACGGACAAATCAAGATCAGGCTCTTTCAGGACAAACGCATCTCTGAAGCCGGCTACCATATTTAAAGTGATCTCTTCCTTAAGTCCGAGTTCCTCTCTCAGCTGTTTAAGCAGTTCATAATAATTCCGGATAAGGGGTAGATTTAACTCATACCTGCCATCATTTGTGGAGCCATATTCAGACTCCATCCTTACGTTCAATTCTATCCTGCCTCGGCTCAATCCTCCACTAATCTTTTTCTTAATCTCCAATTCGAGAGAAGAAATAATAGCAGGAAGTCGAACGGAAGTCTCGAGATAGCGATGATTTAGAGATTTAATTTCCACCGTATATCTTCTGCCATTCAGGACATCCTCGGTCCTGCCGTAGCCGGTCATACTTTGAATCATCACATACTCCTAAAACTCTAGGAACGACAAATTCCATTTACATGTTTTATATCCAACCTTAATCAAATATCATATTCTATATGGATGTAAAATTCTGATATTAAAATTTATTACTCGGGCCATAAATATTTTACAAAAGTTTCAATTGCATTACATATTTTGACCTTATTCTGTTAAACATTTCTATAGCATGTTTTTCCGCATAATCCGGGTAAGTCCACTGGAGAGAATGAAACGACTTTCCTTTGTAGATCAGGGTCAGATCGGCATAGATACCATCCCTGAGATAGGGGCGATGAGTATAACCCTTGCCCGTTGCAAGGATCAAATGAGCCAGTGATATATATCCAGGGTCAATATTAACCAGTCTCTTTCCATGGAATGTAAAACTGTCTTCTACGCCATTCGTCGACACCTTAACATCAGGCAATGCCTCAGGCCGAATCAGTGTATCAAAAAGAACAATCCTCCTCTCAAGGTGCGATCCCATTTCCCCGTTATAATAGTCAGTATAATGAAAGGGGAGACGTTCACTGATAAAATCTATATCTCCATAGTTTTTTGACAATATCTCAAGAATGTTTTTTACTATGTCATCAGCCGCATAAATAGCGCTCATGAACAGCTTGACTGCTTCTGCCTGCCGCGGTTTGCTCATAGCACATCTTTTAATTCATCCTGAGAAATTATGGCCGTACCCACTTTTCCCACAACAATCCCGGCAGCGTAATTTGCCAGAGCGGCTGCCTCTTTAAATGTTGCTCCGGAGGCGACACAGAGAGCAAAGACGCCAATGACCGTATCACCGGCACCGGTTACATCATAGACTTCCCTGGCCTCCGCCGGGAAAGTGGTATGGGTAGTCTTGCCATCCTTTTCGAAAAGGCTCATCCCCTCTTCCCCACGCGTAATAAGAAGCGCCCTGAAATTAAACCGATCAAGAAGCATTTTGCCGACTCCTGCGATATCCTGCCCATCCATAATATCCAGACCAGTGGCACGTCCGGCCTCATAATTATTGGGTGTAACTATGTCAAAACCCTGATATAGGGAAAAATCATTCTGCTTGGGATCGACACAAACAGGGATACCTTTACCTGATATCACTTCACGAATACCATCCATAAGAGGCTTCGTAATAACACCCTTATTGTAATCTGATATAACTATGGCATCCAGTACATCCATCACTTTTTTTACATATTTTATTATTTTCTCCACACTTTTTAGCTCAATGGCCTTTTTGCTTTCCTGATCAAATCTTACAACTTGCTGACTATGGGCCACAATCCTCGTCTTTAATGTAGTCGAGCGGTTTGATTCCACAATAATCCCGGCTGTATCGATATGCCTCTTACGAAATTCCCCTAACAACCTTTCCCCCATGTCATCGGCACCGATAACACTGGTCGCATATACATTACCCCCCAAGGAGAAGATATTATTCAATACATTGGCACACCCGCCCAGCATAAAATCATCCGATTGGACCTCTACAACAGGAACGGGGGCCTCTGGTGAGATCCGGGATACTTTGCCCCAGATAAAATGATCGACCATGATATCCCCGATCACTAAAATTTTAGCACGCGAAAAGTTCCCAATAATTTCTAAGGCCCTTTTTTTGTTAACAATTTTTTTCATAGAAAATACTTTCGCAACAGAGTATAAATAAAAACACGACTAATCTCGTCCACTTACTACATAAAATCAAATTAAAAAATATCCTGCATTTTTTTTGGGTGGTAATGCTATTATCATGACCGCCTTTTGTCAATCCTTTTCTCTGGATATAGTATATACATTAAACAGGCATAATAATCCTTGTTGACTTCACCTATATTATCAAGTAAAAAATATCCAACAAACGTAAAAGTTATTAATGATATTAAGGATTGATCCATGATCCGGGCCGTACTTTTCATAATAATCGGTGTTGCGATTACGGCATTCATGTCTGCCTGCGCCGTAGTCTTCGCCTTTATTACACCGGATGAGAACGTAATTCACAGGGTGGCCAATATCTGGGCCAGGATGCTCCTTATATTAACCAGTATAAAGGTGGAGATTATAGGTGCGGAAAATATCTCGAAAGGATCACAGATATTTATGGCCAATCATCAAAGCGATTTCGATATTTTCATTGTACTTGCTCATTTACCCGGCCAATTCCGCTGGATAGTTAAGAAGGAGCTCTTTAATGTTCCACTCTTTGGAAAAGCGATGCGCAATGCCGGATATATAGAAATCGACAGACAAAACCGTGAAAGGGCAATGCAGAGTCTTGATCAAGCAGCCCGTAAAATCCGGGAAGGGAAGTCTGTAATGTCTTTCCCCGAAGGCACTAGGAGCAGAAACGGAAAAATTAAACCCTTTAAACAGGGCATGTTTTACCTGGCCATAAAATCAGGTGTTCCTATAGTCCCTATATCTATCATTGGCGCCGGAGAAATCATGCCCAAGAGATCCTTACTGATAAAGCCTGGGAAGATAACAATGGTCATAGACAAGCCGATAGATGTCAGCGAATATACAATCGAAAACCGGCAGGACCTCATTGAAAGAGTACAAAATATCATCACCAGAAATTGCGAAGAAATAAGGTCTGCTGAATCAGGAAATCCTGCAAAAAAAAGCCGTTAATTAGCAGTATGTGATGAAAGAAGCAATCTTGGACGAAAGAAAGTTGAGAGAAATATCAGGAGCGATTTGCCTAGCATGTGCTATATTCCTGTTGTTGTGTCTTGCTTCCTACCATCCTCAGGATCCTTCCTTTACACATTTCTCCACCAGTGACAGTAAGATGCACAACCTTATTGGTTCTATAGGATCACACACAGCTGATTCCCTCATCAGGATCCTTGGTATAGGCGCGTTTGTCATTCCTTTCGTCCTGTTAATAATCTCCATCAGGTACTTTCTCGATGATGATTTTGGAATAAGTCTTACGGGGGTCACAGGATTTATTGGTCTCATCTTCTCAACCTCAACGTTTCTCGCAGCGAGTTTAGCTGAAGTCCAGGTTTATGGTGTTAAACTCGGAGCAGGAGGTCTTTTGGGAAGTGTATCTGCAAAATTTCTGAATGAGTACCTCAATCTGGCAGGCACATATATTCTCCTCATGCTTATCCTTATTATATCCCTCATTGTTACAGTAAATTTATCACTAGTGTCTCTGTGCGGAAGATGCAAAGATATTATTATTGTGTCCTGGGCCGGATTAAAAAAAATCACTTCTAAAAGTACACAAATGCTAAAAGGGGTAAGGGCGAAACCTGAGGAAGGGGAAAAGATAGCAGCCCCTGTAATAGATGCTGCATTACTATCGACGGAAAAACCTAGACGGAAAAAGTCTGAACAGACCCACTTCGATTTCCTTCAAAAAAGCGGTGACTTCAAACTGCCGCCTCTGACGCTCTTGGACCAGATTGAAAGAAAGGACACGAGGATAAAGCGGGATAGCCTCATTATGAATTCCCGGATCCTGGAAAAAAAGCTTGCCGATTTCGGCGTTGAAGGGAAAGTAGCTGAAGTCAAACCCGGACCCCTTATTACCATGTATGAACTGGAGCCCGCACCAGGTGTCAAGATAACAAAAATTACCAACCTCTCCGACGATCTGGCTTTGGCACTCCGGGCACCGAGCATCAGAATAATCGCCCCAATCCCCGGAAAGGCAGTCATCGGAATTGAAATCCCTAATCATGAAAGGGAGCCCGTGCATCTGAAAGATGTTCTAGATAACGACGCATTCCTTGAATCCCAGTTCAAGCTTCCTATTGCCCTCGGAGAAGATATTGTGGGAACCCCCGTGATCACCGATCTCACGAGGATGCCGCATCTGCTGATAGCCGGCACGACGGGATCAGGAAAAAGTGTCTCCCTTAACGCCATGATCTGCAGCATTCTTTTCAAGGCCCCGCCGGATGACGCCAAGTTCCTCATGATCGATCCCAAAAGGCTCGAACTCTCTGCATACGAAGGAATACCCCACCTCCTTCATCCTGTCGTAGTTGATCCAAAAAAGGCCTCACAGGTACTCAAGTGGGCCGTCGAAGAGATGGAAAGGCGATACAAAACAATTGTCGAATTGGGAGTTAAAAACATTGAGGCTTACAACAGGCTCATCGAAAAAAAGCCGAAAGAAAAAACTATTCAGCCTGATGGTATTAATGGAAAACAGGACAAGGAGGCGCCGGTTAAGCTGCCCTTTATTGTAATAATCATCGATGAACTTGCTGACCTGATGATGGTCGCACAGAGAAACGTGGAAGAATCCCTTGCCCGCCTCGCGCAGATGGCAAGAGCCGCCGGGATTCATCTGATATTAGCCACACAGAGACCATCCGTTGACGTCATTACAGGGGTCATAAAGGCCAATTTCCCCACACGCATCTCCTTTCAGGTCTCATCAAAGGTAGACTCGCGGACGATTCTCGATCAGTTAGGGGCTGAAAACCTCTTAGGCTTTGGAGACATGCTCTACATGCCCCCCGGCACATCGAAACTGGTCCGTATACATGGGCCTTATGTATCTGAAAAAGAGATAGAGAGAATTGTAGATTTCGTGAAAAAGCAGGCGATGCCGGCATATGATGAATCGATATCGGAATATCATCCGGATTCAACAGAGGGCGAAAAAACGGATGAAGATTTTGATGAAAAATATGACGAGGCCGTCGAACTGGTAACTGAACTGGGCCAGGCATCAATCTCCCTGGTGCAGAGATACCTGAAAGTCGGCTACAACCGCGCTGCCCGTATGATCGAGCGTATGGAAGCAGAAGGTATCGTCGGTCCCTCCGATGGTGTTAAGCCGAGAAAAGTACTGGCCAGAAAGATCCACCGTTGACATATAGAAAGGTACACATCGTAAGCCTCGGCTGTCCAAAAAATCTGGTTGACTCTGAGGTTATGGCAGCGCTTCTCTCAAAGAGCGGCTACCGCGTCACGCGTCAGGCGGAAAGCGCAGACATCATCCTGATCAATACCTGCGCTTTCATCCAGCCTGCAAAGGAAGAATCGATCGATGAAATCCTCAAGGTGGCTGAATGGAAAAAAAGAGGGGCACCCAACACCCATCTTGTTGTAACAGGTTGCCTTCCCCAGCGGTACGGAAGGATTTTAGAAAAGGAGCTGCCGGAAGTAGACCTTTTCTTGGGGGTTGGACAAGTACCGAACATAGCGCAACACATAGATGGTTTATTCTACACTAAGCCCACAGGTAAACGTTCCATAATCAACAAGCCTTCATTCCTGATGGATGCAGGCTATTCCCGCCTTACAATGACACCTCCTTACACAGCCTACCTAAAGATTGCTGACGGCTGTTCCAACTATTGTTCTTACTGTGTGATCCCGATGATACGGGGAAAGGCCAGGAGCAGGGAGATTGACGATATACTAACAGAGGCTGAAAGCCTTGTCAGGGACAAGGTGAAGGAGATCATCATAACTGCCCAAGACT
This sequence comes from Syntrophales bacterium, assembly GCA_035542475.1. Taxonomy (GTDB): domain Bacteria; phylum Desulfobacterota; class Syntrophia; order Syntrophales; family UBA2185; genus DATKLL01. The sequence goes on from DATKLL010000091.1 coordinate 17,305, forward strand.
CAACAGCCTACGGGCGTGACCTGAAAGGAAAACCTACACTCAGCGTTCTGCTTAAGAAATTGGCATCCATTAAAGGTCTGCATTGGATAAGAATCCTCTATACCAATCCTGCAGGTCTTACCGACAAGGTTCTTAACACCATAGCCAATGTAGAAAAGATATGCAACTATATCGATATCCCGATTCAGCACATCGATGATGAAATATTAGCGGCCATGAATAGACGCGGTGGCAGCGACTTGATCAAGAAAACCATCAAAAGGGCAAGGGAAATAATTCCCAACGTAGCTTTAAGGACATCCATCATCGTCGGATTTCCCGGAGAGACTAGGACAAAGTTTAACAGACTTCTTTCTTTCGTGAGAGAGACGCGATTTGATCACCTGGGTGTCTTCACCTATTCCAGAGAGGAAGGTACGAAAGCCGCGTCCTATGTGTCCCGGATATCGGAGAAGGAAAAACAGATGCGGAGACAGCTCCTCATGGAAGAGCAGGCTGTCATCTCATATGATATCAACCAGTCTCTGATTGGGTCGACCCAGGAAGTAATGATTGAAGGGAAAAGTGATATTCCTTATTATCCCTATGTCGGCCGTAGTCGGAGACAGTCTCCGGATATTGATGGCATCACCTACGTGAAAGGGAGGCACTTGATCACCGGCAATATCATCACCTGTAAAATCATCAATGCCAATGACTACGACCTCTTTGCAGAGGCGGCATCAGCCTCGGGCAGCACAGCAAAGACATCCTCTATGCGGTGATCTGGAAGAAAAGAGCTTAACCATCGGTCCTTATCGGACATCGATTAATCTGGTAAATTGGATCAATGTCTGGACATGAGGTGTTGAACAGCCTTTTCCAGGCCGTCGAGGGTCAATTCGAACATGGGCAATACCTGCCGGATTATACCGATCGTATAGGTGTGGCGCCACTCCCCCTCGGACTGAGGGTTGAGCCAAACGGCATGACGAAAGATATGGGCAAGGAATTTCAACCGCTCGAGGCCGGTCCCTACTTCTATCTCATCGATGTATATCGAGCCGTTGCTATGAATCAACTCATAGGGGGCCATGCTCGCATCTCCCACCATGATCAGTCTTGTTTCCGGATCCTTGCGGATAAAATCGTCTATCGGTTCCGGCTTGAATCGCCTTTCCGGATCCTGCCAGACGCGGCTGTAAACGGTGTTATGGAAATAGTATATCTTCAGATCCTTGAACTGGCTCCGGGCATAGTGAAACAGGGTCTGCACGACATCTACGTAAGGGTCCATGGACCAGCCGCCGTTATCAATCATGAGGATGATCTTGAGACGGTCCGCCATGTGGCGGTCAAAGACGATCTCTATTTCTCCGGCGTTTCTCATCGTTTCGTAGATGGTCCTATCCACATTGACAATGTCTTTCGGTCCGGAGGGTACCATCCGGCGCAGGCGCTTCAGAGCTTCGCTCATTTGAATCTCCGTCAGGGGCCCTTCCTGCGAATAATCCTTATAGCGCCTCTCCATAGCGACTTTGACGGCTGATTTATTTCGGGACTGCCCGCCTACGCGCATTCCGCTGGGATGATAGCCCGAATGACCGACAGGTGAGGTGCCGCCCGTACCGATCCAGCGGTTACCGCCGTGGTGGGCTTCCGTCTGTTCCTTTAGCCTGTCAAGAAAATACCGGATCAATTCCTCAGGCGACATTTTTTTCAGTTTTGACTCATCCAGACCGAGGGCCTCAGCAATCTGAGCCGGGTTCTTCAGCCATTCGTCCAGGAGAGCCTTCGCGATCTCCGTCAGTTCAATTTTATCGAAGGCCTCTAATGCAACCCCTTTGAAAAAATAAGCGAAGACCTGATCGTACATATCAAAATAGCGCTCGCTCTTGACAAGGATCGCCCTGGCAGCCATGTAAAAATCATCCACGGTTTTTATCACGCCAAGGCTCAACGCTTTCTGCAGCCGCAAAAAGGACGTGGGAGATACGGGAACTCCCCGGTCACGCAATGTATAAAAGAATTCAACAAACAATTCCGTTTCCTCTCACCGCATGCGCGATACTTGCTGAACGGCTGCCGCCAGATCAGCGCTCTTCTTGAAAAGAATGCCCATAAAAGGCAAATTCCCCCGGGAAAGAGATTTCGCGTGAAAATCCGGGTCCGCCTTCAGGGCTCGAATCCAGTTGATCAACTCACGTGTCGCCGGTTTTTTTTCGACCCCCTTAAAATCCCGCAGGCGATAGAAGGCTTCAATACACGCCTCTGACAAATTTTTATTAAGATCTGGGAAATGAACATCCACGATGAGCCGCATCATCCCGGCATCGGGAAAGGCAATGTGGTGGAAATTACACCGACCGAGGAAAGGATCGGAAAGATCCTTCTTCGCATTGGACGTAATGATTATCACCGGTCGGTGGAGGGCTGAAATGGTCTTGTCAATCTCTATGATGTCGAACTGCATCTGGTCGAGAACGTCGAGCATATCATCCTGAAAATCGCTGTCCGCCTTGTCAATCTCATCAATCAAAAGTACCGTCCGCACATCCGATACAAAGGCCTGCCCGATTTTTCCCATACGGATGTACTCTTCGATGTTGCTCACGTCCCGCTTGGAATCGCCGAAGCGGCTGTCATTAAGGCGCGTCAGAGTATCATATTGATACAGGGCATCCACCAGCTTCATACTGGACTTAACGTTCAGCACGATCAGGGGCATCTTGAGACTCTCGGAAATAGCGTGGGCGAGCATTGTCTTCCCGGTACCTGGCTCTCCCTTGAGCAGGAGGGGCATCTCCAGGGACATGGTAACATTTACAATCTTTGCCAATTCATCATCGAGGACATATTTGGATCCTCCCCGAAAAGAACGGTTATCCTGACTCATAAAAACTCCTTCTACAAAAGCGGCATTGGAATGCCAAATATTTTAATTCAAAAATTTGTATTCTATGTATGAATAAATTACCAGCATTTTTTTGAACCCATTCCATGGCAGAAAGCCCCTTGTATCATTCTTCTTCATAGGACAAGACATCGGCGGTGCCATCCTCTGGATTGGAAACTGAGACGTTCCACATTTTGTGTGCTCACATCTATCATCCATTTCCTTACAAATATATGAGATATTTAACCATCGACTTCACGTATTTTACCTATGGATAAATTATTCGGACAAATGCAAAAGTCCTAACATAATTTTTTCTGATCTTTAAATACGGGATCGCTTGCTAAAAAAGAAAATGTAGATAGACAGATTTTTATTGACAATATGTGCAAAATAACATATGTCAGCTTCGGCAGCTATCATATGTCCCCGCGTTTTTTGGTTAACACCAGATCTTTTTTAAGTCTTCAAATCTCAAAAGAAAACAAAAACCTTTTGGGAAAAAATATTTACGATGTTGAAAGGAGGTAATATGAAAGGCTCCGATGAGTACAGTAAGACTGTAAGCAATCATTATAAACAACTGATGGAATACTGCAAAGTAAATCAGGAACGCCTGGATAAGGAACTCCCGCCGCCGAGGGAAGACCTGCACGAGCTACTGGCACAGCGTGGTGTAAGCAGAAGGGATTTCATCAAATGGACATCCATCATGACGTCCGCACTGATGCTGCCCCCTATTTTCCGTCCCGCAGTGGCAAAAGCGGCGGAGAATTTCAGCCGCCTCCCCATTGTATGGCTACATTTCGCTGAGTGCACAGGCTGCACGGAGGCATTCCTCCGTTCTTCTTATCCAAACGTCGCCGACGTCGTCCTGGAGACTATCTCCCTCGAATACCACGAAACAGTTATGGCTGCCGCAGGCTACCAGGCGGAACAGAATCTGGAAAAGGCCATGACAGATTTTAAGAAGAAATTCGTCTGTGTTATCGAAGGCGCCATACCTCGCGGATTAGACGGAAAATATCTGACCCTAGGCCCAAAAGGTAAGACGTCCCTCCATGTGGCCAAAGAGGTAACACGTGCAGCTGCGGCAACGGTCTGCATCGGTGCCTGTGCCTGCTATGGAAATATTCAAGCCGCAAGACCCAATCCTACAAATTCCGCAGGGATCAGCGCGGTACTGGGAATTCCGACGGTAAATGTGGCAGGCTGTCCGCCCAATACCGTTAATTTTGTGGGAACACTCCTTCATTATCTCATGTTCGGCGGCATGCCCGCTCTGGATTCAATAGGGAGACCCATCTGGGCATACGGAAAGAGAATACATGACTTCTGCGAGCGACGGCCTCATTTTGATGCTGGAGAATTCGTGGAAGAATGGGGCGATGAGGGAGCCAGAAAAGGCTGGTGCTTATACAACGTCGGCTGCAAAGGCCCTTATACTTTTGCCAATTGCAGCAGGGTGCGATTTAATGATGGCGTCTCCTGGCCTGTAATGGCTGGTCATGGTTGCATAGGGTGTACTGAACCGGGATTCTGGGACACTATGGCCCCGCTGGAAAAACCGATTGCAGAAGCTTCAATTGGCGGCGGGGAGAATACTGTTGACAAAATAGGCCTAGCATTGACGGGGTTAACAGCAGCGGGTGTCGCCGTACATGCAGTTGCCAGTGCAATCCGTCACAAGGGAAAAGATGAGGAGGCAAACCATGGCTAAGAGAATTATAGTTGATCCCATTACCAGAATTGAAGGACATCTGAGGATAGAATGTGAAGTTGATGATAAAAATACAATCAGCGACGCCTGGAGCAGCATTACCTTATGGCGTGGCATTGAAACGATTCTGAAGGGACGTGATCCGCGGGATGCGGGACTCATAGTCCAGAGATTCTGCGGCGTATGTACATACGTACACTATGAAGCGAGCACTATGGCTGTTGAAGATGCGTTTGGTATCAAACCACCCCCCAATGCACGAATTATACGAAACTTGATTCAGGGATGCTGGTACCTGGGTGATCATATCATGCACTTCTACCACCTCCATGGACTCGACTGGGTGGATATTGTGAGCGCCCTTTCTGCAGACCCGAAGAAGGCGGTTGATATGGCCAAGGGCTACAGCCCTGATCCGTACAATTGCTCGGAAACGCATTACAAAGCCGTTCAGCAGCGGCTTACAAAGTTTGTGAAGTCCGGGCGTCTCGGACCTTTTGCAAACGCCTACTGGGGTAATCCTTCCTATAAGCTTCCCCCCGAAGCAAACCTGATTATAGTATCCCACTACCTCGATGCCCTTCAGGTATCCAAAGTGGCGGCACAGATGCAGGCAATCTTCGGCGGAAAGAATCCTCATCCGCAATCCCTGGTTGTGGGCGGTGTAACGTGCGTGATGGATGCCCTGGACGCTCATCAGCTCGGCCAGTTTCTTTTCCGCCTGAAGGAGCTGCAGAACTTCATTGAAACCGCTTACATTCCCGATGTGCTGCTCGCTGCGACATATTACAAGGGTGAAGGAGCAGCCGGCATCGGAGGAGGCGTAAAGAATTACCTGTCTTATGGCGGTTTCCCCCTAGATGATGACATGAATACCTTCCTGTTCCCGAGGGGCATAGTCCAGAACAGGGACCTTGCCAAGCCCCTGAAGCTGGACGAGGAAAAGATTACGGAAGAGGTAATCCATTCGTGGTATAAGGGAACGGAGCCCGCACATCCTTACAAAGGAACGACTGATCCGGAATACACGGGTTATGATGCCAACGGGAATTTGAAGGGAGATGGAAAGTATTCCTGGTGCAAGGCGCCAAGATATAGCGGGCAGCCCCATGAGGTAGGTCCGCTTTCCCGTATGCTCGTTGGCTATGCCGTTGGGAACGAAAAAATCAAGGGCCTTGTCGATTCGACTCTGAAGGCTGCAAATATTCCTGTTACAGCCCTCTTCTCCACCCTGGGAAGGACGGCGGCCAGGTGCATAGAGACCAAATATGTGGCCGACAATATTGAGGGTTGGGTGAATGAACTCATAGCCAATGTCAAGAAAGGGGACACCCGTACCTGGACACGCTGCGATGTACCGGGTAAAGCCGTTCAGGGACGTGGCATGACAGAGCCCCCGCGAGGAGCATTAGGACACTGGGTAAGAATTGAAAACAAGGTTATTGCGAATTATCAGGCCGTAGTTC
>DATKLL010000092.1:0-3757 GCA_035542475.1 Syntrophales bacterium
GTTTTGTGAAATTCTCTGATAACTTCAACGGTGATTCCAGCTTCCTTCGGTATGCATGGACCGGGGGACAAAAATATAGAACTGGGGGCCAGATTCGTTATTTCGTCTATGGTTATCATGTCATTCCGGTAGACAGCTACATCCTGGCCTAACTGGCCCAAATACTGAACGAGGTTATATGTAAATGAATCGTAATTATCGATCATTAAAATCATGGCCTGCTCCTTTAAATGTCCTTCTTTAATTCAAATCCCGAGGTGGCAAGTCGTATTGCCTGCATCATGCCCTCGCCTTTATTGACGGTTTCCTGATATTCCTTGTCGGGGTCCGAATCAGCTACAATGCCGGCGCCTACCTGGATAAAGATCTTCCCGTCTTTAACTAATATGGTCCTGATGGTTATGCAGAGATCCATGTTGCCAGTATAACTGAAGTATCCTACGGCACCTCCGTAGGGTCCGCGTTTTGTGGGCTCCAGTTCATCGATGATCTCCATGGCTCTGACCTTCGGAGCTCCAGACAAAGTGCCGGCAGGGAAGGTTGCCCTCAGAACATCGAAGCAGTCTTTTCCCTCAGATAATTGTGCCTGGATATTCGTGACGAGGTGCATCACATGTGAATACCTCTCTACTACCATGAGTTGATTGACCTGGACGCTCCCGATTCGGGCTATTCTGCCCAAGTCATTCCTCCCCAAGTCAACCAGCATGACGTGTTCCGCCCTCTCTTTGGGATCTTCAAGAAGCTCGTCGGCGAGGTGCCTGTCTTCCTGTTCGTTTTTTCCCCTTCTCCTTGTTCCGGCGATAGGTCTTAGCTCAGCTATTCCTTCTTCGAGACGAACCATCACCTCGGGAGATGAACCGATAAGAAACATATCATTAAGCTTAAGAAAAAAAAGGTAAGGGGATGGGTTCACATAACGAAGTGCCCGGTATAGATTAACCGGATCTATATTATTCTCTGCGTGAAAACGCTGCGCGAGTACAACCTGGATGATATCACCGGCAACGATGTATTCCTTTGCCATCCCTACTATTGACTTAAAAGCTTCAGGCGACATATTGGATTGAAGGGCGGATTCGGTTTTCCTCATCTGATATTGTTCCTCAGTTTTAGTGGGAGTTTTCAGGATATCGATTATGCCGTCAATCTTTTTGACTGTCTCATTATAAATTGATGCCGGATCCGTGCCATCTTCAATGAAGGCGCTCGAAACTACTTTAATCGTGTGTCTGATATTATCAAATATGATCAGCGTATCAGTTATGATAAAGATTGAATCATCCGTATCTAAGTCATCATAGGGCTTGGCATTGAGCCTTTCAAAATATCGAACCACATCATAGCTTAAGAATCCAACTGCTCCGCCATAAAACCGGGGCAGTCCATCTACAGGGACAGGACGATAGATGTTCAGTAAATTTTTCAGAAATCTCAGTGGATCCCCTTCGTGTTTGTAGGAGCGCGTCCTACCGTTTTCATGGATAGTGACATCATCACCCTTGACCCTGAAAATAATACGGGGATCTGATCCAAGAAATGTGAAACGTCCCCATTTTTCACCACCTTCCACGCTCTCAAGAAGAAAGACATGTGATTTTGATTTTAGTTTCATGAGGGCCGATACGGGTGTATCTATATCGGCCAGAATTTCTTTGTAGACGGGGATCAAATTGCCTTGGCCGGTAAATTTCTTGAATGTGTCAATCTTTGGATAATACATAATTAATATTCCTTTATCTCGGTTTATAAAAAAAGGCCGCTTATCATCACGGCCTTCTTGTTACGTATAAAGTAAAAAGCCGTGGAGCTCGTAAGAGGTCTCCACGGCTTGTGCTTCAATAAGGATGAATTAATGGTGGACAAACCCCTCTATCGAATTCTGCCACCACCAACTAATTATTGAACCCTTCTGCCTCATTATTCCAGTGTATTCCTCAAAAGTTTATTTTTTATAGCAGTGTTTATGACCCATGTCAATAATATTTTTACAACCAATTGTCCGTTGATTTTTTATAAAACAATTTGTAATGTCAGTAGTAATTAACGCTGGATAATATTAAAAAATCCGACTTATTCATAACATTTGGAGTTGGTCTTCCCCCGATTTAGTGGACACACCGAAGAATTAGAGGTATAGAAAAAAAGGATGGGGAGGTGTGTCATGGGAATAGGTAAGGACAAGAGGTATTTTGATCGGGAGTTCAAGTATGAGGCTATTCGGATGATGGATGAGGGTAAGCGTTCCGTGGGAGATATCGCTAAGGATCTGGATATTCATCCGAATGTACTTCATCAGTGGAGGCGTAAATATCGGGCTGATATGGAGCATGCCTTTCCAGGGAAGGGACATTTAAGGTCTCCTGAGGAGGAGATTCGTCGGTTACAGCGGGAGAATGAAGATTTAAGAGAGGAGAAGGAGATTTTAAAAAAAGCCTTGGCGATCTTCTCAAAGCACCCAAGGTAAAGTATGAGTTTATTGAGAGGCACCGCTCCGAATTTAGGGTGAAGAAGATGTGCCGGGTCTTGGAGGTATCCAGGAGCGGCTATTATTCATGGTCTGGGCATCAGGTTAGCATACGTCAGAGGGAGAATGATCGGTTGCTGGTCCATATTCGGCAAGCTTATGTAAGGGGTCGTGGGACTTACGGGAGCCCACGGATTACAGCGGAACTAAGGTCTGACGGTATCGCATGTGGGAAGAATCGGGTTGCCCGGTTGATGAGGCAGAATGGGATCAAGGCAAAGACGAAGCGCAGGTTCAAGGCGACGACGAAATCGCGCCATGAGCTGCTGGTGGCAGAGAATCTTCTGAATGGGAGGGTTGCGGCAGAGGCTTCGAACCAAGTGTGGGTTTCTGACATTACCTTTATATGGACAAAAGAGGGTTGGATGTATCTGGCGGCAATCCTGGATGCCTTCAACCGTCAGATTGTGGGATGGTCGATGGGCGACACGTTAAGTCATGGAATCCTTGCGGACGCGTTAGAGAAGGCATTGAGAAGGCGGAAGCCCGGGGTGGGTCTGATATTCCATTCGGATCGGGGGACCCAATATGCCAGTTATGCATTTCGGGATCTATTGGATCGATATGGATTTGTCCCGAGCATGAGTTCTACGGGCCATTGTTATGACAATGCCCTGATGGAATCGTTCTTTCATACGCTAAAAACGGAGCTGATTTACTTTGAAAAGTACCGGACCAGGCAGGAGGCTCGAGGGAGTGTGTTTGAATACATCGAAATATTTTACAACCGTACCAGAAGACATTCCTCATTGAATTATTGTTCCCCTGCTGAGTTTGAAAAGAGGGCGAGTGAAGCTTAACTAGGTGTCCGCTTTTTCGGGTAAAGATCAAACCGTAATTGAAAATTACCTCTGCCCATGACAGTAACCTAAACATAACGCAAAAATAGAAAGGGGGAAGACTATGGCAACTCCAGCCGAGATTGCAGCTTACGTAGGTGCGGCAGCATGGTTGCCCCAGATTTTAGCTTTCATATACAGAGTGGTTACAAAAGCAAGGGTTACAATCGTACCTGAGAAACAAGTCGAGATTGGTTACACCACCTTTGGCCCGATTTTCAACTTAAGGTTAGCGGTATCTGCGGCACGAAAAGAAACCATTATTGACCATGTGGGCGCTTCTATTCATCATGAGGATGGTTCATTGCACGAATTTACCTGGGCTGGTATGCGAGAGACTTTTAGTGAAATTAAAGATCTTTCTGGCAATATGCAGGTCGTTGAAAGAGAT
>DATKLL010000093.1:0-2769 GCA_035542475.1 Syntrophales bacterium
GCCGTCGCAAATATCAATGCCCGCGGTGATCCCATAGTGTTGTCCGAAATTGCGGCTGAATTGAATTCCTTTAACTCTCTTGTCTTTGTTTGCGAGCTCCTCGATAATCTCCCAGGACCTGTCTCCGCCGCAGTCTTCGACCAGAATAATTTCAAAATCGGAGGAAATAGACTCAAGCGGTCCTTTTAATTGACTATATAGCTCGTGCAAACAGTCTTCGGCTTTGTAGACCGGAATAACAACTGAAATGTGTGCCAATGTTAACTTCGCCTTTCGCTCATATTAGCATTCCTTGTGATGAAATTCGGGTGCCGCCGAGCATCACGAGAGAATGCTGCAAAATCAAAACAACCCAAGTTTTCTCATTATACGTAAAGTGAGCTTCCTTTCTAATCTTGCTAGTTCCTGCTGCAAATTATGTTTTTCTCGCACGCAATTTTCAACTTCTCTCACCGCAGCATCAATCCTGCCGTTGAGGACCCACACCGCAACTTTCTCTGCGAATGATCGGCCCCTCTCCCGAAAGCTCTTCGTATTTTCGTAATACCGTAGAACTCCAAGCGGTTGATCAATATAGAAGAACGGACATATTTTCAGAAACCGGAACCATAAATCGTAATCCATGAGCAATTCCAGTCCTTCGTTTACCCCTTCCACAGCGTTCCAGCAGGTTGAGGGCCAAAAACAGGCTTGCTGCAGAAACCAATTCTCTTCCCAGTTGAGCAGTATTTCCCTATCTATGCGCTGAATCTTTCTTGTATCGAGAAAAGCGCCCTCCACATCGACAACATCCCCGTATCCCAGGAGGATCGCTTTTTCCTGGAGACCGGTAAACGCTTCTCCCACCACAGCGAAAGCACCATGCAAATAGTAATCATCGGAATTAATCCACGCGTAAATCTCGCCGGTCGCCAGCTTAAAACCCTTATTGATTGCATGGCTCTGCCCCTTGTCCGGCTCGCTCACCCAGTATGACAGCCATGGTTCGTATTTCTTTATGATATCTACCGAATTATCACTACTGCCCCCGTCAATGATAATGTATTCAAGATTTGGATAACCCTGCAGCAAGACGGAACGAATAGTTTCCTCTATAAATTGCCCTTGATTATAGGAGGGCGTCACGATACTGATCTTCGGCCATGGTTTCCCATTCAGCGCTAATGGAGGCATTGGCCCTGAGTCTTCAGGCCATGGCCAGCCGATTTTAGTTGCCGGTGCAGGAGGAAACTTATCTGTCATTGTCAAAAGAAGATATGAAGCAGTTATGGGATGTCAATTATCAGCGAAAAATCAGAAAGCCCTCAGCATCTAAAAAAGAATTAGGTCCTGTTGTCAGGTCTTCTTTTTAAGCAATATCGCTGTTTGAAATCCATAGGCCTCTTGATTAACCGAAAGGATATCGAACATCGGTTCTAATATTTTCAGAAAGTATGCAATATCATAAAAGACCTGGGACCCGGTATCCCGGTTGATTACAAGCATGCTGTGGGAATGTTTTGATTGTGTGTAGAAAGGAATATTGTTCAATTTTATGGATAACCAATTGGTCTTGTACTTCCCATCAAGCAGTTGAACGGTGTTATTGTCGTGGATCGTTATATAGAGCCTCCCTCTTTGCGACAGGATCCGTCTGAGTTCCAATAGCCAAGCATCCGCAAGGTCATCGATATGGGTAAAAACCGAACCGGCATAGACGAAGTCAAAATAGGAATCTTCAAAGGGGAGATGGGGAATGGTCGTTGTTGTGACAAAATGAAACGGGGGACTCAAATGCTGTTTGCACCAACAAATATGTTCAGCGTTTATATCAGTGCCCCAAAATTCACACAATGAAGACAGATCTTTTAGTTCCCGTATCATCCTCCCTGCCGCACAACCGAAATCCAGTACCCTATCCCCTTTGCTCAAGGTAAAGTTTGATGAGTGTAAGATCGACAGCATGGTCTGCACATGCTCTCTGCCTGAGGACAGGTATTCTTCAGAGGTCTCGCCATAACCGCTCCACAATTCCCGGGGAGGAATTGGCAATCCCTTGCTGCACATTTCATGTTGAACGGCAGGCGCTTTGGGAATCACAAATGAGTCATCCGACTTTCTATAGGGAAAGTACTTGATTGCTTCAACCGTTAGCCTCTTTGGAGAGACGGGGCCGCCTTGTGCAACGGCGTCCTGGATTTTCTTTTTCATCCATGACAAAATAGAGTTCGGAATTATTTTTGATAGCATATATGAATCCTTTCGTTTTAATCCTGCGGGATCTGATTTTCAGACAAGGGATCGATAGACAGCAACAGTCTGAGCGACTGTTTTTTCCCAGCTAAATGCCTTGGCCCTCTCGAAGCCTTTGGCGATGAGACGGTCACGTTCAGCTGGACGGTTAAGGAGTAAAAGGAGGATGTCGGTCAATTCACCATTTGCCTTTGGGTCAAACAATAAGCCCGCATCACCAACCACTTCGGGGAAGCTGGAACAATTTGAAGCAACAACCGGTGTTCCGCATGACATGGCTTCCAGAAGAGGTATGCCAAAACCTTCGTGAAGAGAAGGATATACAAAGGCTATACTGCAGCGGTACAGCTTTGCCAAATGCCGGTCGCCAACATGTCCATAGTGCTCTATGTGTTTAGTGAGCTTCAACCTCGATATAAGTTTATTTTCTTCTTCATTAAAAGGAGGGCCTACGACCGTGAGTACCACATCAGGGTTAGTCGAGACAATTTCATGAATAGCGGTTAGCAGGCCAGTAAAATTCTTATAGCTGGAACG
>DATKLL010000094.1:0-34007 GCA_035542475.1 Syntrophales bacterium
ATCGGCGGCCCGGCCGCGCTTCTAGCTGAGGAGAACATCAAAAAGGTCGAATGCATTGACTTCCCCGAACTTGGCATGGAGGCGGTATGGAAAATTGAGGTCGTTGACTTCCCGGCGTTCATCTTGGTGGATGACAAAGGAAATGACTTTTACAGACAGTTAGGCTGCTAATATTTGATAATGCAAAACACGAATCCCCCGGTCGTAGAAGCGTCCGGGGGATTTTTTTTATTTGAATCTATCAATCTGACTTATCCAAGCACAAGTGAAGGTATGTAAGGATCATCGAGGATATAAAATCAGCCGCCGACAAGGCCTTAGGTTAAGGAGGTCTTTAAAAAAATATGGTGACATCATACGGGTTTCATAACTAGTATGGCGTCCCTAGGTTTTCAGATTCAAATGATGGAGGATAGACAGTAACTAGCCAGTGACCAGCTTTGTCTGGTCTAGTGGTTTTTTTTCAATTCTCCACATTCTTTTCCTCTGCAGCTTTTGTGAAGATAAAGGAACTGGTGATCACAATTTCCTTATCGACGGACATTTTGCAATATGGTTCATGTAAAAGAATATGCGTATCAGCGTTTCCCCTATTATACTCTCCATGGTCTTTATGCCGATACAACTGCATCTTCAAATGCATCCAACATTTTTGGTAAAAGCACATTCAACAGAAGTCCCAGTTTCGCCTTCTTTGTATCAATCGCAACTCCCCATTGATAGTCCCCAAGTGGAATAAACAGAATCCCCTTGTTCCCAGCCAAATCAAGATAATAATACCGCCCCAGTTGAGGATAACCTTGCCCTTCTGAAAGAGATTTCTGAAGATTTTGCGTCACCTGGGCAAACAGGGTAGCTGTCTTGGCTGAAGACTTTTCAGTTGCGACTATCGTCTGAGCATCCTCCATAGAAACTATGCTTGATGCAAGAAAACCATCACCTATGTCCTTCTCCACCAATTCCATACAGTAATTAAGTTTCTGTATATTCATTGCCTCCCCTTTCTGTACATATTATTTAACTATCGAGAATACTCCAAGGCCATTACCTTTGATATCCCCGCCTCCCATCATTTCATCCTATCCTTATAAGCTTATCGTCATTTATAAAAAAAACTTTATACCTTTTATCTCTATGTTTTAACTTCCAGAAAACAGGATCTCCAGATTTTTCGCTATAACCGTTGAACAATGGTTGACTATTGCCAAGTTTAAACTAGTCGTTCATCAACTGAAAACTTGTATTTCACTGGAATCCATAACAAGCGGCCTGAAGGATTACCGATTCAGTTAATGCAACAAAAATAAAATCTAGATAAGTTCAGGAGGAAATATTTAAAAATGTGAAAAAAAAGTGTTTTAAAATACAATATATGGTATATTAAATAATGAACGATACAATATCCAGTACTCCAAGGTGGGCACCTAAGGAAAGTTAAGTGGCGTAATAGGTTAACTAATTACTAACTCTTAGCAAAAAGGCAGAGTAAATTCCTCTGCCTTTTTTTATTTTAAGGATATCTTCCGTTAATATAAAGATAAAGTTTGGCTAAAGTATTTTAATGGAAAAAATACGAAATTTACTAATACAATGGCGGAAGTGCATGGGAATCGAACCCACCTGGGACGGTTCTAGCGCCCCACACTGGATTTGAAGTCCAGGAGGCCCACCAGTGACCTTGGCACTTCCGCACTATTACGGATACTCAGTTTTCGATGTCTGTTCGCAGGATCGGTCGATCAGTTGAACCGATACCTCTTCTCCTTTTTTGACGGATGTAGCATACTCCGGCAGAATAATCAGTCCGTTTGCCATTACCATCGACATAAGCATGCCTGATCCCTGCTCACCTGTGGTAGCGGCAGAGTATCTGCCATTTTCATAGCTGACGCGGGCCCTGATAAAATGCCTCATCCCCTTTTTTTTCGTGATGTTATCCCTGAGGGTTGCCCTCACAATCCTCCGGAAGAGATTTTTATAACCCATCATTTTAAGTATGGATGGCCTGACGAACTGTTCAAAAGCGACCATCGATGATACGGGATTACCAGGAAGTCCAAACACGGGAATGCCTTCCATGGAACCGAAGGCAAGGGGTTTCCCCGGTCTCATTGCCACCTGCCAGAATTGCATCCGATTCCCCACTTCCTTCATTACATCCTTGACGAGATCATAATCTCCCACGGACACGCCGCCTGAAGAAACGACGATATCAGCCCGTAGGGCTTCTTTGAATTTTGCAACAAGATCATCTCTTTTATCCTTTGCTATGCCGATCTGCAAAGGGATGCCGCCGCAATCCATGATCTGGGCAGCAAGGGAATAACTATTGCTGCTGATTATCTGCCATGGATTTGGATGCCCATCTATATCAACAATCTCATCACCTGTTGCCACAACGGCTACCAAAGGTCTCTGGTACACACTGATAAAAGAACGTCCGACTGCCGCCAGCATGCCGATCTCCGCAGGTCTGATGACATCTCCATGAGAAATTATAAGTTCTCCTTCTTTGATATCTTCTCCAGCGGGCCTGATATCCTGCCCTTCTTTAACCTTGACAAATACCTTGACCCTCTGTCCGTCCCTCTCGGTATCTTCCACTCTCACAACCGCATCCGCTCCGACCGGTATGGGAGCCCCGGTCATTATTCTGGATGATTCACCGGCGCCGATATTCTTTCGGGGAATAGTTCCGGCAGGTATATCTTCTATGACACCAAGAATGACAGGCTTACTTACTGTGGCATTGCAGGTGTCCTCCCAGCGCACAGCATACCCGTCCATCGCTGAGTTATCCTTAGGCGGGATGTTCCGGCTCGCATATACATCTTCACCGATAACTCTTCCAATTGAATCCAGGATGCTGACCTTTTCCCGACCTAAGGGAACAATAACTTCCAGAATCTGGTTCAATGCATCTTCAACACTGATCATGGTCTGTGACAATTCGGTATGCTTTTTTAAAATAGCTATCTCAAATGCCTAACATTGTCAATAAATAAGGCATGTATATTTGATCTTGAATAAAAGATGTATATAATATAGGGATAATTTTTTAGGTAACATACGAGTTGTGTACGTGAGAAAAATTGTAGAGAAAGAGAAAAAAATAGATAGTCATCCCTTTACAGATTTGTTTGACAGGATAATACGGGGAGAAAAAAAAGTAACTATCAGCGGTCTTCAAGGTTCAACAAAGTCATTCCTCCTTTCGTTAATCTCCAGACGCATAAGCAAGACATTGATCGTAATCACCCCTACGGAGAAGGAAGCCAAGGATATCCACCGGGATATGACTTTCTTCCTTGATAGTGAAAATAAGAACTTCCTTTACCCGCCCTGGGACTTCTTTTCAACAGATATGTTTACTTTCCAGCAGGATGTTGAATTATCGAGAATGGAGGTCCTCTGTCGCTTACTGATCGAAAAAGCCCCTGTTGTGGTTGTTCCCCTGAAGGCCATGATGCAAAGGGTTATTCCAAGAAATGTCCTTGACGCTTATATTGAAACCATTACCATCGGGGATGTCATAGACAGAGATGACCTGGTGCACAAATTATCCGCAGGAGGTTACAGCAGGGTCACACTCGTCGATGAAAAGGGCCAGTTCAGTCTAAGGGGACATGTGATAGATGTTTTTCCTCCAATCTCCGCGCAACCAGTTCGGATGGAATTCATAGGGGATAAGCTGGAATCAATCCGCCAGTTCGATCCTGCGTCTCAGAGGTCCACAGGTGAATTGATTGATTTTATACTAGCCCCCACCAGAGATTTGATACTTACGGAGGACAGGAGACAACAGGCTATAGAAAATATAAAGTATAGGGCAATCGAACAGGAACTCCCACGGATGATCAGAACACGCCTTATCGAAATGATCGAAAACGACCTTATCTCTTCAATAAATCCCATGTTCCTGAGTCTGTTTTACGAATCATTAGAGAAGATGAGCAGAGAAATTTTATCCGAATCCCTCTCAAAGGCAGAGGGGGACGATTCCCGGCATGCCCTGGGAACGTTCTTTGATTATATTCCTACGGACTGCGCACTCATTTTTGACGACTTCCCGGCCGTCGAGAAGGCCCAAGAAGATACTGAAAACGAAATCGATCGCTTTTTACTGAAAGCACGCAATGAGGAGAAATTTTATTTAGGAAAAGGCTTCTATTATTTATCAAAGGAAGCTTTTCTTAAGCAGTGCGCTAATTTCGCGCAAGTATATCTGGAAGGTCTACATATCAATAGGGAAGCACCTGATGAAAATGATTCTTCTGTTTTGCACATAAACATTCAAACGGATTTAGATGTAAAGACTGCTCCTACTTTGCAGAGATTGGGTGAGGGAGATGGATTACTTAAACCCATCGTGGAGAAAATTACGAGGTGGCTCCACGAGGGGAATCTAGTTACATTTTTAGGAACAGGGCAGGAAGAGGTGGAACGTTTGGATCACCTCCTGAAACAATATAATCTGCCTGTCGGCAGGGCGAATACCCATTTTCCCGCTGATGTTGAACAACATAGCGGCAAAGGGCGACTGGTAGTTAGAGAAGGCAGGGTAACAGAAGGATTCCATCTGCCTGATTTGAAACTTGTTGTGATCACCGAGGAGGAAATCTTCGGCAGGAAGGTGACCAGAAGGCGAACGAGACATGTCAGGGAAGGTTTCTTTCTAAAATCGTTCGGTGATTTGAAGGAAGGGGATTACGCGGTCCATACCGACCACGGTATCGGAGCGTACCGGGGACTCCAAAAACTAACCGTAGGTGAGATTGAGAACGATTTTCTCCTTCTTGAATATCTAGACGGCGACAAGCTCTATATACCGATAGATCGCCTTGATCACATTCAGAGATATATCGGCCCGGAAGGATTCGAGCCAAGGATTGACAAACTGGGTGGCTCTTCGTGGGAGACAGTAAAAGAGAAAGTCAAAAAATCTGTCCGTGAAGTCGCCGAGGAACTGGTATCTATTTACGCGGCCAGAGAGGTTATGGATGGATATTCATTTTCCCCACCCGATCGGGTTTATGATGAATTTTGTTCCACCTTTGAATATGAGGAAACACCCGATCAATCAAGGTCCATCGAGGATGTTCTTCTTGATATGGGCAACGACAAGCCCATGGACAGGCTGGTCTGCGGTGATGCGGGATTCGGCAAAACGGAAGTTGCCCTGAGGGCATCTTTCAGAGCGGCAATGGACGGGAAGCAGGTGGCCGTCCTCGTCCCCACAACGATTCTTGCCGAACAGCACTTTCAAACATTCTCCAGGAGATTGAGAGACTATCCTGTCTGCGTGGAAGTTTTAAACCGCTTGAAGACAACGGCAGAACAGAAAAAAATTGTAGAAGGAGTAAATAAAGGGACTGTTGATATAGTAGTCGGGACCCATCGGCTGTTGCAGAGCGATATCAGCTTCAAAGACCTGGGGCTTGTGATCATAGATGAGGAACAGCGTTTTGGAGTCACCCACAAGGAAAAACTCAAGAAGCTCAGAACCCTCGTAGATGTTCTTACCCTGACGGCGACGCCAATACCAAGGACCTTGCACCTGTCACTCGTTGGAATCCGCGACTTATCCATCATTAATACTCCTCCGGAGGACAGACTTCCCATCAAGACATTCGTGTTTGAATTCAATGAAGACATAGTACGGGATGCCATCCGGCAGGAGCTGAACAGAGGCGGTCAGGTTTTTTTTCTACATGACCGGGTGCATTCAATATACACCATGGCGCGGTTTGTTGAAAAACTGGTCCCGGAGGCGCGTGTGGGAGTTGTCCATGGCCGCATGAAGGGCAAAGATATTGAGGATGCCATGGCAAAATTTATCCGGGGGGATTATAATGTGCTAGTTTGCACGTCAATAATAGCATCCGGTTTGGATATCCCGACAGCCAATACCATAATTATCAACCGGGCGGATCGTTTCGGACTTGCTCAATTGTATCAGATCAGAGGGAGGGTCGGAAGATCCAAGGAGGAGGCGTCTGCGTTCCTGCTGGTACCAAAGGGTGCAATGTTATCGCGGGATACCCAGAGACGGCTCCGGGTCATAATGGATTTTTCTGAACCCGGTTCAGGCTTCAGAATAGCCTCCAATGACCTGGAAATAAGAGGTGCGGGCAACATACTTGGAACATCACAATCCGGACAGATCGCGGCCGTGGGCTACGAATTGTATACGGAATTGATGGAAAGAACGATCAGAGAGATCAAGGGGGAAAGAATGCCCGAAAATGAAGCAAAACCTGAAATCCATTTAGGTTTGCCAGCTTTCATTCCTGAGGACTACATGCCTGATGTACACCGCAGGCTGGTAACCTACAAAAGATTATCCATGGCGTCAGCAGATGAAGATCTGTCAAGGATAAGGGAAGAAATTATGGATTGTTATGGATTTGTCCCCTCCGAGGTCGAGAACCTCTTGGAGGTTATAAGCATAAGGAATATGCTTAAGGTTATCAGAGGAAAAAAAATGGGATACGATGGGCAATACCTATTCATCGACTTTCATAGGGACAGCCCGGTGAATCCGTCAAAGATTGTTGAACTATCTAGAAAAAAAGCAAAGGGGCTGAAGCTTACACCTGATCTCAAGCTTACTTATTTCATGCCCGATCTCCAGACAAATGAGATCACCAGACAATCGAAGGAACTGATTCAGAAGCTGATTAATTAAGGAAAAAAGCTCAAATAACCTTGAATAGATTGAATACAGGAAATGATTTTGATAAGGTTAGTTATTAGGGTAGTTATTAGGGTAGTAATAAAGATTAACCGGAATCTTCTAAAAAAGTGTGATTCTACTAGACCACGACACTGTTATGAGGGACGATTGTGAGAATATTAAAGTTGTGTATTAACGTTATTGCAGTTCTGATATTCTTTTCCATTCCGGCGTATGCTGAGATTGTGGAAAGAATTGTCGCCATTGTTAATGGTGATATTATAACACTTTCAGAATTGAACAATGCCTTTCAGTTCTACGAAAAAAAGATCGATGAATCTTACAAAGGCGCGGACAAGGAAAAGATTATAGCAGAGAACAAGCTGATCATGTTGAACAAATTAATCGATAATACCCTGATTGATCAGGAATCGAAAAAATCAGGAATAGCAATCAATGACGATGAAGTCATGGCAACGATTAATGATGTGCTTTCCAAGAGAAACATAAAAATGGACGATCTCGGTTATGAGCTTGCCAAGGAGAATTCTACTATAGAGTCCTACAAAAAAGAAATAAAAGATCACCTTCTGAGGACGAAACTCCTCAGGCGCGAAATAAAGGCCAGGGTTGCAGTGAGTGAAGAGGAAATAGGGGCATATTACATCAAGCATCGGGAAGCCTATGAGGGCAAAGAAGCAGTCTGGATAAGGCAGATACTAATCCTGTTTCCCAAGAATTATGATGAGAATATAAAGGCAAAGTTGAAAGCAGAAAGTGATGCGATCCATAAGCGTTTACAAGATGGGGAATCGTTTGAAATGCTTGCCGCAAAGTATTCACAGGGACCTGCTGCCGAAACCGGCGGTGACATCGGTTTTATCGAAAAGGGATCAATGCTTCCTGCTGTAGAAAGTATAGCCTTTAGCTTAAAAAAAGATGAGATCAGCAAGGTAATCGAATCCCCCGTAGGTTTCCATATAATTAAAGCTGTCGATCGGAGAGGTGCCGGGATAAAGCCTATCCAGTCCGTGCGCGATGAAATCAAAACCAAAATTGAGCAGGAAAAGATGGACAAGCAATATGAAGAGTGGATTAAAGATTTAAGAAGCAGGTCCATCATTGAAATCAGACTTTAATAAAAATTTGTGGCTTCATTGAATCATATCTTATGATAGTTTTTCAAAAGGTTCTATCAGGTAATGAATTATATAAGAATAAAGGGAGCTTCACAGCACAATCTAAAAAACATCAATATTGATATCCCGCGGGATAAGCTTGTAATTATAACCGGAGTCAGCGGATCAGGTAAATCGTCCTTAGCCTTTGATACCATTTATGCGGAAGGACAGAGGCGCTATGTAGAATCCCTTTCCACTTATGCCAGGCAATTCATCGGTCAGATGGACAAGCCGGACGTGGAATTCATTGAAGGTCTGTCTCCTGCAATCGCCATTGAACAGCGTACAGCAAGCCAGAATCCGCGTTCAACCGTCGGGACAGTCACCGAGATCTATGATTACCTCCGACTTCTTTTTGCCAGAATTGGTGTTCCCCATTGTTATCAGTGCGGCAGAGAGATTAAATCACAGACAATCGATATGATGGTTGATAGTATCCTTGCCCTGCCTGATAAGACTAAAATCAGCATCCTCTCCCCTATCGCCATGGGCAAGAAAGGGGAATTCCAAAAAGAGTTGAAGAAATTCCAAAAGGATGGTTTCGTCCGCGTTCGCATTGATGGAGAGCTCCGCGAACTCGGCGATGATATAAATTTAGATAAAAATAAACGCCACAACGTCGATGTAGTTGTTGACCGCCTATTTATAAAGGAAGGTATTAGAAGACGCCTCAGGGATTCGCTGGAAATAGCCGCACATTTTTCCGATGGACTTGTCCGTGTCGATATTACTGGCGGTGAAGAAGTTCTTTTCAGTGAGAAGTATGCCTGTCCTGAATGTGGCATCAGCATGTCGGAACTGGCACCCCGAAATTTTTCTTTTAACAGCCCATATGGCGCATGCCCTGACTGTGACGGTCTTGGAACCAGGATGTATTTCGATGAAAATCTGGTCGTTCCCGATCGGGAACTTACAATCAGGGAGGGGGCCATCGCCCCCTGGGCTGGAAGAAATTCAACTTATCATTTTCAGATGCTCGATGCCCTGTCCCAGCATTATCATTTTGATGTTAATTGTCCCTTCAATAAATTGTCGAAAGATATCCAGACAGTACTCCTGTACGGATCGGGAGGCGAGATGATCAGATTCTATCTTGACAGAGGGGGCAGGCGCTTTTTCTACAGCAGGCCCTTTGAAGGGCTCCTTAATCAGCTTGACAGGCGTTACAAAGAAACTAACTCCAATGCCGTAAGAATGGATCTAGCAAGGTACATCAATTTACAGGAGTGTCCGACCTGCCATGGATCACGGCTAAAGAAAGAAAGTTTGTCTGTCACCGTAGGTGGCAAGAATATCTACGATGTGTGCAGGTTTTCAATCAAAGAGTGTCTTAGTTTTTTTGAATCATTACCACTGTCTCGCCAGGAATCTCTCGTATCCGAAAGAATTCTTAAAGAAATTAAAGAGAGGTTGAAATTCCTTATGGATGTGGGAATGGATTACCTCAGCATGGACCGTTCTTCCGGCAGTCTTTCCGGCGGCGAGGGTCAGCGCATCAGACTGGCAACCCAGATAGGATCAGGACTCGTCGGCGTTCTTTATGTACTGGATGAACCGACGATCGGTCTTCATCAGAGGGATAACGTGAGACTCATATCCACTTTAAAACGCTTGCGGGATATGGGAAATACGGTCCTAGTCGTTGAGCATGATGCAGCCATGATGGTGTCTTCCGATTATATTATCGACATGGGGCCTGGTGCAGGATTTGATGGCGGTGAAGTTGTCTTCCAGGGAACTCCGGAAGAGATTTGTATAAACGATAAATCACTGACCGGGATGTATCTCTCAGGAAGACTGTCCATACCAGTTCCTGAAAAAAGGAGATCATCAACCAACGGGTTTATCATCCTGCAGGGCGCCTCTGAACACAACCTTCAGAATATAGACATAAGAATTCCAGTGGGCCTTCTCACCGCTGTAACAGGCGTCTCCGGTTCCGGGAAAAGTACTATGGTAATTGAAACCCTGTACAAAGCCCTTGCCCGGAGGCTGAACCACTATAAGGGCGGCATGGGCAAGGTAAAACGGATTGTAGCCCTGGGAGGCATTGAAAGGGTCATAATGATGAACCAGCAGCCCATAGGACGCACCCCCCGCTCAAACCCGGTTACCTATACAGGTGTATTTTCCCATATCCGGGATTTATTTACCGGTCTTCCTGAATCGAGGATCAGGGGCTATAAACCCGGCCGTTTCAGTTTTAATGTCAAGGGAGGCCGGTGTGAGGCTTGTGAAGGAAACGGCTTGATTAAAATCGAGATGCATTTTCTCCCGGATGTCTACGTGACATGCGATGTCTGTCGTGGGAAGAGATTTAATATAGATACGCTTGAAATCAAATACAAGGACAAGAATATTGCAGATGTGCTCGATATGTCTGTAAACCAAGCACTGTCTTTCTTCGATAACATTCCGGCTATCAGACACAAGCTTCAACTCCTGTTCGATGTGGGACTCGGTTACATCAGGTTGGGTCAATCGGCAACAACCCTTTCCGGAGGGGAGGCCCAGCGAATAAAATTGTCCAGAGAGCTGGGAAAGCGGATGAACAGAAATACCCTCTATATACTTGATGAACCAACCATAGGCCTCCACTCAGCGGACATCCATAAATTGCTGGATGTTCTCTTGCGGCTGGTTGATATGGGCAACACCGTGGTAGTTATAGAACACAACCTGGATGTCATTAAATGTGCGGACTATATTATAGACCTCGGCCCTGAAGGGGGCCCCGGTGGAGGACGAATTGTCGCATCAGGCACCCCTGAAAAGGTTGCTGACGCAGAGGGGTCTTTTACGGGCCAGTTCCTGCGAAAGGTATTACAATAATTTAGTAGAATCAAGCTTCGGGCAGGGGTGAACGAAAGTGATTTTTTATGGCTCTCTTGATTTGGTCAATGTTAAAAGGCTTGGTGAAGCAGATATCGGCGCCTTCATTCTTTAGCTTTTTCAGTGAGTCGGGATAGCCGCTTATGCCGATGACATAGATATTGGGATAATGCGTCTTTATGAATTTGCAGACTTCCGCACCTTTCATTTTGGGCATTATGGCATCTATGATAGCGATGTCGTATGAATTGTGCTGAAGCAGATCAATGGCTTCGGTCCCGTCATTTGCCTCATCCACTTCATAGCCGGATTCTTTCATCGAGAAAGATAGAATATTCACAACATTCGGGTCGTCATCCACGACCAGCAGTCTCATTTAGGGCCTCCTCGATTTATTGCATTATAAACATATCACATAGATCATCAAAATGAAAGTCTCTATAAATAGAAAATGTAGTTTTTTTTTCTTTCAAGTACCTGTCTGTGAGGTACAGGGCTTCGATATCTTAGATAAAATTAGACATTAACAACCATAAGATCACCGGCAAGGAGGAGGGGGCCATTATAAGTCTTGCGGCATTCGGCCGCAACATCAACGGAGTCGCATTCCGGATAAAAATGTGTCAGCACCAGCTTCTTTACCTTTGCCTGTGCTGCAATTCTACCGGCCAGTGACGGCGTCAGATGCCCTTCCACTCTCATTGCATCGGGTAGAGCCGCTTCGCAGATTAGAAGGTCTGTGTCCCTGGCGAGGGCAATTGCATTTTCACAAAAATCCGTATCACCGGTATAGGCGACGGAAGTTCCGTTTGTTGCCGTGACTCGGTAGCCGATACTGCTTTCAATATGTGCCATCGGCAGTGTATCCACGGAAAATAATTCATCGACGAACTGATCCTGCTCGCAGTTATTGAGTTCGATGAGATTCATGAGACCCGGTTCCAACTCAATCCAATTCCCGTATACTTTGCAAAGCCCGTCATATAAACCCTTAAGACCTTTTGCCCCGATTACACTGAAGGAACTGCGGCGACGGTATGTCTGGGGATATTTGGTGGCAAAGAGAAAGGAGACAAATTCACCGGTATGGTCGGGATGAAAGTGGGAAAAAAAGAGGTGAGTAACCTGTGATATCGTAACCCCTGCTTCCAATAATCTCCTCATGGTGCCGACACCAAGATCAAACAAGAGTACGTTGTTATCAATTTGAAGGAGGAAGGAGCAGGAGCTTCGCTTTAACGAAGGAACGCAGGTTCCCGATCCTAGGATGATTACTTTTATACCCATATTTTCTTGAAAAAAACTATTTCACCGATTCAACCGGCGTTAATCTGACAATGACCTGTCTTGTCCGCGGGCCGTCAAATTCACAGAAAAAAACGGATTGCCATGTACCTAAAACCAGATCTCCGTCTTCTATAAACACCATTTCCGATGCACCAATAATGGAGGCCTTGATATGGGCTGCTGAATTCCCCTCTGTATGCCGGTAGTGATCACTGAGCGGAACAATTTTATCCAACTCCATTAGTATGTCTTGCGGCACATCCGGATCGGCATTCTCATTGATGGTTATGGCTGCCGTGGTGTGGGGAACGAACACATGGCAGATGCCGCTTTTGATCCTGCTTTCTTTCAGCAGGGTTCTTATGCGGCCAGTTATGTCGATCATCTCGGTCCTCGCGTTGGTTCGAACCGAAAACTTTTTCATTATTTCACCCTCCTGATTTCCAAGTAACGGATACCCCATGCCATTTCTTTTGTGAGACAAAGTCTTGCAATGCACAGATGAAATCTTAATATTTTCTCAGTCAAAATGATTAGGGTAGCATCATATTACGGATCGATAAACGCCGCTGTTGCCTCTCTGACAAATCTTCTGACAAGATCTGCGTCTTTTCTGCCGCCGGGTTTCTCCACACCCGTATGCGCATCCACACCGGCCGGCTGCACATGGGCAATGGCTCTTCGAACATTTTCCGGATTAAGACCCCCGGCCAGCATGACTGGTTTTGGCGACAAGCTTACAAGCCTGCGGCTGATATCCCAATCGTGGGTTTTGCCGGTCGCCCCGCAGGCGCCGGTCATTGGATCGTATGTATCTGTTATGAATGCATCAACATAAGGACTGGATGCGGAGACGAATGATTCCAATTCTGTAAGATTATGATCTTTCACAATCAGACTTTTAATGACAACGAGATTGGGGGCAAGCGATTTCAGTTTGATAAGCTCTGTAACACTAACATCGCCATGCAACTGTACTTTAACTGTTCCAATTCTCTTACAAATATCCAGTATATCTTCCGCCTCTTTTAAATACGTAATCAATACGGCGGAAGCAGATTGCTTTAATGATCTTACGATCTTTGCGGCATCTTTTTCTGTGATCTCCTCTTTATGAAAGGAAAGCCCCAGCGGGAACCCAAGCTGATGAACACCCGCATCGACAAGCATATCAGCTTCTTCCTGATCGATGATACCAGCTATCTGGATAATTCCCGGCATGAATAAAGTCTCCGTAACGTTATGCCGTGGCTGACATGCCCTACAATCCGGCAATGCTGATTTTAGAGGCGCCTTTAGCCTTCTTGAGAAGGATTGCGTCATCGATGATTTTGCCGACAAGATTGACGGCGCTTGCAGGAACGGGATCGGAACCGGTGCTCATCGGCGTGGGACCGAAGAATATGGCCATTGCCCTACCCGGCGGCCAGTATCCAATGTCACCAATTTTTACCTTTGTAGATGCCGTTTCATCGAGGGACATGGTCACAGGTATCTCAAAATAAAATTCATCACCCCATTCTCCAGGCCTGGCCTCAATGGGAAGTTTTTTAGCTATTGCCTTCGCACATGCCGTATCAAACAGCTCGGCCTTCAATGTCACGTTACCCGCTATTATCATTACTTGAGTCGGCATAATAACTGATCCTCTTCTCTTTAATAATTCACGTAACCACAGTGATGAGTAATTACATTTATTTTCTACAAGACATACTTTTCGCTAAATTTATCTATAATAAACAGGAACTCTTCCGGCAATCTCTCTCTGACGTTAGTGATGATGTCATGCGGTATCTCCTTATAAAATGCGTGAGCAATTCCGCCGGCAATGCAGGCCATGGTGTCACTGTCACCGCCAAGGGCAATGGCTTTTCTTACGGCGTCTTCAAAGTTATTTGATTCCAGAAAGGCTATTATGGACTCCGGTACCGATCCCTGGCATGAGACATCAAAACGGTATCCGGGTCTTATCTCGTCCAGGGTACGGTTGAGATTGTAGGCAAAACGTTTGCTTATCTCCCGTTTGATGTGTTCTTTACTGTCTCCCTTCCGCGACAAGAAAACAGCCAGTGCGGTTGCCTGAGCCCCCTTTATTCCCTCCGGATGATTGTGTGTGACTGCCGCGCTTTTTTCGGCTTCCTGCAAAACGTCATCGATGGAATCAAAGGCAAAACCAATTGGGTTTACCCTCATGGCGGAACCATTACCCCAGCTATTATATGGGCCGCTCTCAGGAGAAAATATCCAGTGATAAAAGAAAACCCCGTATCCGGCGTCAGGGTACTTTTGCCCGAAGACTTTAAACGCCTTCGCATAATCGACTTTTTCTAAAATCGCAAAGTCTGTTGCTACCGTTAAAACAGTGTCATCAGTAAATGTCGAATGTGGACTAAAAAGAGGAAAATCCATATGCTTTACAGGATTGGCCTCAAATACCGAACCAATAATGTCACCTGCAATTGCTCCTAACATGCAAATATGATATCAGACCGCCATCTATAGTTTGATCTCCATACCCTGATGAAGGGCAAAGCATTCCAGCCCGGCATTATAATTGCCGACAATTTTCCGGCAATCCCCAAGCATCTCATCGATCCCTTTGTCGGACCTTTCCTGGTTGTGATGAAATAAACCGAATTTTTTCACCCGCGCATCAAGAGCTAACTTCAAGGCATCTTTATAAACAGAATGTCCCCAGGCCTTCGTTTTTTTATATTCTTCCTGCGTAAACTCAGCATCATGAATCAGCAGATCGGCATCAGCAGAAAAATCTCGATAATCCTGGAAACTGACTCCACCCGGATGTTTGAATGTCAATTCGTTATCAGTGAGAAAAACAAAACTCTTACCATCTTCAGTAAATTTATACCCCAGGCCCTGATTGGGATGACTTATTGGTATGGGAGTAATTGACATCGATTCCACAGCAAACGTACTTTCACATGTTTCATGGAAATTAATTTCAACTCGTATATCTTCAAATTTGACCGGGAAATTGGGGGGCGCCATGATTTTTGATATCATTTGCTTCACCGATGCCTGTGCAAACGGGCATCCGAACACAGTTATACGTGCTTTTTTGAAGTAGATAGGTTTGAAGAAAGGAAAGCCCATGATGTGGTCCCAGTGAGCATGTGTAAAAATCATCGTGTATTGAAAGCGCTTTTCGGCAACAAGCCTGTTCCCAAGTATCCTGATACCTGAACCGGCATCTACAATGATGATACCGTCATTTTTCGTTCTTATCTCCAGACAGGTGGTGTTGCCTCCATACTTCAGATATTCCTTCCCCGAAACAGGTATCGACCCTCTCGCACCCCAGCATCTGATAATCATCTTCTACGACTCTCCTGTTTTACTTTCTGCTTTCCCCAATATTCCGGTTCATGTTTCTAAATGAAACAAATATGGGATCTGCATATACGGTCCATTATTTTCGTATCGGGCAGCTGATCGACCGCCAGCCGGCCATTCCACCTAATACAACGACCAGGTCCCGCCATCCTTCGCGTTTCAAAAGGCTTGCAGCAATCATGGAACGGAGACCGCTGCCGCAGAAAACAAAAACAGTACGATTTCGGGGAACCTCTTCCATACGGCCTGCAAGTTCGGTTATGTGTATATGATTAGCGCCGGTAATGCTGCCTGCATGCTCCAGCTCAGCATCACTCCTTACATCCAAGATCCACGGATGTTCATCCTTATCAAGAAGCGAACAAAAAGACTGAACGGTAATGGTTTCAATCGTTGCACTCTCCCGTCCGGCCGTCTGCCATGTGATCATCCCTCCGGCAAGAAATCCGGAAACATTAAAGTATCCCAGGCGCAGCAGATACCGTGCAACCTGAGCGGCATTGTTGCTATCATTGACCAGAAGGATTGGCTTATCGTAAGGAAGAAACCATCCGGCGAAACTTGGCAGCCCATCAGACCAGATGGACAAAGACTTCGGGACATGTGAGGTCCCGAAACTAAGTTCTCCGCGTGTATCTACAATGACGGCGCCCTCGGCCTTCTCGGCAAATGCATCCGCTGACAGGGGAACAGGATAAGTTTTATCAATAGGAACACCTTCAAGGTTCAGTTTTTCCATCTGACGGAAATACGGAGGGTAATCGAGCTTCTTATTGGCGAGTGCAATAAATTTTTTCCGGTCTTTAACTTGTAGTTTTGGGTTATGACATCGTTCCAGGCCGATGGTCGTCCATATCCTGTCACCGATATCACCGGCACAGACAGATCCGGCGCCATGGGCAGGGCAGACAATGACGCCATCACCTAAAGGAAGAAGTTTGTTAAACAGGGTATCGTATAAATGGCCGGCCATCTCGGGAATCCGATCCTCACCCATAAAGTCAACGCGCCCCACATCACCTGCAAAAAGTGCGTCACCGGTAAAGACCATCCATGGCGCACCGTCCGGGTCATATAGAAGATAGCTCATGCTCCCCGGCGTATGTCCCGGTGAATGGATGGCCTCAAGTTTGAGTCTGCCAATTTTCCATGTCTGACCATCTTTGATGACCTTCCCGTATTTGTAACTCCACTGATTATCGGCATGCCAGATATCCGCCCCTGTACGTGAAGCCAGCGCTACTGACCCGAGGACGAAATCCTCGTGACGGTGCGTTTCCAGGATATGATGTATACGAAAACCCTCTGAATGGGCGTCCTCCCCGTAAATATCACAGTCCAGCCTCGGATCAATCACTACTGCCGCCCTACCGTTACCGATGAGGTATGAATAATGGGCAATGCCTTCAGATTCGATCCGCTTGAAGAGCATTATTTACCTCCACATCCACCAAACACCAGTTTGATAATCAACCATGACATATCTACCACGGGTTCTTGCCCGTTACAGTAGGATTTTCGGGATATGCAGTCCATTCCGTAAATGAACCCTCATAGATTTTGACACTGGGATAATTGAGGTACCATTTAAAGAGGATAAATTCATTTGTCGCTTCACGGCCCGTTCCGCACATACAGATGATGGTCTTCTCCGGTTTTACCCCTTTGGCATTCAGGATGGCTGATATTTCCTCATCAGATTTGAGAAGACTTTTATTATTATCAGCCATGAGAGACGCCCAGGGTACATTAATGGCACCCGGTATGTGTCCGGGCTTGATCCAGAATGCCTGCCCCTCGTAAACCTCAGGTGGGCGCGCATCCAGGACCATGACATCTATACGATCCTTTATGGACTTGAATTCTTCGTATTCAACGTAGAAATCGGATTGAACGCGGACAGTGAAATTTGATGCTGTCGTTTTCGGAAACTGTTTTGTTAAGGGCTTCCCCTCCGCCTTCCATTTGTCAAGACCGCCATCAAGGACATAAACGGAATCATGGCCGAAACGTGCAAGGCTGTATGCCATCATCGTCTGCTCCAGACCATCCCCCCACTTCTTGGCAGCGCCGGTACCTGTATAAACAACGACAGGGAACTTCAGTTTAATACCGGCGTAACGAAGCACAGGTTGTATTGTCTCCGGCGGCACATACCTGGCCGGCATCCCATCAATGTATGTACGCAGCAGACCTTCGTTCAGATAAATGGCCCCGGGTATATGCTCCTCGATGTAGTCGTGAATATTCGGTTGTACATCCAGAATGACCATTTCCTGTTTTTTTAGATTCTCATAGAGCCAATCCGCAGAAACCCATTTAATTGTACCTTTACCAAAAGGATAATCCTTTTTCATGGCCCACCTCCTATCACGGACTGCCAAAAAACATATTTTATTAATAGAACCTTTGTATAATCCAATCAGTCATTACGAGCGAGGCGAGGCAATCTCTTAATCCATTGATATTTAATGAGATCGCCACGTCGTTTCTCTCCTCGCGATGACTCATGGGCAATTATGCAAAGGTTTTTAATAGAGATATACAGATAACACTATTATTTAAAAAGATAGCCCTTCGTTCATATATTGTCAAGAAATTCATATCTTCGGACAGTTACAGTGGATAGGATATACTTTAATGCCCCTCTTGAAAAAGATAAATTGCATTCTTATATTATAATAGAAATTGAAGGTGTTTCTGCAGCATACATTATTAAAAAGCTTTGATTTACAAAACAGCAGACTGTACATTATATAATATAGACAGGAATTTAGATAAGGAGGACATTATGACGACCATTAAGATCAAGGGCATGTCCTGCAATCACTGTGTTATGGCTGTGACTAAAGCCCTGAGTAAGATCGAAGGGATTAAAAACATCAAGGTAGACCTGAAAAAAGGAGAGGCAACCTTCGATGAAATGAAACCGATAGACATGGCAGTTGTAAAAGAACAAATCCGGAAGGCGGGTTACGAAGTTGTCTGAAATCATCTCCCGCAAAACAACCATCTCTGTCGGAGGTATGACCTGCGCTGCCTGCGTGCGCCGTGTCGAGCAGGCCCTGAAATCTGTTGATGGAGTCAGCGATGCGGCTGTTAACCTGGCCACAGCCAGGGCAACAATCACACATGGCGAGTCTTGGGGAGGGATTGAAGCAGTCAAAGATGTCATCTCCGATGAAGGATATGAATTTCTCGGCGTCCCTGACGATACTCGCGAAGATCCTATCACTGCGGCCCGGGCAAAAGAAGTCAGAGACCTCACTATCAAATTTACTGTCGGCGCTGTCCTCAGCATTATTATTTTTCTCGGCTCCATGCAGGACTGGTTTACTTTTCTGGCAGGTGTGCCGAGACAGATAATGCTGGTCATTCTGTTCTTCCTTACCACCCCTGTTGTGTTCTGGGTGGGAAGCAGGTTTTACATCGGCGCTATAAAGGCGGCCCGGCAAAAGACCACGGACATGAATACACTCGTGGCAGTGGGTGCGCTTTCAGCATATTTATACTCTGCCTTGGCTACCTTCTTTCCCCGGATATTTTCCAGCGCGGAGCTTGCCCCCCATGTCTATTATGACGGTGCAGCCTTGATCGTGACCCTCATAATCCTAGGCCGTCTGCTCGAAGCGAAGGCGAAAGGCAGGACGTCGGCGGCCATTAAAAAACTCATCGGGCTCAGGCCGAAGACCGCCCGTGTAATCCGGGACGATAAGGAGTTGGACATCCCCGTTGAGCAGGTTATGAAAGGAGATATAATCATCGTTCGGCCAGGGGAAAAAGTCCCCACGGATGGTGTTGTTATTTCCGGCAGCTCTGCCGTCGACGAATCCATGCTTACCGGGGAAAGTATGCCTGTCATCAAGGAAGCGGGGGAGCACGTTTTCGGCGCCACATTGAATAAGAGCGGAAGCTTCACTTTTAAGGCCACCAGGGTAGGGGCGGAAACCGCCCTGGCGCAAATCATTCGCCTCGTCGAAGAGGCCCAGGGATCCAAGGCCCCGATCCAGAGACTGGCGGATAAAGTAGCTTCCATATTTGTACCCATTGTCTTTGTGATCGGTATTATTACCTTTGTCGTTTGGTATTTCTTCGTCCCCGAATCCGTATTCAGCCGGGCTCTGCTGAATTTCGCCTCTGTCCTTGTCATTGCCTGCCCCTGCGCCCTGGGCCTCGCCACACCCACGGCAATCATGGTGGGAACAGGCCTAGGTGCGGAACACGGCATCCTGATCAAAGGAGGGGAAAGCCTGGAAAACGCCTACAAACTCACGACTGTGGTTTTTGACAAGACGGGCACGTTGACCAAAGGCGAGCCGGGAGTCACCGACATAGTTGTTGCGCCCGGGGAAAAAGAAAACAGAGTCCTACAGATTGCCATGTCCCTCGAGGCCGTGTCGGAACATCCGATGGCGGCAGCCATTGTGGAGAGAGGACGCCGTGCCGATCTTGCTCCCCTGCCTGTTGAAAAATTCGAGGCCCTGGCGGGCCTGGGAGCCGCAGCGTATCTGAACGGCCGGTATTGTCTCCTGGGAAACCAAAGGCTGATGGAGATGCAGAACATTCAGCTTGGCGGACTTGCGGAAACAGCGGGGGCGCTCGCTTCGCAGGGGAAGACGTGTGTATTCATAGCTGAGGGGAATCATGCTATCGGTCTTATCAGCCTTGCCGATGTGACCAGGGAATCGGCAAAAGAAACTATAACCACCCTTAAAAACATGGGCATGAAGGTAGCTCTCATCACGGGAGATAACAGCAACACGGCGCGGGCCGTCGGCGACGCCGTTGGCATAGATCATATTATGGCAGAAGTATTACCGGGGGACAAGGCTGCAGAAATCGCGCGTCTCCGCAAACAGGGCGAGGTCGTTGCCATGGTGGGGGACGGCATAAATGACGCGCCGGCCCTGACAGCAGCGGATATCGGGATCGCCATCGGCGCGGGCACGGACGTGGCGATGGAGGCGAGCGACATCACCCTTATCAAGGACGACCTGCGTTCTGTACCCATGGCCATCGGACTGTCTCTGGAAACCGTAAAGGTGATCAGGCAGAATCTCTTCTGGGCATTTATCTACAACATCCTTGGCATTCCCATCGCCGCCGGGGTGTTGTATCCGTTCTTCGGAATTCTTCTCAATCCGCAGTTCGCTGCCGCCGCCATGGCGCTCAGTTCTGTATCCGTAGTCAGCAATTCGCTCCGACTCCGGAGGGCGTGGAAAGTCTAAATGTCCTTAAGATTGAAGTTTGGGATTTAACCTTCGTTCTTCTCCTATCGTGGTGGCCGCACCGTGCCCGGGATACACAATAGTCTCATCAGGCAATGTCAACAGTTTTTCATGAATGCTCTGCTTCAACTGTTTATGGTCATGACCGGGAAAAAGACCGGGAAGGGTTGCACCAATCCCCCGCCTGAATAATGTATCGCCGCTGAAGACAACGCCGTGTCCCCAGAGACTGATACTGTCCGAACTGTGCCCCGGCGTATAAAGTACCGAGAATTGTAAATCGTCAATATCTATGGTGTCGCCGTCCATCAGCAATAAATCCGGTTTAATAGGCAGTTCAAAAGGAACAAATACCAGTCCTTTTATTCCCTGATGAAGTACAGGAGGTGCTTTTATTTTGCTGGTATCAAATACAGCCAGCTGAGCCTGCGTGTAATTCTTAACTGTGTCAAGAGCGCTGAAGTGATCAATATGCACATGGGTGAGTGAAATTAAAGAGACCGACATATTCATCTCCTCCACAGCTTCTGAGATACGCTTCGCCTTTACTCCGGGATCAATAATCATACCGCGCCTGGTTGTTTCAGAAGCTACAATGTAGCAGTTTGAAGCGAGAGGATTACCCTCAAGCACCTTTATAATCATCTTCAGCTATCCCTTGAATAAGTTCCAGTCGTTGTTATAATTCCTTCTCAAACTGGGATTTGTCGGCACCACAAATAGTGCACGTCCACTCGGCAGGGAGATTCTCAAACTTTGTCCCCGGCTCGATGCTGTTATCCGGATCTCCTTTTTTCGGATCATATACATAGCCGCATACAGAGCAGGTATACCTGGCTTCCCTTTCAACCTTTTTAGGTGCTTCCTGATATGTGGGTGCTGTCTTCGGCGCCTTCCCTCGTTTCACTTCATGATAATAGGCATACGTCATGGGTTCTTCATCATCTTTGAGAATGCCGCAATCCTGCACCCGCCCGACAAAGATTGTATGGCTTCCACAGTCCATCTGATTTATCACCTTGGCTTCAATATAGGCTATGGCGTTATTCAGGACAATAGGAACCCCCGTTTCCCCGATCTTGACATTTAAATTTTTAAATTTGTTGATATCCCTCCCGCATTTAAAACCAAGCAGACCGATGAATTGCATAGGTGCCGATCTTGATATGACTGAGACGGCAAACTTTCTGCTTGTTTGGATATACTCATGAGTAAGGTTCTGTTTATTGATGCACACTGCGACAGTCGGGGGCTCTGATGTTACCTGGAAATGAGTATTGGCAATCTGGCCGTTAAATTGGTTATCTTTTCTCGAACTGACGACATACAGGCCGTAGCTCAATTTGTAGAATGCTGCCTTGTCCATTTGCAAATTTCCTCACAATTAATTTGACGGCCTTTCTCCGAAGATACTTCTTCCGACCCGCACGATGGTTGCCCCCTCTTCTACGGCAACCTCGTAATCCCCGGACATGCCCATGGAGAGTTCCCGCATCTCAACACGATTTATGTTTTCAGCAATAACCTTTTCTCTAAGTTCCCGGAGGGCCACGAAATACGGCCTTGCATCCTCCGGGTCATCAAACCAGGGTGGCATGGTCATCAGTCCCTGTATCGAAAGATTGTTAAGAACTGAAACATCTCTGATCAATTGCACGGCTTCCTTATAAGGAACACCGCTTTTCGTCTCTTCACCGCTGACATTAACCTCGATCAGGATTTTCATCACAAGGCTGAGGGCCTTAGCTCTCCTGTCAAGCTCTGAGGCTAAATCCATCCTGTCCACAGAATGGATCATATTAAAGAGCCTGACTGCATATTTGGCCTTGTTGCTTTGAAGATAGCCGATCATATGCCATTCCAAAGACCTTCCCATCTTTTCAATTTTTCTTTTTGCCTCCTGGACATAGCTTTCGCCGATAATATCCACGCCCGCTTCGATGGCCTCCATGATCCGGTCATCATCTACTGTCTTCGTCACAGCCATGAGCCTGACGTCGGATGCCTTTCTGCCGGAGCGTGTCGCCGCATCGGCGATAGTATTTCTTATCCTTGCGATATTCTCGCTAACCGTTGACTCCATGGCTTTCTCCCGTAAAGTCTATTGCCCCTATGCCCTTCAGCATATCAACAACCTCGCACAGGGGAAGGCCCATGACATTCGTATACGAACCGTGTATCTCCTTGATGAAGAAGGCCCCCATGCCTTGAACAGCGTACCCTCCCGCCTTATCGTAAGGTTCTTCCGATCTGATATACCATGCCATTTCATCATCAGAAATTTTCCTGAACCGGACGGAAGACTCAACTGCATCCCTGACGCATATGTCAGCGCTCCTCCTCACAACGGTAAATCCGGTAAATACTGTATGAACATGACCGCTCAGTTTTCCCAGCATTTCTTTAGCCTCATCGGGAGTCCGGGGCTTACCGAGGACCTCGCCGTTAATGGTGACGATCGTATCCGCACCCATTACCCAGGCATCCGTATGGATTGCAGCGGCCTTCCGGGTTTTCTCTTCCGAGAGTCTTAAGACATGCTCCCTAGGCTTTTCTCCCTGCATGAATGCTTCATCTACATGACTCGGCATGACCTCAAAGCGCAATCCCAGGAGACTCAAAAGCTCAAACCTTCGAGGAGAAGCAGAGGCTAGAATAAATCTTCCGGACGTGACAAGCATTATAGATATTCCTTCATATTATTTTTATTCAAGGACTCTACAACCGCCTTCACATCCTGGGAACGGCCCCTTTTGCAGATCAGGAGAGAATCCTCCGTTTCCACCACAATCAGGTCTTCCACCCCTACCAGGGCAATTAATTTCCGGGAACTCTGGATAAGCGAATTTTTGGCATCAACTCCGATAAAAAAAGCCCTTCCATGCGCTGCATTTCCGTATTCGTCTTTTTCCAGAACTTCCCAGAGGGCGTCCCAGCTTCCCATGTCAGACCAGCCGAAATCTCCCCTGACGAGAAGGACATTATCAGCTTTCTCCATAACACCGTAATCAATAGAGATCGATGGAATTTTGTTATACACGCGCTCAACAATCTCTTTTTCTTTATTAGTACCTATGACGACTTCTATCTGCAGTAGGCCCTTATGAATATCGGGAAGCCATTTCTTGATTGCTTGCAATATCGTATCAGCTCTCCAGAGAAACATGCCGCTGTTCCAGTAAAACCCACCCATCTCCAGAAACACCTTCGCCTGTTCCAGAGCGGGTTTTTCCCGGATGGATTTTACCTCATAGATATTTTCGCCTTTGATGCTCGTTTTCAGAACTCCCTGCTCAAGATAACCGTAACCGGTCTCCGGGTAGGTCGGTTGAATGCCGATGGTGAGGAGAAAGTCATCTTGAGCGGCCACCTCGGCAGCAAGGGAAAGAAGGTGGCGAAACCGTGCTGCATCGCCAATCAGATGGTCAGCCGGCAGCACAACCATAACATCATCAGGAGATTTGCGTTTGACATGAAGAGCAGCGAGACCGATACAGGGAGCGGTGTTTCTGCCGAGCGGCTCTATAATTATATTCTCCTCAGGAATGTACGGCACCTGTCTCATCAGCTCTTCAGCATGGCTGGCGCCCGTGACAATCAAAATATTTTCCGCCGGTATGAGAGGCATTATCCTTTCAATCGTTTCTTGAATAATGGTCTTTTCAGAGACGATATCCAGCAGGTGCTTGGGCATACTTTCTCTGCTCTTGGGCCAGAAACGTGTGCCCTTGCCCCCGGCCATTATCACTGCATACATTTTGATGCGGCTCCTCTCTTTTTTTTCAGGACATCACTAAAGTACCAAATGAGATTGTTATTATCAACGCAATTCTGCGCCGAGGCGATCCATTCTGAAATATTGCAGCACTTCGGTGAAGCCGCGGGTATGAAGAGGATTGTCTTGCATGGCAAAAAGATGCGTCTCACAGGAACAATCGGATGATCCGAATCCTGGTACGGACCAGTTTGCTATCCTCCTTAAAGCAGAGGCTACTTCATGCTCCAGCGATGCATTTGATCGGATAGGAATAGCCGTGCAAGCTTCAGCATGATCTCTGAGATAATCTATATGCCAGAAGTATTTTTTCCTTTTCCTCAGGTGCCTTTCCATCCTCTTTGTCAGATTTAGTTTTGCTGATCCTACATACATATAATGTCCACCGGAGAAAAAAATGCGGCCGAGACTTCCCACAGGGATCGTTATATCGCGGGGTATGCGAAGGATCAGGATATAGCTCCCGCTGTCCCGGGCTTCCTTGTCCAGCATTCTCCAGGGGATCTCCAATTCATGAACATCATCCTTGAGGCAGAGGTCTTCCGTCCATGCGACACTCACAGCCCTGTATGTGAGTTTTTCCTTCAGACTGGCGAAGGTCCGGGCAAAATCAAAATCCGTGTGATAGTCGGGCAGGAAAAATCGGACATGCGGATAATGAACAACAAAAATGACCCCGCAGGTCATACCCGTCTCAGCCAGGTCGGAGAGCGCCAACAGATGCCTCCGGCCCCGTTCCGTGACGGCGTCGGGGAACATGGCCACGTATTTTCCGAAGAGGGTGCATGATTTCACTTCCAGGACATGCTGAATGTCATCCTTCCGCAAGAGAAAATCAAAACGGCTTCTCCCGAATGTGGCTTCCCGCTTTATAATTTGTGCATTCTCCAGGCCGTGAATCTTGTTTTCCTCGATCAGATACTGCACTACTGCGTTTGCCATCCCGGTGTGAAGCAGGACAGGAACGCCTTCGCGGGCGACGGCAACGGCAGTGTAGGCTGTGGCCCTGTCAGGAGACCGATTATTTCTTACAAGACTAATGGCTGCGCCCGGAAGAAGCAGCTCCCAGAGACGACCCGGATTAGGAAGATGGGCCTGGACGATTTTGCCTCCGAGTGAACATTCAACAGCGAATCTGTTCAGTCTCCTGATGAATCTTCCATGCAATATATTTGAGAAAGGGATCACTTTATTCATATTCCTTCAAACACCGTTGCATTTTAAAAAATAAACCTGTACATTGCCACAAATAAAAAATATTTCTCTTATGATGAGTGATAAATATCCCAAAATAATCCTCAAGCCGGGCCGTGAAGCATCGCTGCTCCGCGGCCATCCCTGGATATTTTCCGGTGCGGTTGCGTCAGTAGATGGACAACCGGATCCCGGCGATATTGCTGTTGCGGTAACCCATCAAGGGAACACCTTGGCCCTCGGTTTTTACAACCCTGTCTCTGATATTTCATTCCGACTATTGACCACCGACACAACAACATCGATAAATCATGTCTTCTGGCAGAGGCGTATCCGGGCAGCCATGACCTTAAGAGAGAAAGTGATGCCGGATGGAACGACAGCTTACCGCATGATCAATGCTGAAGGTGACTTTATGCCGGGGTCGATCGTGGACAGTTACGACAATTATTTAGTCGTTTCCTTCGCGACAGCAGGCATGGAGAAACATCGCCGGACCATTCTCAACGTCCTCGCTGAAGAGCTGCGACCTATCGGCATCTATGAACGAAGCGAGGGCAAGGCGAGGCAGCTTGAAGGGTTAGAGGACAGCGTTGGTATAGTTTATGGCGGTCAGCCGCCCGACATGGTCGAGATTATGGAAAATCATCTCCATTTCAGGGTTGATATCATTACAGGGCAAAAGACCGGCTTTTTCCTCGATCAACGGCCAAACAGGGAACTCCTTGAAAGGTTCAGCAATCAGGCCAATGTTCTAAACTGTTTCTCGTACACCGGCGCTTTTTCTGTGTACTGCGCCCGGGGAGGCGCCAGACGTGTAATATCAGTTGAAGCATCAGAGACGGCAAATGAAATAGCCCGATGGAATCTTGCAAGAAACGGTTTTTTATCTGATCAATACCCTACTCTCCGGGCCGACGTCTTTAATTATCTCCGCGAGACCGATGAACTCTTCGATGTAATAATTCTTGACCCGCCAGCCTTCGCCAAATCGAAAAAGGACGTGGCAAAGGCGGCACGGGGGTACAAGGATATAAATCTTCAGGCGGCGAGCACTCTTCGGGAAGGAGGGATACTCGCAACGTTTTCCTGTTCCAATTATATCGATGAAACGCTTTTTCATAAGATTGTCCTGGGCGGCTTGCGCGATGCCGGGAAATCCGCCCAATTGCTTCAGACCATGGGACCTGGGGCGGATCACCCCATAAACCTTGCACACCCGGAGGGTCGTTATTTGAAGGGATTGTTATTGAGAGTTTCAAGAGATTAATTTTGATGGAATTCAATTTTATACCAGCTGTTAAGTTATTTTTCAGTGTGAAGGCACATTTCCTTTATTAAGATAAACCGGATGTTTCACCGAATGCTATTTCCACTTGACATGACAGTCATATTTAGTAATTGTATAAGAAATTGTCAGGGAATATAAATGGCATACACATCTCGAAGTCTCACACTCATAGTCAGTTGAATCATCTGAGGCTTTTCGATTCTTGAAATGGGTATCACGTGAGTTCATTTCTTAACAAAGAAGCTGATCTTTCTCTTCGGCAGTTTAAATGACAAATAACACCGATAAAAGCAAGCGATTAGGGGAAACATTAAGAGACGGTGAAAACCTTTTTCTTTCCCTCGTGGATCGCATGCTCGATGCAATGGCGATCATCGATTGGGACGGCACAATTCTTTTCATAAATAAAGCAGGGGCGAACCTGCTGGGTTTGGCGTCCGCCGGTGATTGCATCGGCCTCAATGCCTTCGAGTTTGTTCACCCGGACTTCCGGACATTAATAATCAATGACCTCCAACTCATAAAAAACGGCAGAAGGGGCTCCTTAGCCGACTACAGAATTTACAGATTGAGAACCAGAGCAGGCGAAGATAAGTGGATAGAGGCAATCGGTGCAATGGTATATTTTGGGGAGGATACAGCAGACCTTGTAACCTTCAGGGATATCACTGCACGCAAGCAGATGGAGGATGAATTACGGCAGCACCGTAACTACCTTGAGAAGCTGGTTGCAGAGCGTACTGCCGAACTGCAAAGGGTAAATGAAAAACTTCAACGGGACATTACGGAACGCAAGCGGGTGGAGAGAGCGCTGAGCGAGAGCCGTGAGAAATACAGAGAATTTGTCGAATCACTTCCGCAAATAGTTTTTGAGACTGATGAAAAAGGTAATTTTATCCTGGTCAATCATCAGGCCTTTGAGATTTTTGGTTATACTCAAGAGGATATTCAAAAAGGATTAAATGTTTTTCAAATGATAGCTCCTGAGGAAAGGGAGAGGGCGAAGGACAGAATAGAAAAGTTATTAAGTGGGGAAGAATTGCATGCCGGTGAATATATAGGGCTGAGAAAGGACGGGAGTACAATATCTATTTTAGTACACCCTCAACCAATTATTAGTGACTACAGGGTTGTCGGCATGAGAGGAGTCGTCGCAGATGTCACTGAACTCAGGAAGACACAAGAGGCTTTACGGGATAGTGAGAGCAAATATCGTGATTTAGTCGAAAACTTGAATGATGCAATCTATTCCGCGGATTTGCAGGGTCTGATAACGTATGTCAGCCACCCCATAGAATCCCTTATCGGATACAACCCTTCTGAAATAATTGGCCGTTCATTTACTGAGTTTATCTACAGTGAAGACCTACCTCGTATACAGATGCAGTTTGAAAAAATCATCTCTGACATCATCGAGCCGAGTGAGTACCGGATGGTAACAAAATCGGGCGAAACCCGATGGGTACGGTCATCCAGCAGGGCGGTTTATAGTGGAGATTGTGTTATTGGAATACAGGGGGTGATAACAGACATCACTGAACGTATACATGCGCAGGATGTGATGCGGGAATCAGAAGAGAAATTCCGGTCTCTTGCATCTACCACAGATTCAATGTATCTCGTTGATAGAGACTGCAGGTTCCTGATCATGAACGAGGGTTATCTTTCCCGTTTTGGCATACCATTGGAGATGATATTAGGCAGATCGTATGGTGAGTTTCATTCAGTGGAAGACACGAAAAAATTTACTAAAAAGGTGCTGGATGTATTCAAGAGCGGCAGTTCAATCCAGCATGAACATAAAAGTGAAAGAGACAGCAGGCACTTTATACGGACATTCAGTCCTGTTAAAGATCGCGCAGGAATAACAACAATAGCTGTAACGGTGGTTTCAAAAGACATAACCGAGCGTAAACAGGCAGAGGAAGCTTTAAGAAAAAGAGAAGAGGAACTTGTTAACAAGTCCCGCATGCTCGAGGATATTAATACGACATTGAGAGTTTTATTGAAACAAAGAGAAGAAGACAAAGCGGAACTTGAACAAAAAGTTTCGGCGAACATTAAGGAACTTGTGATACCTTACATAGAAATGCTGAGAAAGAACCAACCGGACAATAGGACTGTAGAATGTCTTTCCATCCTCGATTCGAATCTGAAAAACGTCGTTTCACCATTTTCCCAGAAATTATCCTCAAAATATTTCGGCCTGACTCCCAAAGAAATTCAAGTCGCCAGTCTTATTAAGGAAGGTAGAACTTCAAAAGAAATCGCAGAAATATTGAATGTGACTACGTCATCAGTTGACTTCCATAGATGCAACATTCGTAATAAGTTTGGTTTGAAGAGTAAAAAAGTCAGCCTCCGATCCTACCTGTTATCCTTCTCATAATATTGTAATTACTCCAGCAATCCATAGCCCAGATGTATAAATTGCAACCATTCGCCATGCCTGCGTGACCGCTTCCGCTTTGATGGCGAGACTTTTACTTACAATCATTTCCCCTTAACAAACATCAGCATAACAGTGGCTATAAGAGTTAAAGCCAGGGAAAAATAAAGAGGCGCGAATAAGTTGATATTATCCCAGAGTAGTCCCGCAATCAGGGAGGCGGGCAGGGCGCAAAGACCGATGGCCATTTGGAATACGCCCAAACCTGTGGCTCGATAATGTTCCGGGGCAAGTTCAGAAACAAAAGTCGTTTGGACTGTGTCTAATATGCCTTTATGCAAACCATAGACGGCAAATGTCAAGCCAATGACAACATGACTGCTATAAAGAATTAAGCTAAGGCAGACAGCTCCCCATGATATGAATGCGAGCAGCATCAATACCTTTCTCCCCAATCTGTCGGAAAGCTTACCTGCAGGAAGGGAAAAAATCGCCGCGGCAACGGTGAAAATCAGGTAAAGAACAGGGACGAATACGGTTTGAAACCCGAACTGAGTTGCGTAGATGAGCAGAAAAGAATAACTGAAGGAACCTAAAGCAAAAAAAGAACTGAGTATTAGAAACAGTGTAAAATTAGCATTGAGGTCTTTGAGTGAAAAACCATGGAAAAGCTTTGCATCAGATATTCTTGTCTCTCTAATGCGATAGTAAATCAGAATGGCGCCCAATGCAGAGGGAATTGCTGCAATGAGAAATAAATTTCTATATCCGAGCCATTCAAAAAACAAAATGCAGAAAATGATTCCGCATACGGCTCCAAGGTTGTCCATTGCCCTTAGCAGCCCGAAATGCTTGCCTCTGTTTTCATCTGTGGAAATATCTGCAACAATGGCATCTCTTGGTGTGCCCCGTATCTTACCCATCCGGTCAAAAATCTTGAACGGAATTACATGTTGCCAGACCGTAGAAAAAGCGTAGCCTATTCTCGATAAAGAGGCAAAAAGGTAACCGGACCAGATGAAAATCTTTCTTTTGTGTATTCGATCAGAGATATAACCGGAGGCTGCCTTAGATACGGAAACAAACGCTTCACCCAGACCATCTATTAGACCAAGGATTGCCATATTGGCACCCAGGACGGTCGTAATAAACAGCGGCCAGATAGGGTATATTACATCGGACCCGAAGTCATTGAGAAATGAGGCAATCGCAAATGTTCTAATGGTCTTTCTGGTTTCTTTCTGCTGCACGAGATTATTCCTGGTTATGTAATAAAAAAATACAATTCGTCCCGCGAAAGCTAAACATGGATTATTCAGACTTTATCAAATATTAACTTGAAAGGGAGAGATAAAGGGCCTGAAGGACAGCCCACATCAGGACAATAAAAGTTAAACCCATACAGCCTATTGCGAGAAACCGATGTAAAAAAGTTTCTCCTTTTTTTTCATTATAACCTATAAGGAAAGCAAACATGATGCCGGAGACCAAGCCTCCACCATGCGCCCAGTTGTTGATCCCCGGAACCAGGATGCCGAATAAAACTAGACCGATGACCCAACCCATGGCCTGTCTGTAAATGACCTCTCCATAGAATCCCCCTCTGCTTTTGCCATAATAGATAATGGCACCGATGAGGCCGCAGATGCTGGCTGACGCACCGATAGTAAAAGAAATACCGGCCAAAAAGGATATAAAAAAACCCGCTATACCGGTCAGTACATAGATAACCACAAACCGGTTAAACCCGAATTCGCGTAACACAAACGGCCCAAGCTGGGCCAGTGCGGCCATATTAAAAAAGATATGAAGGATACCGCCATGAAGGAAAGAAGCCGATACGAGTGTCCACCAGCGTCCATACCCGGCTATCGGAATGGTCCCTGTCGCGCCCAGAAGAAAAAGACTCTTGTCTGAGGGAGATAATAAAGTCAGAGGATTTGTAGAAAACCCGAGGGATGATGGATTCAGTAAAATTGATAAGATATAGAAGGCAATATTAATATAGATTATGATTTTAACAGCATCAATCGAAGCCGACAAAAATTTGCTAAGAAAGTTGGTTTTCAGCCGTGAACCGGGCCTTGACAACCCGCAATACGGGCATTCAGGTTCAT
Organism: Syntrophales bacterium; assembly: GCA_035542475.1. Taxonomy (GTDB): domain Bacteria; phylum Desulfobacterota; class Syntrophia; order Syntrophales; family UBA2185; genus DATKLL01. The sequence continues at coordinate 31,325 of DATKLL010000094.1, forward strand.
CAGCACTGATAAGCTTTCGGCAATTCGGACACAGAATTGAATTTTTTTCTCTTACGGACATATCGATATCCCCAAAACTGCCTCATCAAAGAAATAATGAATCGTAGACTGAATAGATCTGTATAATTTCTCTACTGCCCAGTATCAACCGGTAAATTTTTTTCATAAAATGTTGTGTTACATATCACGCTCATAATACAAACCACAAGCGTGATTTCATACTCTCTTCCAGCAATACCCTTTTAACTTGACACACTATCCTAACTCAGTTATTTTTTTATCAGGGAATAGCAATACGCATGCATGGAGGACAGAATATGCTTAGTTATTTTGCATATGTCAATATATCAAAGTGCATGTGAAACTATCTATGAAAAAACCATAATGGTTATTACTGAGTAAAGACGGAGGCTGTTCGGTAAACATGGAAATAGATGATTGGGCAGAAGACTTATTGAGGGATGTTTGTGAAAAATGGGAAGCCAGTGAATATAAATACGACTTTGGTAAATGCGGTTTTCGAGTATTTTATTCCCCCGTCAGCGCAGGCCCGGACCTCATGATCATCGGATACAATCCCGGCAAGGATGATAAACCTTTTTGTAAGGAAGATGACAGTCAGATTCCGGATTTTCATGAATATCTTTATCATGATTCCCGGATTGCAAGGAAGATGAAATACTTGTTCGAAAGTATCGAAAGGTATGACTGGTTGGAGGAGAGTGTAAAACTGAATCTTGTTTTTTTCAAAAGTGAAAACGAAGCGCAATGGGAAACTATGGATGAAGACCTCCGCGGAGAATTGGAAACATTCTGTTTTAATAGAGTGAATGACATAATCGATACACTCAAGCCACGGTACATTATAACAGAAGGTCTTAAAGTTTTTGATGTCCTTATAAATTCTGTTTTGATGGGATGTGAAAAACCGAAGGAGGAAATCGGAGTGGGTGGGAGAAAAATATACGCCAGGAGCAGATACGGTCACTGCCAGATAATCGGTATTCCCCACCTGACTAATGACCGGATAAGCTATCCTGACTGGAACAGTATTAAAGAGTATCTTAAAGCTGATTTGAAAGATCTGCAGCAGGTGTATTTGCATTGAATGGATTATGTGCATATATCGAACGATATGTGCGATATATGCACATATATTGATATCAACATCCCTGCGAATTTAATTGTATTTTGTAACTTTAGATCGTGCAATAATCGCACGTATTCTTCATCAGACGACCTCTTAGCCTAATATAATCTAGACCTTGCGGTATTCGTGGACCATCCATAATATATTGTATTTAAATAACAATTTCACATTATAAAATTTCAACTCTTTCGAGAAGGTACATCATTTTTCACGTTGGCAGCCTTTTTGCAAGTATGTTTAGTCAAACATAGAGACCTCTTGAGTAGGAAGAAACCTTTGGGATTTTAATCTTATTGAATTAATGAATGAAAGGTATTTCTCAGAGGTCTCTCCGGAATAATATTAAATTATAAAATATAAAAAGGAGGAGAAGCAGCGGTCAGTTAAACTGGTACACGAGTTAATAAGCAACGAAGAGTGGTTATACTTGTCATAAAAGTTCTTTTAAATCGGGAATCGGCGTGTGGTATTCGTCTCCTCCTTTTACCTCTTGCCGATTATACTCCAGGCGTCCTGAGAGGAAGAATGGTATTTGTGATTCCTTTCAGTTTGATTACCGGTGGATGGTTTTTTCCCTCCTTTGCCATCCACCTTTTTTTGTCCACAAAATGACGTATGTGAAAAAAGCCGGGGGTTCATTCAAAACCTGTTCTGTCAATATCTGCCAGGGCTATAACATACGGGGATTGAGAAATAATGCCGATCTGGGCCATAGGACAACATCTAGCCTCTGTTCCAAGTTGATGATCTTATGAGCAGGATTTATATCATAAGCCGTGAAAGTTATATCAAGGCACGCATTATTAAAATTAAAACGAGTGAACATCTCTGCATTGATGAAGCGATCAGGCTGGCCAACAATGGATTATCTCCTCAATTGTCAAGTCACTCACAAACATCAGACGGATATCAGATGTTTATTCATGAGAATGCTGATGGCGGGTTGATATGCCGGCAGATTATAGATGCGCTATCACGATTGCCTCATGGCAATATTGTTATTGAAAGAATTAATTGTTAAAATAAGAACTCAGCAAATCCCCAATTTATCTTAATCAGGCAATCCTTCCGTTTTCTTTCCCGTTCCATGACATTCTTCTTATCTGCCTGATCGCCTGTCTGATGCGATTTTCGTTCTCAACAAGGGCAATTCGGAGCCACCCTTCCCCTTCTTCCCCGAAACCTACCCCGGGGGAAACAGCTACCTCTGCCTCTTCCATAAGCTTAATCGAAAATTCCATGGAACCCATTTCCCGAAAATGATCCGGTATTCGCGACCACACGAACATAGACGCCCTTGGTTTCTCCACAGTCCAGCCCATACTATTAAGACCATCGCACAGAACATCACGCCGCCTTTCATAGATTGCAGCCTGCTCCGAAATGAAACTGTCACAATCCCTCAAGGCAACAATGGCTGATATCTGAATCGCCTGGAACAAACCATAATCGTAATAACCTTTAATTTTCCCCAGGGCATCAATGATCTTCGGATGTCCCACGCAATATCCAACCCTCCAACCTGCCATGTTA
>DATKLL010000095.1:0-7852 GCA_035542475.1 Syntrophales bacterium
TGGCATATTCCGGTCTCATCTCTATTGCCTTGGAGAAATCCCTGATTGCCTGCTGATAATCTCCAACATCTGCATAAAGACTTCCGCGATTGTTATAAGCCTCTGCACAGTCGGATTTCAATTCGATTGCCTTGGTGAAATCCCTGATCGCCCGCTGTTTATCGCACTCTCTATAAATGCACCCCCGATTATAATAAGCCCCTGCATACCCAGGTTCCAGTTCAATAGTTTTATCGAATTCTTTTATTGTTTCTTCATAATTTTCAAAATATTTACCTGCATATCCACGAACATGATGTGCCTCTACACATTCTGAATCCTGATCGAAAACTATGTTGAATGCTGTCATTGCGGTATTGTATTCCCCCATTTCTACTAACAATGAACCAGTCTTTAGAAGATCGTCTGTATTCATCATCATATCCTCGCTTGGCATCTATGTTTACCTACCTTTCGTAAAAGTCAAATCATCCAGAAACAAAAAACCCTGTCTCGTTGTAAAAGACAGGGCCACAATTTTTAATTCATTCCCTCTATATGAAGGAATTAGCAGAACCGAAAGCTTTTTCTATAGTGTCGATTACTTCTTATAATTTAATAGTACGCTTTAACTACGCAAAGTCAAGGTAATTATTTAATTATTTTCAAAGCATCAGATGTATTCGTTAATGTTCATTATTGATTGAAACCAAGGAGTAAACACTTGGCTTGTCAAAACACCCCATATCAGAAATGAGCACAAAGCAGGGTCAAAATGGCTCTGACTTTCATTTTGTTGAAGGGAATAAGGATTACAGGGTGTAATAGTGTATAAATGGACAAAGTAGGAAAACAACATTTCAGGAAGGTATCAATGCCCCCTTTATGAAAAAGATGGGCGTCCATGTTCTTGCACTTTTCAATTGATAATCCACATGCCAGTCCGAAAGTTCAACATCTACCTCTGTTGGCATTAGCAGTAATGAAATAAGACTTAACTGGAACATTGTCTGTAAAGTGAAGCGCCCACATGGCGGGGCCTGAGGCATGCGCTCTTGGTCAAATACAGTTCAGCGCATTTGAAGAATTCTTCAATATTCTTTTTCTTCACCGGATCTGATCAGGCCTGATAATCCTGGAGGTGGCCTGTTCCTGCATTTCCTTGGCCCGCTCAATCATATTCCTGATTGCCAGTTCCATAGATTCAGGGAATTTTTTCATGGCCTCCGGCAGTGTCTTCGCCGGTATCGGACACTGTATCGGTATAGATCCTTGGGGCGTGACCAGCTGCGTCTGTCCGATGAACAGGGGTTCACGACTCTTATCCCTGTTACCATCGGGCGTCACAGGGGTGAGCCGCCGTATCCACCCGACCTTCAAATCGGTGAATGTCTCTTCATGATAGAGATTGTCCTGATCGATTTTTATTTCTGGTTTCATTTCGGTAGTCTTTTCTTCATCCACTGCCAAGTCTTGTCTCCTTTCAGGTAATGTAACAGCCTACGTACATCAGTATGCTGGTAAGGTCAATTCTTATTCCTTCCCTTCTGCAAATTACCGCATGCCGCGTATGTTGAATACCTTCACAACTTTACTATTGACAAACAGAATATATACTATAAAATAAATAAAAATATTGAATCAACAAAGCAGTATAAACGGAAACATGTCCACCACACATAAAAGCATAGGCATCAAAGGCATAATTAAGTTCCTTAAATAGGAAACCTGGTAGTGGTGTAGTGTTTCGATAAAAATTGTTAGAGCAAACAGAATCCGTTATCAGGCCGTCTGATAGCGGTTTTTTTTTGAAAAGGAGGGTTTATGAATTCGTCGGACGTTTTGATTTACGATACAACCTTAAGGGACGGGACTCAGGGAGAGCAGATCAATTTTTCAGCTGAGGAAAAGCTGCGCATTGCACAGCTTCTCGATAAGATGGGTTTCCATTACATTGAAGGCGGCTGGCCGGGATCAAATCCGAAAGATGCACGCTTTTTTGAAATGGCCAAAGATGCTTCATTCCAGCATGCACGTCTCACGGCATTCGGCAGCACCAGAAAGACAAATATGGAAGTTGCGGCATGCCCGAACATCGCGGCCCTGCTGCAGGCGGAAACGCCGGCAGTTGCCATATTCGGCAAGACCTGGGATCTGCATATCTCCGAGATTCTCAATGTATCACTCGAAGAGAATCTGGATATGATCCGTGATTCTGTTGAATATCTTAAGACCAAAGGGAAAGAAGTCATCTTTGATGCGGAACACTTTTTCGACGGATATAAAAACAATCCCGGGTATGCGTGCCGGGTGCTAGAGACAGCCCTTTCTGCCGGTGCCGATATGGTTGTCCTGTGTGATACCAACGGAGGGACAATGCCGCATAATTTAACCGCAATAATCGAGGAGGTAATCTCTTACATCCCTCCCCGTCTCCTCGGCATCCATGCACATAATGATTGCGGACTTGGTGTAGCAAACTCCTTGGCCGCCGTTCATGCCGGTGTCAGGATGGTCCATGGAACTATTAACGGGTATGGAGAAAGATGCGGAAATGCCGACCTCATCTCCATAATAGGCAACCTCCAATTGAAGATGAATAAGAAATGCCTTTTGGAGAATTCCATAAGAGAATTGACGCACCTTTCTAATTACGTAAGTGATATAGCGAATATTCCTCCTCTCAATTCCAGGCCGTTCGTAGGGAGGAGCGCCTTTACCCACAAGGGGGGCATACATGTCGATGCCGTTTTGAAAAATCCAGTTGCCTATGAACACATTAAACCGGAGCTTGTAGGAAACCACGAGCGGGTGCTGGTATCCGACCTTGCAGGAAAAAGCAACATCGCGTACAAGGCAAGAGAAATGGGTATCGACCTGGGTAATGAGACATCGCTAAACAAAAAGATCGTTCAACAGATAAAAATCATGGAAGACCAGGGCTATCACTTTGATTCAGCAGACGGCTCCCTTGCCATATTGATGAAAAAGCTGAAGGGTGAGTTCAGAGAACCTTTTACCCTGGAAAGTTTTCAGGTCTTTAACGCTAAGACAGGAGACAATCCTCCCGTTACTCAGGCTTCAATCAAAATATCCGTCGGCACTGAAGAGGAATTGACTGCCGCCGAAGGGAACGGCCCTGTAAACGCCCTGGATAATGCACTCAGAAAAGCTCTGACCAAATTTTATCCACACATAAGGGAGATGCACCTGGTTGATTTCAAAGTAAGAATTCTGGAAGGCTGTGAGGGAACAGCGGCGAAGGTGAGGGTGCTCATAGATTCCAGCGACGGGCGTGATATCTGGAGCACCATAGGAGTTTCCACAAACATCATTGAAGCAAGCTGGCAGGCACTTGTGGACAGTATCCAGTACAAATTGAGCAAGGATGAGGAATACAAAGGAAGTAAGGTTTGAAAGGAATTCAATAAGTTCATTGATAATGATTTTGATTTCTGTTATACTTAATAAGTTTATTAAATGCTTATAATTCATGTAATGAGGTTAATAAATCGGTATGTATCTGGCCATCAACAGTCAGAACCCCCAGATGCGGCTGATCAGAAAAGCGGTTGATATCCTGCAGGACGGGGGTGTAATCATCTATCCCACGGATACGGTCTATGGGCTGGGATGTGCCCTTTTCAATAAAAAAGGAATTGACAGGATTTATGAAATAAAAAGGAGAGACAGGAAACAGCCTTTAAGCTTTGTTTGCGCCGATTTGAAGGATATAAGTAAGTACGCCAAGGTCTCAGATTTTGCATATAAGACCATGAAGCGCCTCCTGCCGGGACCTTATACATTTGTCCTGGAGGCGTCAAGGCTGGTCCCGAAGATCATTCTCCCAAAAAGACTGGCTACAGGTATCAGGGTGCCCGACAATCAAATATGCCTTTCCCTAGTGAGGGAACTGGGACAGCCTATTATCAGTACCAGCGTCACGACTGAAGACGGTGAAGTATTGAGTGATCCAAATGAGATCAAAGAGAAATTTGGCAAACGCGTAGATCTAATCATAGATGGAGGCATTCTGGCTTCTGAGCCATCGAGTGTTATCAGTCTTGTCGACGACGTAATTGAGATAATCAGGGTGGGGAATGGAGATGTATCCACCCTTATATAAAGAACAAGGATATTTATGAAAAAGGTAATGTTAATCAATGCTGTTCATCCTGAACAGAAGCGGCTGGCTATTGTAGACGGAGGTAAACTGGTCGAATACAATATCCAGATGGCTGTCAAAGAACCAATAACCGGCAACATTTATAAGGGCGTAGTCATGAAGGTGGAGCGCGGTCTGCAGGCAGCTTTCGTGAATTACGGAGGAAAAAGGGACGGCTTTCTCCCCTTGCATGATGTCAGTCCCGAATATTTTACAGAAAGCGATGGAAAGGGAAGCGGCTCATCGAACCATAGACCGTCTCTCAAAGCCGGTCAGGAGGTAATCGTTCAGGTAATAAGGGAGGAAACTGAACGCAAGGGCGCCCTGCTGACGACATATACATCGTTGCCGGGAAGATACCTGGTTTTGCTTCCGAACAAAGAAAGCAGCGGCATTTCTCGAAAAATAGAAGACGAAGAAGATCGAAAGCGGCTGAAAAAATTGATGGAGCAAATCAAGATTGATGACGGTGTCGGTTTTATAATCCGCACAGCGGGTATGAACCGGACAAAGCAGGAACTTTCCCGGGATTATCAGCTCTTATCGAGGCTATGGAAGGAAATCCAGAAGAGCGTAAAGAGCGTGACTCCGCCGGGACTAATTTACCAGGAAAGTAATTTTGGCGTATGCTCCCTGCGCGACTATTACACGTCGGAAATCGAAGAGATACTTGTAGACGACAGTGAAACGTACAGGAAGATGAGGGAATACGCCAAAGCAGTGGTACCGAGGATTTTAAAACTTATCAAGCTGTACAGGGAAAAGACACCCCTCTTCGATAAATACAGGCTCGAAGATCAGATTCGTGTTATCTACCAGGATCGGGTGGAGTTGAAGTCCGGCGGATATATAATCATAAACCCGACAGAAGCCATGACCACCATCGATGTGAACTCGGGCCGGGCATCAAACAAAAGAAACGTTGAAGAAACTGCATTCAGGACCAACCTTGAAGCGGCAGAAGAAATTGCCAGGCAGCTTCGCTTACGAGACCTGGGGGGACTGCTTGTCATAGACTTCATCGATATGCGTGATCGAAAGCATGAGGCTGAAGTGGAAAAGACTTTCAAAAGGGCCCTCAATATAGACAGGGCGAGGATACAGATGTCACGCATATCCAAGTTCGGAATTCTTGAACTCTCAAGGCAGAAAAAACAATCAACCATCCAGGAAATAAGTTACACAGTCTGTCCTTACTGCAAGGGGCGCGGTGTGAGGCCTTCCCTGGAGTACACCGCTCTGGGTGCTTTTAGAAAAATAGAATCCCAGGTGGTAAAGGGGGATTACTCAGCTCTTAAAGTGAGACTGCCTTATGAGATAGCCGACTATCTTCTGAACAGGAAGAGGCCCGAGATTAATAAACTTGAAAGTTCACACAATGTATCTATTTATATAACCGGAAGTCCTGATATACAATGGGATGAGCTGAAAATAGAGACCATCAGCAGGGAGACAGTTGAGGAAGCTTTTCCCGATGAGGAGATCCGTATCGTTGATGTAATGGATAAACGGGAAGAGGAACGTGCCGAGATTAAAGACATTGCGTCGATCCCCGCTGAAGTCAGCGAACAGCCACAAAAGGCAAGCGAACCGGTTGAAACAAGCCCGCAGCCGGTCAAGAAGAAGTCGAGATGGAGATCAAGACACAGAAAAAAGAAGGCAGAAGAGAAATCTTTTGAAGAGAAAACCGTTGAACAGAAACCTCTGCCGTCTGTTGATCGAAGCGGTGAAATTACATTGTATCAAATAACTGAACATCCTCGCGATAGTGTTGTCCGTAGTCCGGTCACACCGGCAGCAACTGGGAAAGAGGGGCAGGACCTTTTAAACAAGCTCCGCAAGGTTTTTGAACAGCTCGAAGAGTAAATACTGGGAATGCACTCGCTGCCGGATTCATCTACAGCTATTACGTCCGGATGGAAAAATTTTTCCGGGATTGAGGACATTCAAAGGGTCGAAAGCCTGTTTGATTTTCTCTTGGAGTGCAATAAGGTCGGAGTTCATCACCAGAGGGAGATAGGATGCTCGCTTCGAGCCTATGCCATGTTCTCCGCTGATGGTTCCCCCCAAACGATATACCTCCTGATATAGCTCCGTAAGTATCGAAGGAAGTTTTTCTTTCCACGTATCCAGAGGGGTTTCCGGCTTCTTCACCGGGGTGGCGTGCAGGTTCCCATCGCCCGCGTGGCCGTAACAGGGAATCAGAACATCATATTTTTGAGAAAGTCGTTCCAATTCTTTAATGAGATCAGGAATCCGTGCCGTGGGTACAACTATATCCTCAAGGCTTTGCACAGGGCAGATTGCCTTAAACGCCTCCGCAAGCTTCAGACGCGGGTTCCACATTTTTCTCTCGATGGTCGGCGTATTGCCCACATATACGTCAAGAGCTCCTGACTCAAGAAATAGTTCACCGATTTTTTGACAATCACTGTCAACCTTTTCTCTACTTGTCCCATCCACTTCAATTAACAGCATGGCCCCGATATTGGGCCGCGGAGGCGATTCCCCCAGGAATTTGTATACTGTTTCTATAGAAAGGCTGTCCATAAACTCAATTGATGAAGGCAGTAATCCTGCGCTGGCAATTACCTTTGGAAAAGCGGCAATAGCGACAGCAGCACTCTCGAAGGGAATCAAGAGTACAGCAGTGGCTGTGGGCAGAGGGAGCAGCCTGAGGATTATTTTTGTAAATATACCCAAGGTTCCTTCCGAACCGATCATGAGATGTATGAGGTCATATCCCGTGACATCCTTCAGCCGTTTCCCTCCCATTTCCACAATCTCTCCTGTAGGTAAAACTGCCTCCAGGCCAAGAACATAATGCCCGGTGACCCCATATTTTATCGCACGGCCGCCACCGGCATTTTCTGCAACGTTTCCTCCAATAAAGCATGATTCAAAACTCATGGGATAACCCGCATAAAAAAGCCCATGCTCCTGAACTGCGATATTAATCTCACGGGTCACTACACCCGGCTCTACCACAACCACCATGTTCCCCTTATCAATTTCCAGGATGCGATTCATTTTCTCCAGAGAAAGGAGAATACCTCCATGAACAGGAACAGCACCACAGGAAAGCCCGGTTCCCCCTCCACGGGGAGTCACCGGGATATGATATTTATTGGCCAGTTTCATTATTTGCGAAATTTCGAGGGCGGACTGGGGCTTGACCACCGCCTCAGGCATGTGAGCATATCCCGGATCAGCCACTTCGTCGTGTGAGTAGTCTTGCATACGTTCAACATCATTGAAGATGATATTCTTTTCACCAACAATTGACTGCAACTCGGCTGCGATCTCTTGAGTTACTGGTTGATAGCAACATTCTCCATTCATAGGTTGATGCTCCTTTTGTAAAAAATCCAAATCTTCACATTATACAAAAACTCCCCTTTTCTAAAAGATAAGCTGCCTGCGATAAATTCAAGGACCGCGACAGAGAGCTAATCCGCCGCTCCAGTGTCAATTACTCTGAGGTGATTTAATTCTATTCAGATATTATGGAATGTCAAGCAGGTATATTGAAGATGTAATATACTTTTCCTTTGACACACTGGTTTTACTGGAGTAATTTTATATAAAAGAAATTGAATATCAACGTGCGGGTTATAGGACGCGGAGGTTCAAGTCCGAGACTTGAAGCAACTTTTAACGGAGGATAAACTTTTTTACATTGGAGGCATTGAAATGAAAAAAAACGTG
>DATKLL010000096.1:0-27467 GCA_035542475.1 Syntrophales bacterium
CGCCGCCATCTCTACATTCATCAGCTCCCGGTCGGTGGGATTGGCGATCGCCATGGTCAGTCCGGAAGAAGCTGCCATGGCCAAGAAAGCGGTATTTATCCACTTTCTCCCGGGGAGACCGAAAGACACGTTGGAGAGCCCGAGGATAGTTCTAATCTTAAAGGTCTTCGCGCACCAAGCGACTGTCTTTAATGCTTCCGATGCTGCCTGCGGATTCGAGGCAACCGTCATCACGAGGCCGTCCGCGACTATATCGTCTTTCGTAAAGCCGTAACGTCGCGCTGCCTGATACACATCTTTTATGATTTCTTTTCGTCTCTCTGATGATTCCGGTATCTCTTTGGCTGTTATGGGCAGGAGTATGAACATGGCACCGTACTTACCGGCAATAGGGAGGAGTTTTTTCATTTTTTCCTTCTCGCCGGATATAGAGTTTATAAGGGCACGACCGGGATAGATCCTGAGAGCCTCTCTTATTGTTTCCAAATTGGGGGAATCGATAACCAGCGGAAGATCGGTGCTCGCAGAGAGTGTATGAAGGGCTTTCTTCATAGTCGCAATCTCATCGATGCCGTGAACCCCGACATTCACGTCGAGAAGATCGGCCCCCTCTTTTTCCTGATCCTTTGCCATCTGCCGCACTATGGCCATCTTGCCTTCAAGAAGTTCTTGCTGGAGGGCCTTCTTACCTGTCGGGTTGATTCGCTCACCGACAATGAAAAGCGGACTTCCATGGTCAAATATCTTGAAGCCCCTGGCGGAACTCACAGCGCTGATGGACTTCCGCGCGGGGGGGATCACCGCGGCGTTGCCGATCGCTTTCTTCAATACCTTGATGTGTTCGGGTGAAATCCCGCAGCAACCGCCGATCAGATTTACACCGGACGCCACGAACTGTTTTCCGAATGACGCGAAATCAGCAGGTCCCATATCAAAGACCGTATCTTTTCCTTTCAGCCTGGGCATTCCGGCGTTCGGCTTTGCCACGAGTGGAACCGTGGCATACGGCTTCATGGCAGTTATGAAATTCACCATTGCGTCCGGTCCGGTTGAGCAGTTGCAGCCGACGGCATCAGCGCCAAGACTTTGCAGTGTGATGAGTGCGCTCACAGGGTTTGTCCCGCTGAGGGTATAGCCGTTTGTCTCGAAGGTCATGGTGACCATCGTAAAATGGTCTGTTAGCTCTTTGACGGCGATGAGCGCGGCACGGGCCTCCTGGATATCCATCATGGTCTCAATGACGAATAGATCGACGCCGCCATCAAGCAGTCCCCTAGCTTGTTCTTTGAAAATGTCAATGGCCTCTTCAAACATCAAATCGCCGAAGGGCTCAACAAAATGGCCGGTCGAGCTGATGTCGCCTGCGATGAGTGCCTTATTTCCTACGGCGCTCCTTGCCAGCAGAACAAGCTGCTTGTTTATGTCTATGATATTTTTCTCACCATATTGGCCAACCTTGATGCGGTTTGCACCGAAGGTACCGGTGTAGATGATATCCGAACCGGCATTCTGGTAGGCTGTATGGACGCGCTTAATCGTCTCGGGATTTTTCAGGCACCAAACCTCCGGGCATACACCCGCGGGCATCAAGCGCCTCTGAAGCTCCGTTCCCGTGGCGCCGTCAAGAATCACAACTCTTTTATTTAAGAGGCTTATAATCTTTCTTTTAGGATTCATGGCCTGTAATATTACATCCTTCGTCCTTATAATATTACTTCAACAAGTAAATACCTAACCACGTCATGCCATCAACTATCATTCCCGCCCAGGCGGGAATCTAGATGTTGTCCCCATTGAAACGGGGAACCATGTATGAACCATTTAATCTCCCTTTTATAAAGGGGGATTTAGAGGGATTTTAGACCTCCCCTTACCCTCTCAAGAGGGGGACAACCACCCCCAACCCCCGCCAGCGGGGGACATCCCCGGCCCCCTTTAGAAAAGGGGGTGTAAATCTTATTTTCATAAAAATAACAAATTAATAATTTGCCTGTCAGTTTTAAATCAGAGCTTATAGTTTTCCCGCAGCTTCTGCAAGAATTCTATCGTTAATCTCTTTTCCTTCAAATATTTTATCCATAACATCGGTAAGCACCGTGTTTATTTGCTGTGCGAGCTTCCCTTCGGAGAACAGGACGTGATCAAGGCTGGCTGTGCTGTTGGCCGACACCTTGTAGAAGACCCTACCAGTCTGTGTGTTGGCGAGTATCACCGTGATCTTTGCCTTCGCCCTGTACTTCTTGACGGCAACATCATCCACGCAATAAACCTCAAGTTCATCAATGCTTCCCCCGACGAGGATCGGCCCCCATTCCTTCTGGATGCCGTCTTCCTTGAGGTTCCAGACAGGCGTGTCCACGGCGACCTGGTAACCTGTCTTCTGGAATATTTCTTTTACCGGCAATGTCACAGCCATGGATGGTTTCACTAATCTGGGATACACCGGTGTTTTCCCGCCAAAGTGATCCCATACCCATCCAATTTGTTGCTTGTCGTCTGTTTTCCGAAGGTCTGTGAAAGTAGAAACCGTTATCTTGATATCCTTTTCCGGGCCCTTCATTTCCGCCAGGGGCTTCGGATAGTATTTCATGTCTACGCTGTACGCCCCGTGGGCGCAGCCCCAAGCCATGGTGAGAAGTGCAAGTCCTGCAAAGAAGACCCCCAATCTTCTAAATGAGTTCAACCGGAGTATAAGCCGATTGTTATTCTCTTTCCAAGTTTGTTCACAATTCATCATTTTCCTCCTATTGCGCGGCGGAAGGAACGAAAAATTTTTTAAATAGTAAATAGCTGTTGGTAATTGTAAGTACGAGGGAAACAATGCTCAACCGGCTCCCTGTGGGTCATTCTTTTCTTCAGCCGCAGGTTTATCTTTGATCAGGTTAACTAATCCAGCGGCTTCTGTTGCCCTCTCCGGGTAAGCCTTAATGAAATATTCAATGACCTTGCGGCATATTTCTTTAAAATTGATCGGCTTAACAATGTATCCCTGAATGCCCAACTTTGCGCAATCCATGATATCTGCCTTTTCCATGAGACTGCTGACAACGATGATCGCTGTAGACTTATCGTTATCTTTTAATCTGATCTCCTTCAAAACGGAATATCCGCTGATTACCGGAAGCAGAATATCGAGGAGAATAATATCGGGTTTCCATTCATGATAATAATCAAGCGCGAACTTTCCGTCTTCGGCAATTTTTTTTTCGAAAATATCATCCTGAAGCGATTGCTCTAGGAGTTTCTGTGTGACCTTATGATCATCCACGATCAGTACTTTTATTTTCTGCATCACAGGGCACCGGTGCTTACGACATTACTCAATCGACTCCAATCAAATAAAATCCCACAATGAACGCATTAGGATACAGATCTTTCTAAAATATATTTTTAATTACAACTAAAGTCAAACGGTTATTGGCGGCACGTCATTCCTGCCTAATGCCGGTGATGGCCGTGACAGACTTCTCCGGGACAAGTATACAGCTTTCTGTAATCCGGACACCGATCTTTTCAAGCTCTAGAAGCCGGTACATCGTTTTCTGCGCTTCCAGAGGCAAGTCGCCGTATCCGGCGGAATAGCGCTTGCTGAGCAATCTCCTTTTCTCCCGCAGCAGGGTCCTGTTGAAATAATCCATGATCCAGTCCAGCGACGCGTCGACCATCTCGCTCGCCGCTGCATCGAGCACAACGCCATGAGTCACATTGTCGCAAGCTATATCTTTTTCTATTGCATCGATGATGCCGTCTCCGGCTGTGGCTGCAATCAGGACGATCTCGCCGCAATTGCGCAGGAACTTGGCCAGGTGTTGGCTTTCAAACATCAGATCTTCACCGACCGTAACTTTCGCTCCTTTTATTTCCTTAATAGGCAAGCGCAGGCCGACACCCTTCAACTGAATCAACGATGCCGCATCCTTGATATGTCTGTCTATTTCTTTTTTTTGAGAGGCTGATATTTTTGTGACGCCGCTGGTGAATCCCAGGCGTCTGTATATCTTTTTATATGGTATAGGGATCGATATAGATTCGAAAAAGAGAACAGGCATCATACGCCTTTCTTTGCCAGGTGTTTCATCAGGCCGCCGTCCTTAATGAGTTCCTGCATGAACAGCGGAATTGGTTGAATAGGAAGCGGCGCTATGCAACTGTCCAAAATCCGGATGCTCCCGCTATCTCCGTCCACCTCCATCTCCTGGCCTTCGGAAACCTTCTCCCACAGATCTTTCGATTCAAAGATGGGAAGTCCGATGTTAAATGCATTGCGGTAAAATATCCGGGCAAAACTCTTCGCAATGACACAGGAGATACCGGCAGCCTTTATAGCGATGGGTGCGTGCTCCCTCGATGAGCCGCAGCCGAAATTTTCTCCTGCCACTATGATGTCACCGGTGCTGATCTTTTTCATAAATTCAGGATCGGCATCTTCCATGCAATGGGCGGCCAAGGCTGCCGGATCGGACGTTGTTAAATATCTTGCCGGAATGATCGCGTCTGTATCGATATTGTCTCCGAACTTCCAGACTTTTCCTTTAAATTTCATCATTATTTTTCCTTATACTTCATCCGGACCGGCGATCCGCCCCAGCACCGCTGATGCCGCGGCAACAGCCGGACCGGCAAGATATACTTCACTCCCGGTATGGCCCATACGTCCGACAAAATTCCTGTTTGTCGTGGAAACCGCCCGCTCACCTTCCGCCAGAACCCCCATGTGGCCGCCCAGACAGGCGCCGCACGTAGGCGTACTGACTACCGCGTTGGCATCGATAAATGTCTCAATGAGGCCTTCCTTGAGGGCCATTTTGTATATTCCCTGCGTGGCAGGTACTATAATCAAGCGGATATAAGGCGCCACCTTCCTTCCCTTCAAAATACCGGCTGCAACCCTGAGGTCTTCTATCCTCCCGTTGGTGCATGATCCGATGACAACCTGATCGATTTTGACATTACCTACCTGGCTGATGCCTCTTACGTTCGAAGGTATATGGGGGAATGCCACCTGAGGTTCGATCTTGCTCACATCGATGTCGATGGTAGAAGCATACGCGGCATCGGAGTCCGAGGTATATAACGTATAAGGACGCTTTGCCCTCTCTTGCACATACGACTTCGTTATATCATCGGGGACAAAGATGCCGTTTTTCGCGCCCGCCTCGATTACCATATTCGCGATGGTCAACCGGTCTGACATGCCGAGATGACAGACAGTCTCACCGGTGAACTCCATGGCCATGTACCGCGCCCCGTCAACGCCGATCAAGCCGATGATATGGAGGATCAGGTCTTTACCGGAAACCCATTTTTTTAATTTGCCGTGAAAGACGATTTTCATCGTTTCGGGAACCCGGAACCAGGCCTCACCCGTCAACATCGCCGCCGCCAGGTCTGTACTGCCTACGCCGGTGGCAAAGGCCCCGAGAGCGCCGTATGTGCAGGTGTGGCTGTCGGCGCCGAGGACCAGATCTCCGGGCAGTACGACGCCCTGTTCGGGAAGGAGGGCATGCTCGATGCCCACTTCGCCGACCTCATAATAGTGGGTGATCTCCTGCTCCTGCGCAAATTTCCTGATGACTTTACACTGCTGGGCGGAGTCGATGTCCTTATTAGGTGTAAAGTGATCGGGCACAAGCACTACCTTGTTCCTGTCAAACACCCGGACACCCCCGGCTTTTTTGAATTCAACTATGGCGATAGGAGCCGTTATATCGTTCCCGAGGGCGATATCCACTTTCGCGTTTATCAGCATCCCGGGATGAACTTCTTTAAGATCTGTGTGGCTGCATAGTATCTTTTCCGTGATGGTCATTCCCACGTCGTTGATTCTCCACGTTCAGTTTGCGTGTATTCCCTTACAACATTATTCTTCTTTATTCAACTTTAACCTTCTTAACATCCCCTTTGAGAAACTCAAGACGGTTCAACGCATTGATATATGCCTTCGCGGAAGCAACGATTACATCCGGTTCGGCGCCACGCCCGGCCACGGAGCGACCGTTGTACTTGAGTTGAACCATTACCTCTCCCAGGGCGTCAGTTCCTCCGGTGACAGCGGAAACGACGTACTTCAGCAGGTGATAGTTTGTCTTCGTAATTTTTCTGATCGCCGCGAATGTTGCATCAACAGGCCCGACGCCAAAACCGGCATCCTGGATTATTTTTCCATCGACCTCCATCTGCATCGTCGCCGTAGGCACAGCCACATTGCCGCTTACCACATTGAGATAAACCAGTTTGTACCTCTCGGCAATCCTGTAGACTTCTTCATATACGAGAGCCTCCAGGTCTTCATCAAAAATCTCTTTCTTGACATCGGCCAGCTCCTTGAAACGCACAAAAACTTTTTTCACATCCTCGGCGGTAAGTTTATAACCCATTTTTTTGAGATGCTCGGAAACCGCGTGGCGGCCTGAATGTTTCCCAAGAACGAGGTGAGTCCCGGAGATGCCGACAGACCGGGGAGTCATAATCTCGTACGTGATCTTTTCCTTGATCAGACCATCCTGATGAATACCGGATTCGTGGGCAAAGGCATTCGCCCCGACAATCGCCTTGTTAGGCTGAACGGGTATGCCTGTGATGTGCGTCAGAAGTCTGGATGACTGGTAGATGTTTTCCGTTTTGATCCCTGTATATAGTCCGAAGAAGTCCTTCCTGGTCGCCAGGGCCATCACCACTTCTTCCATGGCGGCATTCCCCGCCCTTTCCCCGATCCCGTTGATGGTGCATTCCACCTGCCTTGCCCCGTTTTTGACAGCCGCCAGTGAATTTGCCACCGCGAGTCCCAGATCATTATGACAGTGAACGGAAATCACGGCCTTCCTGATATTTTTGACCTTCTTGAACACATACGCGATCAGACTGCTAAATTCATCGGGTACACTATAGCCCACAGTGTCAGGGATGTTCACGGTGGTGGCCCCCTTTGCAATCACCGCTTCGGTAATATCACAGAGGTAATCCCAATCCGTTCGCGTTGCGTCCATCGGCGAAAACTCAACATTGGTCGTATACGCGCAGGCGTGAGCCACGGCGGCACAGGCCTCTTTCATGACCTGGGAACGCGTCTTTTTAAGCTGGTACTTCAAATGTATGTCGGATGTTGAGATAAAGGTGTGAATCCGTGGATGAGCAGCTTCTTTAATCGCATTCCATGCCCGATCGATATCGGCTATATCGGCCCTTGCCAGGGCGGCAATCTGCGGCTCCCTAACCTCCCGGGCAATCTGCTGTACGGCAAGGAAGTCTCCTTCCGACGCAACAGGGAATCCGGCTTCAATGATATCCACTCCCAGTCTTTCGAGCTGGAGAGCGACACGCAGCTTCTCATCCAGGTTCATGCTCGCCCCCGGTGACTGCTCCCCATCCCTGAGCGTTGTGTCGAATATGAATACCCTCTCCTTTTTTTTCGAATTCATCTTCCTCTCCTTTTTCCCGAAATATAGTCGGAACGTCATTCCCGCGTAGGCGGGAATCTAGTCCTTCCAATTTTGCATTCCTAATATTCCCCCCTTTAGAAAAGGGGGGGTAGGGGGGATTTGATAATTGCGTGTAAAATCCCCCTTGTCACAGTGAGCTTGTCGAACTGCGAAGGTCATTCCTCGTGACATCACCACTCCACATTCTGTCATTCCGGACGTGATCCGGAATCTAGTGCTTTAAAATCCTGCATTGACTTTACGATACAAATAAAAAAGGCCATGGACTTCTTTGAGCCCATGGCCTTTAGGTACGTATTTCTCAGATCAATTACGGATTACCTAAAAACGACGGGCGTCTGGTATTTAGCAAAAGGCCAAGAAGAGTGAGACCCGGCAGGGTCACCAAGCTGATCAAATTAACTAATGCCTTTTTCATACCCATCGTCATTTTCGACAAATCCTTATTAAGCTTAGAGAAAAAATATAACAATATTGCATCTCTGTCAAGATTTATTTTTTCAAGGAAGAGAAGACCTTTAAAAGACTATCGTCAACGCCGGCAGTAAACTTTATTCTCAATACAATCTTTATGTAATTTCTTGACCGTCAGATGCATTTTCGCCATAATGCAACGAATTGTAAAATAAGTATTGAAATAAAAGTTAGGCGTAAATCGGATAAATCAGATGCATAGAAATGTAAGAAGAAAAGACAGGGAATTAAGCATTGATCTAGCAACCAAGTTGTTCTCAGAATGTGAATATGGTTTTTTGTGCACTGTTGATATTGATGGACAGCCATATGGAATTCCATTGAACTATATTTATAAAGACAATTGTGTATATTTCCACTGCGCCTTAGAGGGGCACAAATTGGAAAATATAAAAGCTAATAAAAAAGTTTCTTTTTGTGTTGTTGGCAGGACAAAGGTTATTCCTGACAAATTTACAACACAATATGAAAGTGCAGTTGCTTTTGGATCGGCTTCAGAGGTGTATGGGAGCGAGAAACAGGATGCATTATTTAGTTTCTTAGAAAAATACTCTCCTAGTTTCCTTGAAGAAGGTAAAAAATTTATTGATAAAATGAGTGAAAAGGTGAGAGTTATAAGAATAGATATTGACCACATAACTGGGAAGGCGAGGAAATAATTGTTGTTAGAAAGGTGGGAAACTTTTACCACCTAAGCATGTCTCTCACTTGGATTACCTCTATGCTTTACCTTTTGGCATTAGCTGAGGCAATCGGGAATGTGGATAAGTTGTAAGCATTGCGTTCAATACACCAAGTGTGTTATCTTGAAGAAAAATTAGAGTAATAATATTTTTTAATGAAATCTTATTTTTTTAAGAAAATGCATATAATCTCAAAAAACATTTCTTTTTTATGAAAATAGGTTAATCCTTGATTCAGTCTTTCTATGGAAGTACAAAGCTATAAACAGCTTGTTGCCAGAATAAGATTTTCTGGGGTTACCACTTTTTCTAATGATTTCGACGATCAAAAAGATCCTCCACTCTCTTAATCAAGAAATTATCAAAATCACGATGACTGACGAATAAAGATAGATCGGGTTTGCTGTATATCCTTTGAAGACAAGCCGAATATATCGCTTTTACAGTTCTATTATCACCCCGTACGTTGGCATTTGCGCTAGCAATTACACCATTGAGCGACATTTTGAATTTTTCAATCTTGATCGCTGGTATTCCAATATCACCAACTATTCGATCCAATATTTCACGCCAGTCTCTTCGATCCAAACGTCTTTTTTTTAGATCTACATCATCATCGAATTTCCACCATAAAAACGAATTTCCGCTTATTTCAAATTGATGAAAATTTTTACAGAATGGAAAATGTTTCATTGAGTCAATTTTAGCGTGCAATGTTGGTGCAACAGCTAATGTGCCTCGAGACCTTCCAGATAGAATTACTTCATTATCTTTGTTAGTCATGGCGAAAACATATCCAGTTTCAAGTGATCTTATTAGAGATATTGCAGCAGCGGGGGATGAGACATCGGCAGTATCGATTATTTCATCTAAGGTATCTTCTATGGATCTGCGCTTTTTAATTATTGTTTTAATCCACTCCGAAGGCATCAACAACTCAGAGGCAAAACGATTCGCTTCTGATTCTATAACCCAATAAATATTGTTGGTCCCATATTTTTCTTCTGTATTGTCTATTATCGTGCCCATGTGCCATGGTATTAATATATGGCCTAATTCGTGGGCTAATGTAAAACGCATCCTAGTCGAGTGCACTGAACTGTTCAAGATGATAAGAGGGTATCTGCCGGGGACCTTTATATTTATAGATATGCCATCAATTTCGAATGGTATATCCATGAGTCTTATGGAAGCGTATTTCTTTGCTAAAGCAAAAATGTCTATGGGTGGTTCTAAAACTTTCTTTTCTACGAGTCTCTTCGCGATGTTTATTTCTGGAAGATCCATCAATCAACTATTCCCTGTGATTTAAGCCAAGATATTATCATTTTAGCCTTCTTTGGAGTATCTGCTCGTGCAGCTAAGGGCCACTTTTCATTTTCTTCAAGAACAGTTTTCAATGTTTTGTTCTCGAGGTGAGCAGTAACAATAAAAGGTAAGATATCGGGCTCAGCTACCCAAGCAGAGTATTCTAACCATTTCATACCAAGATATTCATGAAGTTCCACTCTGCTTGAAGATTCATGCCATTTGGCAATATAATCATCGATTTCTTCCAAGAGAGCTTCTCCATTTGAGCACAGTTCAATGAAAGATCGTTCTTTTAATCTAGACATCAATCGTCCTCCCTTTAACAGCTGGCTTTGTAAGAAAACCCGTTTGTGGATCAATCACACCTAAATGCTTTCCTTGTTTGTTAAAGACTTCTATTTCACCGTGAAGCGAGTCCCAGGTATAGATACGTCGTCCATCAGGTGAACGCCATCTTTTACAACCATCCCTTGCCTTGAGACATTCACAACTATCAAGTATAGATGGATTTGGAATAGGTATTGGAGGCATTTAACTCAAGGTTCATTTCATAATAAAAAAATCATTAATAATAACGGGGAGAAGTCAGAATATTAAACAAAATAATGGGGACTTATTTCACCACTCATAACCTATATCTTGCCTATTTACCATAACTCGTCAACTGCAGGAAGAATAGACGCATTCTACACGAACGGGAAATAAGCCGTCAAGCATTTGGTCACTTTATCCCATATTCAATTGGTTACTCAGAAAATACGCCCTGCACCTTTGTATTTGCGGCTTAGAAATCCTATCTTCGACATTACCTTATTGCTTCTGTGTTTACAACCAATTACACCGATAGTTGATTTACCAAATATTTTTAAGATAATTACCATAATCTTAAAGATAATCGGTATTCATGAAAGAATTCTTGCATCACTTGCTTCCACCTGCGAGTCAATAGATTCAGGAGCCTGGGAAAACTGAAGATTACCAATCGAAAGAGAGTAGAACTCTGCGTCACCAAAAATTGAATGATGGAATTCTATCTGCTGGCTATCTGAATTTTGTTCTCCACGGATTCAACGCCTTTGACTTTTATTGCAGCCCGCTCCGCAGCCGATTTTTCCCGGGGAACTTGCACAACCCCGGTTAACCGGACTTTTCCCGGAGCATCAACGAACGCGGAAACGTAACTTGATGGGAAACCGGCTTCTGCAAGGGCTGTCCCCACTCTTACTGCAAGTTCCATCATATCCAGGGAGTTGATCATATCGCCGTTGCATCCTTGGATTTCACCTGCGCGGGCCGCACATAAGACCATATCAGCCGCTGTATTGACGGTAAGATTGTCCATATTGAGGACAATATCATACAACTCAGGATTGTCCCAATCCCGATGGAAGGCAAACCTGATGAAACTTTCTCTCTCGTGATCACTCTTCTCCAGTGCCATAACGGCGGCCTCCCTCATATAACCCCTCTCCACAAGATTGCGGACACGCTTGTCCTGCGATGCGATTACCCGGACATGAAGCGCATACGGGAGAGACCGAAAAAGCATATTGCCTCCCCGTCCGAGTATTACTGCGCTCCCCAGGCGTGCGAGTTCATAAATGACTGCATACAGCCGGTCCAGGCAAATCTCAGGCCGGATTGAAAAAAACCTCTTCAACGGCGGCGGAACCTTGCCATTTACTTCTCTGATGTCATCAAGACATCCCATTTCTTCGGCTTTTTTTTCGATATCTTCTGTATCATAGAAGGCATACTTCAGTTCTTCCGCCACGAGCTTGGCAATTTCTGTTCCTTTTGTGCCCATCTTCCTGGAAAAGGTAATAAAATACATAGTATCCTCCCTACAATCCGACTACTCCGCTGACAGGGCTTCTTCTTTCGCAGCCTATCCGCCATCCACTGCTGAGAAACTTAGGCGTGAGGCCCCTGCGAGGCCCGCGGGGCTTGCTGGAGTCGTTCGATTAAATCACGAATGGCTCGTGAGTCTTTTTTGTGATGCCCATGGCTCACAATGGGGTTGCTTCCTCCCACCGAATCAATTCGGATGTCGGACCATATTAAGCCCGTTTGGATATTCACCGAAGCCACTTTAGCGATCGCAATGCTCTCTTCGTTGGAACCGAAGAGACGCGGCTTAATCCGCGTAACCAGGTTTTGATTTACTTCAATACGCACCGGGAAAATCAGGTTGCCCGCAGTCCACCGGCTGGCGGTGAATACATGCTTGTCGTCACTCATCGCTTCCTCCTTCGATTCTATAATTTGAATTGATAAGGCATCGCTTCTTCACGTTGAAAAGTACTTGGTGATTGGAGTATATGGATACCGTAATTGGAAGTGGCTCATGCAATCTTATCACTCCGGAATCCTGGTTTCCTGCAAAGTCAACATGGCTGCATAACTCAACGATATCTCCGGCCTATCGACTATTTTGAATTCCATTTCTTGAGCTGTTCTCAATGTATTATTAAAACGTCGTTTTGTAACATGGAAACGGGGTTCAGCGATTAAGAAAAAGGCTTTTGGTTTCATGATCTCTTTTACATTCACAAAAAAGTGCATCAACTCCGGAACCTCGTGCACCATCCAGAACGCTAATACAAAATCGGCTTTCGTATCTAAACAAAAATCATTGGGTCTGATTAGATTTGTGGTGAGGTTTGCGGCAAGCCCCGCTTCAGATGCCCTCCGTTGCAAGGCCCTTAACATCCTATCCTGAACATCTACAGCAATGACCCTTCCTTCTCTTCCCACCAATTTACATATGGGAATTGTAAAATAACCTTTCCCCGGTCCGATATCCACGACCGTATAGCCGGATCTGATGTAAGGCAAAAGGATTTTATAGGGATCTTGGAATATTTTGCGTAGAGGATTATCAAAGGTAAAACATAACCATGAGGGACATACATGTTTTCCTCTTACAAATAGCCTATCGAGAATACTGCCCACCAGGCACCTCCTGTCGGTTCCTTTGAGCTGCGAAAGGGCGATATCTCCTGTTACTGGTTTCCGGAATACAAGCCCATCCTGTAAATATAATCCATGACAACTTTTGGGACCATTTTATCTATTGGTTGGGCGGTCTTGACTCTGTTTCTTATCTCTGTGGAGGAGATAGATAAGTTAGGTTCTTCAATGATGATAACATACGGGCTGAAGGCCTGCGGGATTCTTTTTTCTATTTCCACTCTATTATATCCAGGTCTTGCCGCGGCAATAAAATTGCAGAGGCCGGGATATGTTTTCGATTTATCCCAGTTAATAATCGTCAATACGGCATCCAAGCCGGTAATGAAATAAATTTCACTCTCCTTGCCGTACGTTTCTTTAAAAGTGCTGATGGTGTCTCCGGCGTAAGTCGGGCAGTTTCCGCCGATCTCTATCTTTGAAGCTTCAAAATGGGAGTTCCATGCAATCGCCGCACTGACCATGGCAAAACGGTGCTCTGCCGCAGTTATGTTATCTGTTAATTTATGGGGAGGACAGAAGGCGGGGACAAAGACAACCTTCTCCAGGTCAAATTTCGATCTGACAAATTCGGCTACTGCAAGATGACCGAAATGAATGGGATCAAAGGTGCCTCCCATTATGCCGAGCCTGCGTTTGTTTTTTTTCTCCAGTTCCATCACAGCCTCAGATCAGATAGATCCACCTTGTCAATGCTATCCGGCTGCCATCTCGGCTGATTATCCTTGTCGACAAGGCGGGCCCGAATGCCCTCACGAAAGTCCGGATGCCTGATGATAAATTGCATGGCCCGGAAATCTGCCTCGTAAACCTTGTTCATGGGAAGATGTTCATTGTGACGGAGCAGTTTCAAGGTTAGGGCCAGAGCTGTCGGTGACCTTTCTGAAAGTCCCGACGTGATACCTTCACAGGGTGAAAGCAGGATATGGCATACTTTAAGAGAATCGATGATTTCCTGAAGGGATGTCCGTCCCGCAAAATATTCCCTCACCCATGTATCGATTTCCGGTCTTGGTGGTATGTTTCTATCGAGGTAGATTTTCAGGTCCCTCATCAACAGGGGCAACAACTCCTTCGGGCTTGATATTCCCTCTGTCTTGAACGTTTCGATAGCTTGTATCAGGTCATCGAGCATATTCGAATGAGTCAGGTGTGTGGCGAAACCCACACGGACACACTCGCTTCCTTTCATTTCAAAGCTTGTCAGTCCCAGATATTCCGGATAGCCCTGCGGGCATTTGCTGTACATCCATCCTGTTGCACCTATGTCGGGAAAGAATCCTATCCTGGTCTCCGGCATGGCCATGCGGGTTCTTTCCGTTGCAACCACCCAGTCGGCCCCTGATGCAATGCCGAGCCCGCCGCCCATTGTAACGCCGTCGGCAATTACAATCACCGGCTTGGGGAATTGATGGATCATCAAATCAAGTTCGTATTCCTCCAGAAAGAACTGATTAATCTCCTCCATGTTGTCGCTCTGAACGCACCGGGCTATGTGCTTGATGTCTCCGCCCGCGCAGAACCCCATCTCACCCAGACCATAAAAAAGAACCAGCCTGCATTCATCGTCTGTTTGTGCTTCATGCAAATAACCGGCAATGAGCCGTACCATTTCGAGCGTAAGGCTGTTTAGTGCCTCTTTGCGATTCAGGATAATCGACATACCGGCACCGGTGCGGCGCATTATTACGGGCGACTTTTTAGAGCTATCACTATTCATCAATCTGATCCGGATTTTTTATTAGAAAATTCATTACGACGTATATACTCCAAATTTCAATCCCGCCGCAAACCTTTCTTTGAACAATCCGCAAAAAGTATTCCCGCCTCAGAAAACTGTGTCGTAATTCCGTAAAAAGTCTAAATGTCACCCCAGAGCTATGTCACAGTGAGCCTGTCGAACTGCGAAGGGTCGAAGAATCATGGTTCGACAGGCTCACCATGACATATTTATATTGTTACTTTGAGTCTATCAAAGGGCTCATGCTTCGACAAGCTCAGCATGAAAGAAATGTTTAAGAGAGAATTACGACACCATCTCTCAGCAAATAAATCTTGTAATTCCATAAAAAAATCCTTACTCTCAATATAAAGCACTTGGAAAGGGGAATTGCCATGGAGACACAACTTGATCCCAAACTTCCACTTTTGCAGGACGCCGATGTGGAGAATAAAATTGTCCTTTTGCGAGTTGATCATAATGTGGTCAAAAAAGGCGCCATCGAAGACCCGTTCAGAATAGATCAGACCATCGGTACTATCTTTAATATCGTCGAGAGGGGCGGCAGGCCGATCATCATGACGCATGTCGGAAGGCCACGGGATAAAACAGGCAAGATTAAAGTAGATAAATCGACATCGGTGGAGCCCATTGCAGAATATCTGGAGCGAAAGCTTCATACAAAGATCTACTGTCCCATGTTCAGGCCGGAAGGTGATACAGGAATAAAAAGCATCGACACCTCGATAAATCTCGCCGTAAAAAATCTGAGAGAAAAGAAGATCGGCGCCATATACCTCCCGAATACAAGATGGTTTACGGGAGAAGAATCTAAAGCGGAATATAGAGATGACTTTGCACGCCAGCTGGCGGGACTGGCCGACGTCTTTGTTAATGATGCCTTCGGTTCGTGGCAGCCGCACGTCTCCACCTATCACATAACAAAGTACCTCCCGTCATTCGCAGGATATCTCATGCAAAAAGAGATACAGAATCTTGCGCAGGTTCTTCAGCCCGAAAGACCGTTCATTTCCGTCGTGGCAGGCGCCAAGTACAACACAAAGATCGGACCACTCAACGAAATCTATAAGAAAGTGGATAAATTGATCCTCGGCGGGCTCATTTACAATACCTACCTTTGTGCGAAATATGGCATCTCAATCAGCGGAATTGAAAAAGAGGATATCGAAGCCGCAGGCAATCTTGTCGAGATGGACAGAAAACAGCACAAGATACTCGAACTTCCATATGTGTATGAATCGGATACCATGGAAGGAAAGATCGAGGGGAAATACAGGATCAGGTCGATAAAGGATATTAAAAAAGGTGACAAACTTCCTTATATTTTGGATGTTACAAAAGAGTCATTCGAAGATCCGGAGATATCGGAAGCCCTGAACTCAGCAAGAACAATTTTTGTCAATGCCGTAATGGGATATACACCGTATTTTTCCGAAGGCTCCGCGGCCCTGGACAGCAAAATTGATCAGAATATAAATGCAAATAAGCTCTATGGAGGCGGTGATACACTGCAGGAATTCAAGAATCTGTGCCCCGGTCTTTATCTGTCGACACTTGATAATTCGAAATACTATTTCTTTACGGGCGGTGGCACAGTATTAAAGGCCATCGAGGAAGGCACACCTTACGGACTTGAGGCGGTGAAGGCGCTCATCGATAACGGCGGAAAGGCTCCGTAAAGATTAAAAGGATGCGGTGAATTTCTGGATGATATTTTAATGTTAGAAGGGGTCATAAAATGAAATTGCAGATTAAAAATAACGTATCGTGGGTAGGCAAGGTTGATTGGGAACTCAGGAAATTTCATGGGAATGAACTGTCAACGCACCGGGGATCAACCTATAATTCATACCTGATAGAAGAAGAAAAGATTGCCGTGATTGACACGGCCTGGGCTCCCTTTGCCAAAGAGTATGTGGCAAACCTGGGAAACGTCATAGATTTGAAGAAAATCGATTACGTCATCGCAAATCATGCGGAGATTGATCACAGCGGCGCCCTGCCTGAACTCATGAGTTGTATTCCGGGTACGCCGATATACTGCTCTGCAAATGGAATAAAATCCCTTAAAGGCCACTACCACCAGGATTGGAATTTCCACGCAGTAAAAACGGGTGAACGCCTGAGCCTGGGAAAAAAGGAGTTGATTTTTATAGAAGCACCGATGCTGCACTGGCCGGACAGCATGTTCTGTTATTTAACGGGTGATAATATCTTATTCAGCAATGACGCCTTCGGTCAGCATTACGCATCCGAGTTTCGATTCAACGACCTCGTTGACCAGGAAGAATTAATGGCGGAAGCTATAAAGTATTATGCGAACATCCTGACGCCGTTCAGCACGTTTGTCGACAAAAAAATTAAGGAGGTTTTATCCTTCAAGCTGCCTGTTGACATTATTTGCACAAGTCATGGCGTTATCTGGCGGGACAATCCATTGCAGATCGTCGAGCAGTATGTGAAATGGGCAAACAAATACAAAGAAAACCAGATCACCATAGTTTACGATACCATGTGGAACGGGACCCGCATTATGGCTGAAAAGATTGCTTATGGGATAACACAGGCTGATCAAAAGGTTAACGTAAAACTGTATAATATTGCCAAATCGGACAAGAATGACGTGATCACGGAGATATTCAAATCTAAGGCGATTCTTGTAGGTTCACCGACAATCAACAGGGGCATTCTGACTGCTGTTGCGGGCCTTCTGGAAGAAATAAAAGGTATGAGATTTCAGGACAAAAAGGCGGCTGCTTTTGGCTGCTACGGCTGGAGCGGCGAATCTGTAAAGGTCATATCGCAGAGCCTTGAATCTGCCGGGTTCCAGGTAGTTGACGGAGGCGTAATGAGCTTTTGGAATCCGGACAGCAAAAGCATTGAGAACTGTATTGAATATGGAAAGAAAGTGGCCGGGCTTTTTAACTAAACTGCATTTAAGGCGGCTTTTTCCCTCATTACCTCATCATAAATATTGAGATACCTTTCAACAACATCTTCCCATCGATGACTTGATGCCGTTTTGTACGCTTCGACCGACATTTTCTTCCGGATATCTTCGCTTGACAGTAAACCTACGGCGTCGGCTACCCGATCGGCTTCTTCCGGGCTGCCAATAATGAATCCATTAACACCCTCCTTGATGATATCCTTTGCTCCTACACTTCCACTGATGATGACAGGCAATGATGAAGCCATGGCCTCCAGAACAGTCAAACCGAATGTGTCAAATCGCGAGAGCATGGAAAAAATATCAGAAGCGATGTACAATGCGTTGATTTGATCGTATGGTACGGCACCTGTATAGATGACATTATTTTGGATGCCGGTTCTTTTAGCTAGAGATATATATTTTCCGCTGTCACTTTTACCAACGACCAGCAATTTGAAATTTCTGTCCGGGTATTTTTCCTTAAATCTGCCCAATCCTGCCATCAGGTAGTCAAGTCCTTTGATATCATAATTCATGGAGACAAAAATAATTACTGTATCTTTTTCATTGATGCCGAACCGTTGCCGCACTTCACTGCGACATTTCCTACGATCAAGTACTGCAAATTTTTCGGTGTCAACGCCCGGATGGATTACGGATACTTCATCAGGATCGACATTAGCATATTCCTCAAGAAATTTTTCTTTTGTCAGACTTGAGACAGCGATAATTTTCATGTGTTTGTTTTTAGCGATGGACTTCCTGGCGACCCACATCGTCCCATAATCAAATAGACTCGGCAGTTTTTTCTTCCGGACGTCTTTGACCCAGAGATGATGCGGTATCCCGTGAAGCGTGCATACATCCGCACTGAAGATACGTTCGTGCGTATGAACGATGTCAAAATTTCCTTGCTTCAGACTAATCCCTGAAAAAAATGCGAAGCTAATGGTCGTTAAAAATTTTGGAAACGTCAGGACGGGAATCTTATGAAAAGTGATATTTTCAGAATGATTTTCCCATTTATTCGCCAAAACATGGACATCATACCGGCCGCATCGAGAGATACGATTCGTCAGTTCCGCTGTATGATTTTCCGCTCCGCCAAGCAAACCGTACTTGGGAATAACTACTGCGAGTTTCTTCCGAAGATCCAAATTCACCTAAATCTCTCTTTCCGTTTGAACTTTATGTTGAGGAGATTATTCACAGAATTATATGGACAAGTGCGAACTCCCGAAAGCCTTCCAGCATCAAAGATTCGCTGCTCATATACATATTTTAATAGAAATGCAATATTGGATTATATATTAATAAATACTAGTAATAACTGGTATAAATAATATTTCAAATACCCTGACTTGAGAATATTAATTCAGACTTTGTCTGCCATTGCAAGCAAATCTTAGCTCACAAGAACTGAAAATCCAGTTGATGCCGGCTTATATTAATTTGTTACGGGAAAATTAAAAAAAATGATCAACCGGGAGGGGGAGGTATAACCACCCGGTTGATCGTTTGAAAGGGATTGTTTACCAGTTGCCGCTGCCCGGACCCATTCCCGGGCCACCACCACGATAGCCAGGACCGCCCTGCCATCCACGGTCGCCACCCATGCCGGGACCGAAGCCGCGTCCATATTTGTAGGATTTTAACTTTTCCTGCTGTTCCGGCGTCAGGACCTTGAGGACTTCCAGCCGATAAGCGGTCATTTTATCCTGCATTTGATCCCGCAGGGTTCTGATTTCTTTCTGCGCTGCCAAGATCTTGTCCTTGTCCGGATTCGTCTGTAACCAGAGTAACTTTAAATCGCCCCGCTTACTGAACATCTTGTCCTGAAGGGGTTTTATATCCTTCAGATGAGCCTCACGGAGGGCATTTATTTTTGCCGTCTGTTCGGCAGTCAGGTTAAGTGCGGATAATCCTGTAATGTCACCACCGTAACAGAGCCCGCCGCCATGCCCTCTTCCCCCGCCGGGACCGAAGGCGAATGCGGAAGCGGCTAATGCTGTCACTGCAAGTACTGTGACCAAAGTTAATGTAAATTTCTTCATGGTTTTATTCTCCTTTATAAATATTTTTTTCTTTTGATGATGTATAGAGCAAGCCCTATGCCAGACGATCAGTATGCAATGTAACATATTCATATTGTTAAATTATTTATAAATTGTTTTTTTATAGCCTTCATTATTTCTGTTAAAAAGAAAATATATGGATAATAAATATCCAGTTGTGGTATCCAGTTGTTTAAAAAATATCCAGGCATATATGAAGAATACAAACTATCGAGGCAGGAAAGGATTCTGGGCTGGCATCTCACCCTGGTTTATCATCGGGGCAGCGGTAATTTTAGTGCCGATTTTCATTATGATGACCATGCAGAATATAAATAAACAAAAGGAATATACTACCCAACTTTTGGTTGAAAAAGCAGAAGCCCTTATCAGATCTTTTGAGGCCGGTGCGAGAACAGGAATGGGTATGCGATGGAGCAGTTTTCAGCTCCAGAAACTGTTAATTGAAACGGCGGAACAACCAGGGGTTGACTACATAATTCTAACGGACACGAAAGGTACAATCGTTGCCGATAGTGATCCCTCACTGATAGGTGAGGCATACGGAACGGAGCTCGACCTCCCACGCATATTTGTATCGAAAAACCTGGAGTGGCGGCAGGTTCCCCACACTACCGGCGCCGACACATTTGAAGTATACCGCAGGTTTGCTCCGACGGATACATTTGCTCAGGAGTTTTTCCACCGGTCGGGGCCTGATAAAAGAACCCCCGAATCAGGCTATAAAGGTGCAGATGCCCAATCCCCCGGGTTGGTCATTTTTGTTGGTATGGACATGGGGCCGATTGACGCGTTGAGGAAACAGGATAGGGAGCATGCGATCTGGATGTCCGTCATCTTCGTTTTGATCGGGGTTTCAGGTATCATTTCTCTCATCCTCGCACAGAGTTATCGCTCTGCAACAATATCTCTCGCACGAATCAAGGCCTTCTCGGACAGTTTAGTCGAAAACATGCCCATAGGTCTTGTTGCCATAAACGCTCGGGGCGAGATCATCTCATTTAACCAGACTGCTGAATCTGTTCTGGGATACGCTTATCAGGATGTTCTCGGGAAAAGGGCGGATGAGATACTGCCACGGCCGTGCAAGGAGATACTGGGAAGTCTTAGAGATGAAAAAAAAATCATTGAAAGAGAAATAGACTGCCCCGTGCACAGCGGGGAAATAGTACCTCTAGAAGTGATTGCCGCAACCCTCGAAGAGGAAAATGGTGATTTTATGGGTTTTGTCATTCTATTCCGGGACATAACTGAGGTTCAACTCTTGAAAAAAGAAATGGAGAGGAGCCGGCGCCTTGCTTCCCTCGGAGGCCTGGCAGCAGGGATTGCCCACGAAATCAGAAATCCCCTGAGCTCCATTAAGGGATTCGCCACCTTTTTCAAGGAACGGTATCGGGATAACCCGGAGGATCAGAAGACTGCCGAAATCATGGTACAGGAAGTGGATAGGCTCAATCGGGTTATCGGCCAGCTTCTTGAATTTGCGAGGCCGATGGAAATGAACAGGCAGTGGACTTCCGTCAATGACGTGATAAGTCATACACTGAAGATGATCGAAGGCGAAGCCCGGGAGAAAAAGATCAACATCCGCACGGATTTCTCCCCGGAGGTCAGGGATGTCCTGATAGACGCGGATAAGATTAAACAGGTGCTCCTGAATTT
This sequence comes from Syntrophales bacterium, assembly GCA_035542475.1. GTDB lineage: Bacteria > Desulfobacterota > Syntrophia > Syntrophales > UBA2185 > DATKLL01. The sequence goes on from DATKLL010000096.1 coordinate 21,291, forward strand.
GTATCTTAATTCCATCGGCGCTATGGAAAGCGGCGGTACACTTTCAGTAGCGCTTGTCCCCCTCTGGAGGGGGCGGGGGGGAGGCTCGTCACGGGGCGACCGCATGATCAGGATTGATGTCTCCGATACAGGCAGGGGGATCGACAAAAAAGATCTGGCCCGCATCTTTGATCCGTATTTCACGACAAAACCATCGGGAACAGGTCTCGGACTGGCTATCGTCTATAAGATAATCGAAGCCCATGGAGGTGAGATAAGGGTGAAAAGTGAGCCTGGAAAGGGGACGGCTGTATCGGTCTTCTTACCGGTGGGTCAATCGTCTTTCACTTCTTGAATACCTGCCTCTTAAGTCTCCCTTACATAGGGAGGATTTGGAGGAATTTTTGATGATATAGGACCACCCCCAACCCCCGCCAGCGGGGGACAACACTCCCAACCCGGCAGCTGGGGGCAACCTCCCACCCCCGCCAATGGGGGACAGCCCCCTGCCCCCTTTAGGAAAGGGGGTGAATAAATCTCTTGGAAGGTACAAAGAATGAAGGCAAAAAATACTATTTTAGTTGTGGATGACGATCTCGCGCATAGGACAATGCTGAAGACACTAATCAGCGGATGGGGCTATAATATTGCTGAGGCCGATGATGGTCAGAAGGCCATCGAGGCTGTTCATCAGAAGGCTTTTGATCTGATACTGATGGATATCCGCATGGTCCGGGTCTCCGGACTGGAGGCCCTCGCAGAGGTAAAGAAATTGAATCCCGCCATCCCCGTAGTAATCATGACTGCCTATGCCTCGGTGGAGACGGCTGTAAAGGCCCTGAAGGAAGGAGCCTACGATTATCTTACAAAACCGCTCGATTTCGACGAGCTGAAGTTTACTATAGAACGGGCGATGGAACATACCCATTTGAAAGAGGAAAACCGCCACCTCCGGGAGAGTCTTGCCTCGCAGTTTAACAGACAAAACCTGATCGGGCGCAGTCCTGCTATGGCAAGACTTATGGAAACCATTGCCCAGGTTGCGCCTTCCGAGGCAACGGTTCTGATTACCGGCGAATCCGGAACGGGAAAAGAGATGATTGCGGGAGCCATCCATTTTAACAGCCTGCGGAAAGAAGGTCCTTTTGTGAAGATCAACTGTGCGGCGATTACCGAAACCCTTCTCGAATCAGAGCTCTTCGGCCACGAGAAAGGGTCCTTCACCGGTGCCGACAGGAGGAAGGAGGGAAAATTCCGGCAGGCCGAAGGGGGCACTCTCTTTCTGGATGAAGTGAGTGAAATGTCTCCGGCCATGCAGGTAAAGTTATTGCGCGTCTTACAAGAAAGAGAGATCACTCGCGTTGGGGGTGATGAAGTCATCAAGGTCGATGTGCGGGTAATCGCGGCTACGAACAAGGATTTGATTAAAGAGATGGAGACCGGACGTTTCCGTGATGACCTGTATTACCGCCTAAACGTTGTAACGATTAATGTACCTCCATTGAGGGAGAGGAGGGAAGACATTCCCCTTATTGCTCAGCATTTTCTCAAGATGTTTGCTGAAAAAAATCGTAAAAACATCAAAGGATTTACCCCTCAGGTCATGGATCAGCTTCTGAAATATAACTGGCCGGGTAACGTCCGGGAGCTTATGAATGCCGTGGAACGGGGCGTTGTGCTTTCACGCTCGGATTACCTCGGTGAAGGGGAGTTGGTCCTTGCTGTCCGGGACCAAGAGCTTTCGGAAGAGGCTCCACTGAAGGTGTCAAAGGAAGACATGCTCCTGGAAGAAGTTGAGAAGGAGGCAATAATGAAAACTCTGGAGATGGTCGGCGGGAACAAAAGTGAGGCGGCCAGACGGCTCGGCATCACCCGGCGTACACTGCATATAAAACTCAAAAAATATGGAATGATGTAAGGTCTGATGATTACCTAAATCAAACCGGCCACGAGGTCGCCTACCTCGCTAGTTGAATAGCCCATCTGGCCGGCGGAGAGACTTTTCAGTTTTCTCGCGAGAACCTCCATCACGGCCTTCTCTATGGCTGCCGCTGCCGTATTCTCTCCCAATATCTCCAGCATCATCTGACCGGCCATGATGGCGGCCAGAGGGTTAACAACAGAAAGACCTGTGTATTTAGGCGCCGAGCCTCCTATGGGTTCGAACATGGAGACGCCCTGTGGATTTATATTGCCGCCTGCCGCTATGCCCATACCACCCTGGATCATCGCCCCCAGGTCGGTTATGATGTCGCCGAACATATTGTCTGTCACAATGACATCGAACCATTCAGGGTTTTTAACCATCCACATGCATACCGCATCCACATGGGCGTAATCGGTCTTGATATCCGGATATTCCTTAGCCACTTCGTAGAATGTCCTCTCCCAAAGGTCGAACGCATATGTCAGCACGTTGGTCTTCCCGCAGAGCGTCAGCTTCTTAGCCTTGTTGCGCTTACGGCAATATTCGAAGGCAAATCTCACGCATCGCTCTACGCCCTTGCGTGTGTTTACGGATTCCTGAATCGCGATCTCATCCGGTGTGCCTTTTTTTAAAAACCCGCCCGCACCGGCGTACAGGCCTTCGCTGTTTTCCCGTACAACAATAAAATCTATATCTTCCGGTTTCTTGTCTTTCAACGGCGACTCCACTCCGGGGTACAAAGTGACGGGCCGCAGGTTTATATACTGGTCCAGGCTAAAGCGAAGCTTAAGCAGTATGCCCTTTTCCAGGATGCCCGGTTTAACGTCAGGATGTCCGATGGCACCCAGGTAGATTGCGTCATACTTCCTCAGTTCATCAAGGGTTTCATCACTCATCACTTCGCCGGTACGCTTATATCGCTCACCACCAAGATCGAAATGGGAGAGATCCGGTTTAAATCCGAACCTTGCCGATGCAGCCGTCAGTACCTTCAATCCTTCGGCAATAACCTCGGGCCCTGTTCCGTCTCCTGGAATTACAGCGATTCTGTATGATTTCCCCATTATCTTGTTCTCCAATGTGTATAGTTTGCTTATAATCCAAGACTATCGCTGATTTCTTTCATAGCCTGCAGGCATATCTCCGCGAATTCGTTCAGCGGAAGCCCCAGTTTTTCACATTCCATAATCGTATCCCGGTTGACGGATGCCGCAAAGGCCTTTTCTTTCATTCTCTTGGTCACTGATTTTGACTTTACGTTTGCCAGTTTTTTGTCGGGATAGACAAGGGCTGTGGCAACGATGAGGCCGGTAATGGTCTCGCCGGCGGCCAGGGCGTGGTGGAATATGGAATTGCGCTTCATCCCCCAGGCCATTTCATTGTGCATTTTGATTGCATCGATTATCTCCGGATCGATGCCTCTTTCGTTGAGAATCCTCTCTGTTTCTCGCGTGTGGATGGACAGATCGTCATTCACGATTTCCAAATCCAGATCATGGAGCAGGCCCGCGATAGCCCACTTTTCCTCATCCTTCCCCAACCTGCGCGCCAGCGCCTTCATTACTGCTTCGGATGCATAACAATGATACAGCATTCTTTCATTCTTGATGTGCCCGTGTAACAGCTCAAGCGCTTCTTCTCTGGTTACGGCCATGTAAATTCTCCTAAAATACTTTTTTTGTCATATAAAAATAGCATGGAATAAATTCCACTTTCTCGTAAAGACCTGCAATGGTACGAATTACTAACACATCCCCACAATGGTTACAATTTGTTTCCTCTTGCTTATACAGCGAGGGATAAAAATGTGCTTGTCAAGATTATAATAAATTGTTACAAAATAATAAAAAATCTATAAGGATGGACAGCCATGGGAGAGGGCATTTCGGACTATACAAAATTTACCGTCGATCTGCGCAGGCACATGTGGAAGGCGGGGGTGGAGATCGAACTACGAAGGCTCATCTGGCAGATTGCTGTCATGGGGAAATACATCTCCGCTAAAATTCATGAGTCAAATAGGAAACTGGCGGGTCTCAGGAACATCTATGGAGAAGAACAGCTGACTCTGGACAGGAGCGCCGACGAAATTCTCAAGAACCAGCTTGAGTATTCAGGGTTTGTACGTGAATACGCATCAGAAGAGCAGGATTCAGTAATTCAGATAGGCAAGGGAGAAGAAAAGTACTTTATTACCGCGGATCCCCTGGACGGTTCTTCTTTAGTCGATACCAATCTGGCCATTGGAACGATAATCGGCATTCATAGGGAGCCGATATTGGCCGAAGGGAGAAAAACGCTGGCAGCGGCCTTGTACATCACTTATGGTCCTTTGATTACGATGGTCTATTCTGCGGGAAAGGGAACCCATGAATTTGTGTTGAACAGAGAAGGGGAATACGTTCTTTCTGAGGCGGACATAACGTTAAAGGACAGGGGGGATATATACAGCCTGGGCGGATTGAGGAAAGACTGGACACCGGGGCACCTCAAATATATAGAATTCCTGGAAAAGGAAGGATACAAGCTACGCTACAGCGGAGGGTTTGTACCGGATATCAATCAGGTGCTGATCAAAAGAGGCGGTATCTTTACCTACCCGGCGCTCAAGAAAAGTCCCAACGGGAAATTGCGGCTTCTGTTTGAGCTACAGCCCATGGCATTTATCGTTGAGCAAGCAGGCGGTATGGCTACGGACGGCAAACGGGACATCCTTTCCATCAATGTAGCAGAACTTAATCAACGTTGTCCGATCTATATCGGAAGCCGTTTTGAGGTGGAAAAGGCGAAGGAATTTCTTGCTAATGGGTAATCTCCTGAAAGTTAATTTGGAGGGCGATTGCTATGGCTGCGACTTATGAAAGCATAGATCAATTGAAAAAAGGCCTGGACGGGTCTCTGAGGATTTCAGGCAATGATGTGCAGGTGCAGGATGAGAAAACGCTCCGGAGTTCACTCATTGACGATCTGATATTTACGGCCGTATTCAGTCCTCAGGAGGAAGTCAGAAAGGCCGCCCGGTGGCTGATACGCAGGACGGGGGCATCCTTGGGAATTCTTTCATCATCTATCATGCCGCTGTACGAGGCCATGGGTCGTAAAGAGGTATCAGGTTTCACCGTGCCGGCCATCAATATCAGGGCACTTACCTATGATGTTGCCCAGGCTGTGCTCCACGCTGCCATGAAGGGCAACGTTGGACCTGTGATCTTCGAAATTGCCCGTTCGGAAATCGACTATACCTTTCAGCGTCCTGAAGAGTACACCTGCGCAATAACCGCAGCTGCCATTAAAGTCGGATACAAGGGGCCTATCTTTCTCCAGGGTGATCATTTCCAGTTGAGCGCGAAAAAATATTCTGCTGAGCCCGCCAAGGAGGTTCAGAAAGTCAAAGACCTGATCTGGGAGGCTATCGAGGCAGGATTTTACAATATCGATATTGATTCATCGACCCTTGTGGATTTGTCGAAACCAACGGTGGCAGAACAGCAGAAAACGAATTACAGCCTTGCCGCAGAGCTGACCACCATGATCCGGGATCTGGAGCCTGACGGCATAGAGATATCAGTCGGCGGCGAAATCGGAGAGGTAGGAGGCAAAAACAGCACCGTTGAAGAGCTGCGGGCCTATATGTCCGGATACCTGGAAGACCTCCGTAAGAGCGGCACGGATATGAAAGGTATAAGTAAGATCAGTGTCCAGTCTGGTACGACTCACGGAGGAGTACCCCTGCCCGATGGGACTATTGCCAAGGTTAAGCTGGACTTTAATACCCTTGAGCAGTTGTCCAAGGTCGCAAGAACGGAGTTTGGTCTTGCCGGTGCAGTCCAGCACGGGGCTTCAACACTTCCCAATGAGGCCTTTGACAGGTTTCCGAAAACAGGCACTGCCGAAATCCACCTGGCAACCGGGTTCCAGAATATAATCTACGACAGCAAACACTTCCCATCCGATCTCAGGGATCAGATATACGGTCTCATTAAAACTGAATTCAAAAGCGAGAAGAAAGATTCGGATACGGAAGAGCAGTTCATCTACAAGACCCGGAAAAAGGGGTTTGGCCCGTTCAAAAAAGAGCTGTGGAATCTCCCGAAGGGGGTGCTGTGTGCGATCAACAATGAGCTGGAAAACCAGTTTTATTTCCTGTTTGAAAAATTGAACGTCAAGGATAAAGCTGATATAGTTGCGAAATACATCAAACCTGTCGATGTTCCCTTAAAGATCCCTGAAGTCCTTAAAACGTCTGACCATTGTCTTGCGCACTAAAATCT
>DATKLL010000097.1:0-24401 GCA_035542475.1 Syntrophales bacterium
CTGCGGGTTCATCAAGAAGCAGGAGGAATGGGTCGGTAGCCAGGGCCCTGGCTATTTCCAGACGGCGCTGTGCCCCGTAAGGAAGGTTCCTCGCCAGCATGTTGACGTCATCCGCGAGACCGATCTTTTCCAGGGTTTCGTAACTTCTCCTGACTATGGCCCTTTCTTCTTCCGTCGTTGCCCTGTCCCTGAGGATGGCGCCGAGGATACCGGCCTTCGTGCGGCAGTGGCGGCCGATCATGACATTCTCCAAAACAGTCATATCAGGAAATATGCGGATGTTCTGAAAAGTCCTGGCGATGCCGCATTGTGTCACCTTGTGCATTCCGAGACTGTGAATCTTCTGCCGCTTGCCGCCCGGTGGGGTGATAAAGATATCGCCTTCCGTCGGTGAGTAGATGCCGGTGATGCAGTTGAAGAAGGTTGTCTTTCCCGCGCCGTTCGGGCCGATGAGGGCAGTAATCTCTCCAGACAGGCAATCGAGATCGACCCTGTCCAATGCGGTGAGGCCGCCGAAATTCATGCTGAGATGTCTTACTTCGAGTATCGGGTTCATGCCTTATTTTCTACTTTTGCTTGCCGGACTCTGCAGCAGTGTCATTCCAAGGCGCCAGCCGAGGAATCTTGAAGTGGATATAGCCCGACGCGATAAGATTTCTCGTTCCGCAGAAATGACAGTGTATATCGAAATGAGTTGAGCCATGACCTCATTTACCCTCCATGTGAAATTCGTATGTCCTGCGGACGCCGCTGACAATTCCTTGCGGGCGAAAGATCATCATGATCACCATGATCATGCCGAAGAGCAGCATCCGGTAATCACTGAAGACCCGCAGGTACTCAGGAAGAAGGATCAGGATGAAGGCGCTGATGATAATTCCAGTAATGGACCCCATGCCGCCTAGAACGACGATGGAAAGGATCATGGCCGATTCAAGAAAGGTGAAACTTGCGGGGTTCACAAAGGTCGTCTTTGCCGCGAAAATAACCCCGACAAGACCGGCCCATGTGGAACCCAAAGCGAAGGCCGTCAATTTCACTGTCGTCTTGTCGATGCCCATGGCCTGGCAGGCAATCTCATCCTCGCGTAACGCGATCAGCGCCCTTCCTATCCTTGAATTCTGCAAGCGATTAACAACGAAAATAGTGATGATGCAGAGAATGATCATCAGGAAATACAGATATGTTGTAGCCTCCTGTATATTCATCTCCATTCCGAACAAGCCCGGTCTTGGGATCCCTGAAATACCACTTGGACCAAAGGAAAATTCTGTCCAGTTTTCCAGGACAATGCGGGTGATCTCCCCGAATCCGAGAGTGACGATTGCCAGATAATCTCCGCGCAGGCGGAGCACTGGGAGGGCAAGCAGTATGCCGCAAATTGTGGCGGCAAGCGCGCCGAGCGGCAAGGCAAGCCAGAAACCGACACCGAAATGGTAGTGCAGGAGGGCGTATGTGTAAGCGCCTGCGGCGTAGAATGCGACATAGCCCAGGTTGAGGAGTCCCGCCTGACCCACAACGATATTAAGACCCAGTCCCAGGACGACGTACATGAGCGCCGTGGTCATAATATTGGTCTGGTAAATAGAAAAGATAAAGGGGAAGGCAAGGGCGAAAACGGCCGCAATTCCTGCGGCAGGAAGGAGAATCCTTTTTTTGCCGAGCAGACGCTGCCCCAGAGACCTCATCCCCTCGGCACTTGCGATCGGTTTCCTTTCTGATATCTTTCCGACGGAGAAACGCCGCCAGAAAAATGAAACGATGAAGCTGCCGATCCCGACGTAGATAATATTCATCCATCGCCATTCGATTATGTTTTCGATAGTGTTGACCCTGATTGCCATGATCGGGAAGGTAAGAAACATGAACCAGACTGCAATGACGGCAGAATGCTTCAGTTCTTCCATGTGTTTCGTAGAGTTCATATCGCTCATACCTTCTGCACTGTTGATCTGCCTATCAGGCCGGAGGGCTTAAATATCAGAATGATGATCAAGAGAATGAAGGCAAAGACGTCTTCGTAATCACTTGATACGTAACCGGTAGAAAAGCTTTCCGTGAAACCCAGCACCAATGATCCGATAACCGCGCCGGGGATACTGCCTATCCCGCCCAGAACCGCGGCGGTAAATGCCTTGATCCCTGCGATAAAGCCGATATAGAAGTTGATGCGTCCCGTGTGGGAGGCAATCAGCACCCCGCCCACGGCGGCCAGTGCGGAGCCGATAATGAAGGTGTTGGAGATTACGCGATTAGCATTGACGCCTACCAGCATGGCCATATCCCTATCCTGGGCCGTGGCCCGCATGGCCTTACCCATGCGCGTGAACTTGATCAAAAGTGTGAGCAGTATCATGATTATCACAGTGGTCATGATGATAATAAATTCAGTGGAACCTATGAAACCGGAGTAAGATTCCAGGAATTTCAACTCCGGCAGCAGATTCGGAAAGGGAAGGAATTCCGACGTCTGGGCGAGAAGAATATAATTCTGGAGAAAGATGGACATACCGATGGCGCTAATAAGTGGTGATAGGCGGGGGGCCTTGCGGAGAGGCTTGTAGGCGACCTTCTCGACCGTGAATCCGTAGGCAGCGGAGTAGATTACAGCAACAGCGGATGCCATAATCAGCACAGAGAGGCTGCTCATCCCGTACATGGCCAGGACGCTCGAAACGATCAGCGCCGTGAAAGCCCCGATCATGTAGATTTCACCGTGGGCAAAATTGATCAGCTCGATGATGCCGTAGACCATGGTGTAGCCGAGGGCGATAAGCGCATAGATGCTGCCGCGCGTCAAGCCGCCGATGAATAGCTCTAAAAAGTAATTCATGCCGCTTCAACCGAAAGGTATTATTCCGGCCTAAAGACCTTCCTTATTTCATTTGTCATTTCGAGACAACAAAGACTGGATGCCGCATCAATTGCGGTATGACATAACACAAGATTTGATGAACTGACAGAGGAATCTATTTGACTTCGACGTAAGCCCCATTCCTTACCTGGTACATAGAAAACCCCACCCCAATGGCATCTCCTTTATTGTCAAATTTAATTCTTCCCAGGGGCGTTTCCACGTAGTAGGTGCGGAGGGCTTTTCTAACCTTTTCATAATCTGTAGATCCCGCGTTTTTGATGGCGTTCAAGAGGGCCTGCGCAGCCGCATAGCCGTTGAGGAAGAATGCGCCGGGGTCGGAGCCGTAGGTCTTCCTGTAAGCGTTCACAGCAGCTATGGCTAGGGGGTTTTTTGATGTGTCCGTGTGGCTTGTTGCATATACCCCCTCTGCATATTTTCCCGCCACCTTGATGAAGGTGTTATCTTTTACCCCGTCGTCTGATATAAAGAGAGTCTTCAGGTTCTTCTTGCGCATCTGTGAAACAAGCGAGGCGGCATCGGGGTGATAGCCGCCGTAGATCACCGCTTCTGCACCGGACTGCTTGATTTTCTGAATGACAGCGGAGTAATCGACGGCGCCGGCCGTGATCCCTTCAAATAAGACGACTTGCGCCTGTTTGGAATTGTCTATGTAGTTCTTTGCATACTCTGCAAAACCCTTACCGTAATCAGCTTTGTCATGGACAACCGCTATAGTCTTCAGATTGAGGTTTTTTAAGGCGAAATCTACTGCCAGCCTTGCTTGGTTCTTATCATACCCGATCGTCCGGTAGAAATTGGGATATTTACCGCTCATGGTCAGTTCCGTGTTTGTAGCTGCGGGTGACATCAAGATGACTTTGGCTTCCTTGTAGATGCCCAGCGCAGATTTGGTGGCACCGCTGCAGACATGCCCAACTACAACATTGACTCCTTCGGAAACGAGTTTTGTCGCAGCGTTTACAGCCAGTTCCGGTTTGCACATTTCATCCTCAGCGAGGACTTCCACTTTCTTGCCGAGGATGCCTCCTTTTTTGTTGATGTCTTTGACCACTAGTTCTGTTGCCCTTTCAGAAGGGATACCATACGATGCAATGTCTCCGGTCAGGGGAACGGCGACGCCAATCTTGATTGTATCCGCGGCCTGCACGTGCGCGAGCATCGCGAGAAAAAGGTAAATTATCGTCAATATCGAGAGACTTGCGACCTTTGCAAGACGTTTCATAATATCCTCCGGACTTTTAATGGTAGTTACTTGTGATATTTAAATTATACTTTACATGAATGCAAGCACTATTCAAATCCTCACTCACCGATGATCTTCACCAGCACTCTCTTCTTTCTTCTGCCGTCAAATTCACCGTAGAAGATCTGCTCCCAGGGGCCGAAATCCAAGCGTCCATTGGTGACGGCCACCACCACTTCCCGCCCCATCACCTGCCGCTTCAAGTGGGCATCCCCGTTGTCTTCACCTGTCCTGTTATGACGGTACTTTGAAACAGGCTCATGCGGAGCAAGCTTCTCAAGCCATTCATCATAATCCTGGTGCAGGCCCGATTCATCATCATTGATGAAGACGGAAGCAGTGATGTGCATGGCATTTACTAAAACCAAACCCTCTCTGACTCCGCTCTTTTCGAGGCACTTTTCCACCTGCGGTGTAATGTTAATATAAGCCCTCCTGCTGGGGGTATTAAACCATAATTCCTCGCGGTAAGACTTCATGACGTTGATCTCCTGTTAGAATTTAATGGTGGTGTCATCGATTCAATGAAAAACATTCGTTCAGTTATTTGAGCGGAACAGCCTCAACCATACAGGCCCGCTTGCGGATAGCAATCCCAGTATGGCGAAAGCAAATCCCCATCCATATATACTGCTGCCTGAGAGGTCTAATACACAACCGAATGCAAGCGGGGCGAGAAACGCCATACTGAATCCGACAAACGCATAGAGTGCCAGGGTTCTGCCGCGTTCAGTGTCATGAGCGGCGGCGACTATCCCGGCCGTCAGTGCGCCGCTGTCCAGCATTACCGCGATCCCATAGACGAGGCAGAGACATGCAACGACAATGAAAGGCAGAGCAGCGCTGAAACCAATGACACAGCCGACGATGCCGGAGGTTAGCATAAAAATAGCGATGACATGCCTGCGCTCCCAATGTTGTGCCGTTTCATTGCCCAGAATGCTGGAAGGAACACCTGCCAACAAAATTATTGTCGCCAGGTTCTGAGGGCTGAGATGAAAGCCCTGTCCCGGTTGGAAGCTCAAACTGAAAGCCAGAAAAGCTACCAGCCACGTACGAAATCCGAAGAGCTCCCAGCAGTGGACGGCGTATCCAAACATATAACCGACAGCAGAGCGATTTCGCAGAACCTCTTGAAAGTTAAAGGTTGAAAGCACGGTTTCCTTATACAGCAGATCGGACTTTTTCGGTCTGACAGTGAAAGCAAAAATCAGGACAGACCCCAAACACCCCAGCGCCAGAATAACTGCAGCCCAGCGCCAGTTAACCCAGGTTACCAGCCATCCGGTCAGAAATACGGACAGTGCCGTCCCTATACCATACGATGATGTATAAAAGGCGATGGCCCTGCTCTGACCTTTTCCGGTAATATGGTCACTAAGCGCTTTCAGACCGGGCATGTATGTTCCTGCGAGGCTGATGCCAGCGCAGAAGCGAAATATCATCGCTGTCAAGGTGCCCTGGGCAAACCATCCGAAGCCTGCCATGGAGGCTGCACCAAAGGCTGCCGAATACAGATAGATGCGACGCGGATCAATGCGGTCCGTCAGACTAACAAGGATGGGAACGAAGGCCGCGTATCCGCCGTAAAAGATGCCGTTGATCCAGCCCGCTTCGGTGTTACTGAGGCCCCATTCGGTTCGGAAGGCAGGAAGAAGGGCGGGAAAGTACATTGTCCCAGCCATAGAAAATATCTCGGCGACACATATACAGATGATGAATGTAATTTGACTGTTCATGCGCAGAGAAACGGAACTTTAAAATTTAATGATTCTTGGTTGCTTTCTTCTACCATTTTATTTTAATTATTGTAATAATCAATTCAATGAGACTTGGCCTTTTTTAAGGCAACACCGTAGAAAAAGGACTTGGTCGAATTGACCTTAGCAGCGAAGCGAGTCGAAGGGTTGATACCCGATTTTTCTATGGAGACTGGAAAAGTATGGAGGGAACTTGTCGGGAAGATTGTGGCATTGAGGTAGTATTGTTTGACTTCGGCGGGGTCCTTGCCGAGGAGGGTTTTAAAAATGGGCTCCAGTCAATAGCAAGGTTAAACAATCTTGATGAGGAGGGATTTGTGAGGACTGCCAACAGCGCGATTCATGCGTGCGGATATGTCCTGGGGAAGGCCCCTGAAAGTGCATACTGGGAATTATTGAGGGAAACCGCCGGTATCCGGGGTGATGATCTGCTCCTGAGAAATGAGATACTATCCCGGTTTATTCTGAGGGAATGGATGCTTGATGTTGTCAAGAAACTAAGGGATGCGCATGTACGTTTGGGTATATTGAGTGACCAGACCAACTGGCTTGATGAACTCAATACCCGCTATGATTTCTTTAAATGGTTCGATTATGTTTTCAATAGTTATCACATGGGGAAAAGTAAGAAAGACCCGACTCATTTTGAGGATATCGTCCATATGTTAGGTATAGAGGCGCAAAAGATACTCTTTATCGATGATAACCTGGGAAACTGTGAAAGGGCTGCGCAGAAAGGGTTGAAGGTAATTCATTACATTGGCCGGGACAGGTTTATGGAAGAGATCGGGAAGTATTTTCCGGCAATGGTCGAGGTTTTATAATCTGACAGCTCTCTGAGTGACAATCAATATTTTATGAGCATATTCCAGGCCGCACTCCTTCTTTCCAATTGACACCAATATACAATTTTTTTATACTCACGCCGTTCAAAGGCGACTTCATATAAGACACTTCATGATCGCAATGCCTGATATTTAATCTGCTCCCTACAAACCAAAAAGAAAAAGGAGGAACCATGCAATCTGTAAATGATCTGGATGCCATCTTCAAACCCAAGAGCATTGCGGTAATCGGAGCTTCGCCTACCGCCGGTAAGCTTGGTTATGATGTCACGTACAACCTGATTCATGCCGGCTTTACCGGACCGATATACCCGGTTAACCCTAAGGCCGATCAGATCCTGGGCCTCACCGCTTATAAACAGATTAGTGACATTTCGCCTCCACCGGACCTTGCCGTTGTCATAATCCCAGCAAAGGCAGTCCCGGGGATGATCGACCAATGCGGCTTAGCAGGTGTCAAGTCCGCCGTAGTCATAACCGGGGGATTCGCCGAGGCGGGAGAAGAAGGGGCGAAACTCCAGGAGGAACTGGCAAATGCTGCTCGCCGTAATGGCATCCGTGTGATCGGTCCCAATTGTCAAGGAGTTAACAACCCGCATCATAATCTCTGTGCCTCCTGGCCGTTACTGACAAGGAAGGGCGGGATGGCCTTTATCTCCCAGAGCGGGACGGTCGGGGCAGCGCTCATGGACTGGGCCAGCGAGGAGCACCTCGGTGTTAGCATCTTTGTGAGTCTGGGTAATCGCGCCGATGTTGATGAAGCGGATTGCATCCAGTATTTTAACCAGGACCCTCATACGAGGGTAATTGCCCTTTATGTCGAGGGCGTCAAGCGGCCCGTTGAATTCCAAAAAGCCCTGGCCGCAGCTACGAAACCTGTCATCATTCTCAAGTCTGGGCGCACCCCCAGAGGCCGCATCGCGGCCGAATCTCATACCAAATCACTGGCCGGAGTGGATGCCGTTTATGATGCCATCTTCAAAAAATACCATGTTCACCGTGCCGATACCATTGAAGAGCTCTATGATTTCGCCAAGGCGCTGGCCCACATGACCAAACCCCCCGGCAGACGCTTGCTCAATATTACAAGTTCGGGAGGATCGGCGATCCTTGCCATCGATCAGGCAGAAAAGCTGGGATTCGAATCGCCACCTCCGAGTGCCGACCTCAAAGGACGATTGCGTGTTATCCTACCCGCCCACTGCGCGGTTGATAATCCCATAGACCTCACCGGTGATGTGATAGGTGATCCGACCCTTTATGCCAAAGTGATTGATGCCGCCAGGGGCGACTATGATACGATGGTAATTATATTTGGCGACCCGATTCCCGGGGCTTCCACAATGGTTACCCCGGGTGCCTCTGAGCTGGTAATCTTTTTGGGCGGTGCCGATGTTGAGCGTAAGGAGCGTCCCCTGATGCATGAACGGGGCATCCCGGTATACCCAACCCCTGAACGCGGCCTAAAGGCGTTGTATCAATTCTTCCGTTTTGACGACCGTTCCCCACAACAATCGTCACCGCATGTGTCGACTTCCGGGTTGCAGCTATTGCCCGCGGATGAGGCAGCGACATTGCTTGACAAAGTTAGTATCCCCGCGACTCCCGCACCAGTTGCCGCCTCGCCCGATGATGCCGTCAGACTGGCGCGTGGATTTAACGTTCCGGTAGTCCTGAAGATAGCATCGCCGGATATAGCCCATAAAAGTGATGTCGGCGGTGTACGTCTTCATTGTTCAACCGATGAAGAAGTTCGTGCCTCTTATCGGGAAATCATAGCTGGCGCTGCGTCCCGTGCCCCAAAGGCGAAGGTGGAAGGGGTGACCGTGTCGCCGATGGCCGCACCCGGCGGTTCGGAGGTCATCGTTGGAGTCTTTACTGATCCCCAGTATGGTCCTACCCTGATGTTTGGCCTGGGGGGGATTTTTACAGAGATATTTAGGGATGTGCAGTTCTGCCTGCTGCCTGCTTCGGAGGAAGAACTGTGGCAAACGGTACGCTCCATCACCGGTTTCCCTGTCCTTGCCGGTACCCGGGGCCAGGCGCCCAAAGATTTAAAGGCGCTAATAGAAGTCATGAAAGGCGTGTCCAGACTTGCAGTTGATAATCCTGCTTTGGATCAGATCGATCTTAACCCGGTGCTTGTTTATGAGAAGGGGGTCCTCGTCGTGGATGCCAGAATATTCAGGCGAATTTCATAGTATATAATAAGGATACATGGGGAAGCACATATTAATCGAAAAAGGAAGGTAATTTTCTGATCGTTCAATGGAGTTTAAAGTCTTTTATAAGATTGGCCAGGATTAAACCGAAGAAACTTTCTCCACCTGATTGGTAATGCCAGCCCAGGTGGTAGAAACAATTTGCACATAACGCCACACACCAACTGAATCCTTTAAACCAGGTGACATCGTATGTAGGAATACCGTAGGTGAAACATCCCCAGGCCGTTGAAAAGCAGCCGATGTGGAATGTTATTCCTGCTGGATTCTTAAAAATATGCGCATGTTGTCCATTGACAGTTATGCTATATTCCATAGTAGTAATTTCAGTTTTGCAATTTTTACAGAGAATTGATTCTTTCTCATCTTCCGTCTTTGTTTCCGATGATATTTTCGAATAAACTTCCTCACTCTCCTCATCCGAGGACTTTTTGAATGCCCATAAATAATCTATCCGATCTCTATCTTGAACAAGCATTGGTCAGGATTGGGTTAGTATTTTTTTGTATTTTAACCAATTTGTTGCATGAAATCAAATTAACAAGACAGAATACCGAATATGTATATAGGAGGGTAAACGAAGTTATTTCAAATTTTTAATTATGTGCGTTTAAATTATATTTATAATGATCGCCTGTAAAAAATTCCGACACTTTTAAAAATCAGTGGACAAGAAATATATAGAAAGTTTATCGATTACAATCAATTAAGATAATAATCTGATATTGTAAAGAATATCGACATTCTGATGTATAGTAAATTGATATAAATAAAATTGAATAAAATTGTCGAGTTGAGAATATATTGGACAACGCGGGCGATAGTGCTTACTAATTAAAGGTATAAACTTATTTTTTATGTATCAATTGAATGGGAAAAGATATTTGTCCTTTCTAAACATGGGCTTAGCTCATAGCACACTTAATCGATAATATATTACCTGGATGAAATAATAAGCATCGCTAACATTGATGATGAAAATGCTAGTCGGATTTCTTTACAATATCATTCAACAATCGAGTTCTATCTAATTTCCGCAAAAGTCCGAATGCCACTTATAATATTTATATTCAAATACTTATAGTCTTTGGATCTCATCTGGTACAATTATTGTATAACATCGTATAATATAAAGGTATATGTGTATTTAAATTCTCTCTATCTGTAACTGTACAGTTGAGCTCGTTATTAGTTGAAAGGCTGTTATGAGAGTAGAGGATGTGGATGAAAAGTTGAGTATGCGGACTTTGAATGAAGCGGAGGCCATCAATTCATGTGTATCAAAATATTTTAACGCTAAATCAGAGTTGTTGCCGTTGAAGAAGGATGAGTTTTTGATCCTGTCTGCGCTTAATATATATTTTCATGGTGTTTTAAAATGATTTTGAACCTATGTCATTATGAATGGTATAGGCGTGGATGATTTTATGAATGGGATTTGTATAGTCAGTCGTGAAAGTTACATTAAAGCACGCATCATTAAAGTTAAGACGACAAATGAGTGCTATATCGAGGAAACGATTAAGCTGGCATCAAACGGAATTTCCCCGATGCTGTTAAGTCATGCACGAATATCGGATGGATACCAGATGTTCCTTGATTCGGAGGCTGATGGAAAGGCGATCTGCCAGCAGATATTAGATGCATTATTGCATTTGCCTGACGGTAACATTGTTATTGAAACAATCAATTGTTGAATACTCCAATAGAAACTTTGCCTCACTAGCAATCTTATTTCATACCGAACTTTAGAGAGTAACAAGTATTTATTTGTATGGCGAAGATACCAGATTTTATCCCTCAAATACAAGGGCATAGAACTTGTCCGAATGCCTGTAAAAAAAACTTGTCTCCTTATGCTGTGTGATATTATAGTTTACTCAGAAATTCTCTGTAAAAAAAAGACAGACCAAATCATTTATAGTTGAATGTGTAATGTCAAAATTAAACAAGGAGCAAAAGATGGCTAATGGACAGGGAAAAGAGAGGCGTCATCACCCCAGAAAAGCAATTTTAGCTCCGACTTTAATTAAAAAATGCGATCTCGTAGGAAAAGCGCTATGTACTGGAGCGATAACTGATATTTCGCTCGGTGGTGTACGAATTACCATCCCCAAGGATGCGAAATGTGAAATATTGTTAGATAAGCAAACATCAAAATTTGAGATAGTTTTCATTTTGCCCAATGAGAAAAGTCTAATACGCCTCGCGTGTGAATCCTGTAGGATTGTAGATTCAGAAGAAAGCATCCACGTTGGTGCAGCCTTTATTGATGCAGATTTACAAAGCTATAAGATACTACATACTTATCTTACGTAAAGCATTTCCTGTCTAATAAAATAGCTTTATCCCTCAACCATGCATTCACTCTGCCGGCAGTATGTCTGAAAAGTCATTATACGCTGTTCATTTTAACCTTCTTCGTATTTAGAGAAGGTACGTTTCTATTTTCTGCACTAATTGATATGCATTAGTTGTTAAGGGAATTTGATTCTCTTGACAGGCTCATTAAATCTGTGGTACGCATCCTCCAAACACAGGTAGTCTGAAAAGGACGTGAGGGAAGGCGGTGCAAATCCGCCACGGGCCCGCCGCTGTAACCGGGGACGAAAACCGCAAGAGCCACTTTCCTCTCAGGATGGGAAGGCGCGGTAAGTAGAAAGAGCCGGAAGTCAGAAGACCTGCCTGTGGGCCACAGAAGTTTTGACATGTGCGTGGTGCAGTCAAAGCTGAATCCAGCGGGGATGAAAAACGGCATCCACGGATCAGTTAATGATTCGTGGATTTTTATTTGAGGTTTTTATGGCTCGAAAATTGTTGCTTCTAAGACATGGTGACGTTGGTGATGAATACCATGACCGGTATATCGGAAGTACAAACGTCTCCATGAGTGAACGGGGGTATCAACAGGTGAGAGCAATAAGCGCATGGCTCCGCCGTCAAAGTATTGATTGCTGTTATTGCAGCCCCCTGGAGCGATGTAGAGAAACGGCCTCAATTGTACTGGAGCGAAGCGGCGTGGATTATAAGGTAGAACCGGACCTGCGGGAAATTGACTTTGGCCGGTGGGAAGGCATGGCCTTCGCTGATATAGCACAGGAGTTTCCTGATGAGGTAAAAAGGTGGTCCGATTTCGACATGAATTTTGCCTTTCCGGACGGTGAGAGGATTGGTGATTGTGTCGGAAGGGTTGTCGGGATCGCGGATCGTCTGACAGAAGATCCCGCCGACACGGTTCTTGTATGTACACATGGAGGCATCATACGGCTTTTAATCTGCTACTTCCTCGGTCTCGAACCGTGGCAATACATCCTTTTCCGGGTTAAACGCGCCTCGGTTACTACTATTGAGTTATTTGATGGCGCCGGTCTGCTGTGCGGACTGAATGAAACGGGCAAGGCCGGTGAATAGACCAATGGGTAGAATGTATGGCAAGGATCATCCTCATAACAGGCGGCAGCAGAAGCGGTAAAAGCACATACGCGCAGACTTTAGCCGAATCTGTTGCCGGCATCAGGACCTATGTTGCAACCTGTCCCATTATCGATGAAGAAATGGAGAAGCGGATTCGGAAGCACAGAGAGATGCGCCATGCGTCTGCCTGGCAGACCATCGAAGAGACGAAAGACCTGACAGGTGCATTAAAAAGGGCAATGGGAAGCCGGGTAATACTGGTTGACTGCCTCACCCTATGGGTCAATAATCTCATGTATGAAGCCGAGTTGCAGGGTAAAGATATCACCGAAGAAGATATTGCTATGCTGTGCAAAGGTATAATCGAAGTTTGCAATGATCTACCAGGTACGGTTATTTTTGTAACTAATGAGGTAGGAATGGGAATTGTCCCCGAAAATCCCGCTTCCCGTCTTTTTCGGGATCTTACGGGGCGGTGCAATCAGATGATAGCAGATCGCGCCGATGCTGTCACATTCATGATAAGCGGCCTTCCTGTGAATATTAAAGGAGATAAGATAATATGAACTTGCTTGAATCGACTATTAAAAAGATAGCCCCCCAGGACGCGGATGCCCGCGCCCTTGCAAGGGCAAGGCTTGAGCAGCTCACCATGCCATACTGGGCTCTGGGCCGGTTAATGGACCTGGCCGAGGAATTGGCAGGAATGACCGGATCGATAAAACCTACTGTAGGACGAAAAACTGTAGTGACCATGGCAGGTGACCATGGAATTGCCGCGGCTGGGGTAAGCAAATATCCACAGGAAGTGACCGTGCAGATGGTATATAACTTCGTCAACGGCGGCGCCGGAATAAATGCCCTGGCGAGGCTTGTCGGCGCACGGGTAGTGGTTGTCGATATGGGTGTAGCCGGAGACCTGAGTGCACTGGTTAAAGAAGGGAAGATTATTTCCAAACGAGTGGGGGCAGGGACAAAAAATATGTTGATCGAGCCGGCCATGTCTAGGGATGAGGCGGTTCGCTCTCTGGAAGGGGGAATTGAGGTGGCCCAAGAGTTGGGGCCATCTACTGACATTTTCGGGACAGGCGATATGGGGATCGGCAATACATCTCCCAGTGCCGCGATCATTAATCTCTTCAGTGGGTCGCCGGTTTCCGAGATCGCGGGCCGCGGTACAGGCATTGATGATAAACAGCTCTTAAATAAAGTTGCCATGATCGAAAAAGCCATCGCCGTGAATAAACCCAATCCCGGCGACGCCCTCGATGTCCTGGCGAAAGTAGGCGGATTTGAGATCGGCGGAATAGCCGGGTTGATTCTAGGCGCTGCTTCCATGAGAAAACCGGTACTCATCGATGGATTCATATCCACGGCCGGTGCGCTGATTGCCGCTAATTTAGCTCCAACCTCCCGCGAATACATAATTGCCTCTCATCGAAGCATGGAGAAAGGACATAAAATAGCCCTCGATTGTCTGGGGAAAAAACCTCTCCTGGATCTGGATCTCAGGCTAGGTGAAGGAACAGGCGCGGCCCTCTCCATGAACCTTGCAGAAGCTGCCGTGCGGATCATTACCGAAGTGGCCACCTTTGAAGAAGCTGCTGTGACAAAGGCGGATAAATAAAATATTATGGGGCTGTTGAAAAATGCTCATTTGCTTCGTTGCTATGCAACCCGAAACGTTCAACGTATTTCCATATACGTCTCGCGCTTCGGTTTTTGAGCGCCTTGCATATGAGCGTTTTTGAACAGTCCCCAAAGAAGGATGTTTTTCAGTAACTTCTTATGAAACCATTTTTTGCAGCTATCCAGTTTCTGACTATTTTCCCATTTCCAAAAATTTTCGCGGGTGGAGAAAAGGAACTGGAGAGATGTGTGCCATACTTCCCCGTTATCGGCTTGCTGCTCGGGATTTTCATTGCTGTTTTTGACCATATTATCGGGCTCATGCTGCCGCCGTTACCGGTAAGTGTAATTACCGCGATTGCTATGACAGGTATATCGGGGGGGTTGCATATGGATGGCCTGGCAGATACGGCAGATGGATTTTTCAGTGCCCGGCCTCGTGAGCGGGTTCTGGATATAATGAGAGACAGCCGGACTGGTGTAATGGGGGTTGTCGCTGTAGTCTTCTTGATTATTCTGAAGATTTCCCTCTTGATGTCTCTACCTCCGGCTTTTCGCTTCAGCATCATTCTCATGATGCCCCTGGCAGGGCGGTGCTCCCTGGTCATGATGATGAGAACCCTACCCTATGTCAGGCATCAGGGCGGTCTTGCCACAGCCTTTGGAATGGGAAGATCATGGGTCAACGTCCTGTGGGCATCGGCATTTCTGGTTGTGGCAGGATGGATTGCCGTCAAGTGGCTTGGCCTTGCGGCCTCAATTTCATCACTTCTCGCAGCTGCACTGTTTCTGATTTACTGTTTCCGTAAGATTGGCGGATATACGGGTGATACACTGGGAGCCGTTTGTGAAATCACGGAGATTATCCCGGCCCTGGCGGCTGTCGCCATTACTGGGATTTTGAAATAAACAACTCGATGAAAGGTCTGTTTTTCAGCACTTTCTGAATATTTCACATGAGACTGGAATACCAGATTCTTGCCGCTATTTTCCTGGACCTTCTCTTGGGAGATCCTCATTGGCTTCCCCATCCTGTAAAACTGATAGGGCGTTTCGCTTCCTTTCTGGAAGCACCCCTAAGAAGATTCTTCGAGAATCCGCGTGTTGCAGGTGTTATGACTGTTCTCCTTGTCCTGGCAGTAACGGGACTGACAACATATTCGATTGTAATGACTGCGGGCCTTTTGCATTCGTTTCTTGCTGATGCGGTCTCCATCGTTTTTCTCTATACAACTTTTGCTGCGAGGGATCTTATCAGGCACAGTTCAAATGTGTATAAGGGATTGAAAAAAGGAAATCTTGCGGAAGCCAGACAAAAGGTTGCCCTCCTGGTGGGCAGGGATACCGACCGCTTGGATGAAACCGACGTTATCCGTGCCACCGTGGAAAGCGTTGCTGAAAATACCGTTGACGGCGTAACGGCGCCGTTATTCTTCGCTGTCCTTGCCGGGCCTGTAGGGGCAATGCTTTACAAGGCCGTCAATACCCTTGACTCAACTTTTGGATACAGGAATGACAGATATATAGAATTCGGCTGGGCCGCGGCAAGACTGGATGATCTTGTTAACTTCATACCGGCCAGATTGACAGCGTTGCTGATTCCTTTCGCTGCTTTTTTCTTGCGCCTCAGCTTCTTGAATTCATTCAAAATAATCTTCAGGGATCGGAAAAAACATCCCAGCCCAAATTCAGGATTGTCAGAAGCTGGCGTTGCGGGAGCGCTGGGAGTACAGCTTGGAGGATTGAATTATTACTTCGGACAACCATCTTTCAGAGCAACCCTGGGAGATCCCATCAGAGATCTGAAGAAGAACGATATATTGAAAACAAATGCCCTAATGCTCATAACCCTGATTCTTGCTTCAATCTTTTTTCTTGCTGTCAGGTTTAGCCTTTATCCATAAGCCACAGAAGCCTGGCAGGCAATATCAGGTTTATCTTGACCGAATTCCTAAATAGGTTGAATACTCATATCCAAAGTTGGCGATTTCCATTTGAAACTCTAATACCACTCATACTGGCACAAAAAAGGCTGAAAATTATAGTTGCACTTAGAAGCTTGCTCATTTATTAAGTGGTATAATTTGTATCATGCGGGAGAAAGGTCGAAAGCAACTCGTGGTTTAAGGACAACGGACCTCTTGGGCAATTGATTTTTAGGTAGAAAAAATGAAGAAAAAAACCATGCATGACAGAAATGATATGGAAAGACTGCGCGAGGGTGACCAGCTTTTTCAAACCTTAACAGAGCGCTCTATCGTTGGAATCTACGTGGTGCAGGACGGCCTTTTCAAATCAGCCAATCCTAACGCCGCATCATATGCCGGTTATACGCCTGAAGACCTTGTAGGCAAAAAGTCAAACTCTATCGTTCACCCGGAAGACAGGGAGATACAGAGGGAGGGGGCTATCGACATGCTCAAAGGGAAACGCACTTCCCCTTATGAATTCAGGATCATCGGCAAAAACGGCGAGACCCACTGGATCATGGAGACAGTTACACCCATTGTTTACAAGGGCAGATCTGCCATCCTGGGAAACTCCATGGATATCACAGAGCACAAACATAAGGAGGAAGCCCTTCGGGAATCAGAAAGACGCCTGGCAGATATCATTGATTTTCTTCCTGATGCAACCCTTGCCATCGACCGGCGCGGTAAAGTCATTGCCTGGAATCGTGCCATGGAGGAGTTGACGGGTGTTAAGGCGCCCGAAATGCTGGGTAAAGGGGACTATGAGTATGCCCTGCCATTTTATGGCGTGCGAAGGCCCATCCTGCTGGATCTGATACTAAAACCGGACAGAGAAATTGAACAGAGTTATTATTCTATCCTCAAGAAAGAGAAGGATCTTCTTGTAGTGGAGAAATGGATTCCTTTTTTACATCGGAGGAGGGCCTTTATTTATGCAAAGGCCAGTCCCCTTTATAATAGCAAGGGGAACATCGTAGGCGCCATCGAGTCGATCCGCGACATTACCGAACGCAAGCATGCAGAGGAGGCGTTGGAGAAAAGAGAAAAGGAGCTTGAGACCAAGACCCTTGAACTAGAAGACCTGAATGCGGCCTTAAGAGTTCTACTAAAACAAAGAGAAGAGGATAGAAGCGAGCTTGAGCAAAAGGTGTTGTCGAACATCAAGGTCCTTGTCCTGCCTCATATGGAGAAATTGAAAGCTCATGTAGATTTGAAAGGAATATCATATATCCATGTTCTTGAATCTAATCTAATAGACATTGTATCCCCCTTTGCCCAGAAATTGTCAGTCAAGTATATGAACCTCACCAAAAGAGAAGTGCAGATCGCCAATCTTATCAAGGAGGGGAAGACCACGAAAGAGATAGCGTCATTCCTGAATGTTTCTGAAAGTGCAGTCAATGTATTTCGTTACCATATAAGGCATAAACTGGGCCTGACAAAAAAACATAATCTCGGCTCCTACCTTTCGTCCCTAGCCTAAAACTTGATGTATCTAAAAATTGTAGTACTACACTGACGAAGATAGCTTTCAAATGAAAAAACAGAGTTTGGGTTTTAAATTCATCCTGCGGGCGCTACACCATAAAAATTATCGGCTTTTTTTTGGCGGTCAGAGCATCTCCTTAATAGGAACCTGGATGCAGCAAATCGCCATGAGCTGGCTGGTTTACAGACTCACCAATTCTGCATTACTTTTGGGTATCGTCGGATTCTCAAGTCAGATCCCGATCTTTCTCTTTGCATCTGTTGCCGGCGTATATGCAGACAGATGGAATCGTCATCGTATACTGGTTGTGACGCAGACGTTGTCCATGATCCAGGCCTTGACCCTTGCCCTTCTCACCCTGACAGGCACCATAGAAGTTTGGCATATAATCGTCTTGAGTATCTTCTTGGGTGCAGTCAATGCCTTCGATATGCCTACGCGCCAGTCATTCATAGTAGAAATCATAGATAAAGCAGAGGACCTCGGGAATGCCATTGCCCTGAATTCCTTTATGTTCAATGGTGCAAGGCTTGTTGGGCCATCTATTGCGGGAATTCTCATCGGATATCTGGGTGAAGGCTCATGTTTTCTCATTAACGGTATAAGTTTTATGGGGATAATAATAGCTCTATTGGCAATGAATGTTCCGAAAAAAGAAAAAGTCTCGCGCACGTCACGGCTATGGCAGGACTTGCGTGAGGGTTATTCCTATGCCTTCGGTTTTGCGCCGATACGCTATATTCTTCTCCAACTCGGATTGATGAGTTTCATGGGCATGTCCTACGCGGTGCTCATGCCCATCTTTGCAAAAGATATACTCCACGGAGGACCTCATACGCTGGGATTTCTTATGGCGGCTTCCGGTATCGGTGCCCTCGCAGGCTCAATTTATTTGGCTTCGCGACAAACCATTCTCGGGTTGGGACGATTCATCGTTTACGCTTCCAGTATTTTTGGTATCGGACTCGTCGCCTTCTCTTTTTCAAAAGTTATCATCATTTCGCTTTGCATGATGTTTATTACAGGCTTCGGGATGATAGTTCAGATGGCATCAAGTAACACAATTCTGCAAAGCATCGTCGAAGATGATAAACGCGGTCGCGTGATGAGCATTTACGCTACGGCGTTTATAGGTGTGGCGCCGCTCGGTAATCTCTTTGCAGGTACGATAGCAGCCTTGATCGGGGCTCCCAACACGCTTATTATCAGTGGCACGACTTGTCTTATCGGTTCGTTGTTCTTCGCGCTCAAGCTTCCTCAAATAAGAAAACAGGTTCGTCCCATATATATCAAAATGGGAGTCATTTCTGAGCTCGAATAATAAAGATATATGGAACGTTACAGTCAAAAAAGCATTGGATATTTAACGAGAAGTGTATTATACAAAAATGTATTAAGTGATTAATGTGCCAATGAGGTGTTTATGAGGTTTGATATCGCGAAAAGCGGCAGCGGCCTGGTTTATGAAATAAGGCAAATCGTCAATGTGGCCAATAAACTAAAAGAGTATGGCAAGGAAGTTATCTGGGAGAATATTGGTGACCCAATTCATAAAGGTGAAAAGATACCTGAGTGGATGAAAGAAGTTCTCATCGGAATACTCAGGGATGACCTTTCCTACGGGTATTGTCCCACGAAGGGTGTGGATGAAACACGAGAGTTCCTCGCAGACCTCGTGAATAAAAGAGGTAATGCGCAGATAAGCCATCACGACATCACATTTTTCAACGGCCTGGGTGATGCGATAGCCCGTGCGTACAGTTCCATACGCGTTGATGCGCGGATCATCATGCCTGAGCCGACATATTCCACTCATCTTCTGGCGGAGGTGCTTCATGCCTCCTTTCCGCCAAATACATACCGGATGAATCCCTATAGGGACTGGTCTCCGGACATCCGCGAACTCGAGCAGAAAGTGAGAAGTCACAAAGCAATCGTCGGTATTCTGGTGATCAATCCGGACAATCCTACCGGCTTTGTTCATTCTCCGGAAACACTCAATCAGATTGTAGGGATTGCCAAGGACTATAACCTATTTCTTATTTTTGATGAGACCTATATCAACATCATCTATAACGGTAAGAAAACGGTGTTTCTGTCCGACATTGTTGGAGATGTTCCCGGCATAAGTATGAAAGGCATCTCAAAAGAATTTCCCTGGCCCGGGTCACGATGCGGCTGGATGGAAGTGTATAACTATCATAAAGATGAGAAGTTTGAAAACTACATCGATACGATAGTGAACCAGAAGATGTCGGAGGTTTGTTCTACAACTCTGCCGCAGATGGCGATACCGAAAATCATGAGCCATCCTGAGTATCAAAAATATCTGGATGATCGTATCCGTCATTATGAGAGGCTTTCCAACATCGCTTACAACAGCCTCAAGGACGTGCCCTATCTAATCGTGAACAGGAGCAATGGTGCATTCTACATGTCGGTCGTATTTAACGAGGCGTCACTCAATGAAAGGCAGACATTGCCGATTGAAAATCCTGAGATCAGGCGGTACGTTGAAAAACTGACGTCCGAAAGGATAGAGTTTGATAAACGCTTTGTTTATTACCTTCTGGGTGCCACCGGGATATGTGTAGTACCGCTGACGTCTTTCTTTACCTCTGTACCCGGTTTCCGTATGACCCTGCTCGATAGAGACGCGGACAAATTTGAGTTTGTCATGAAGACACTTGCCGAGAAGACTGTCGAGTACATAGAATCAGCACATTGAGGAACTGTCACTAAATAGTTATTCCCTGACAGTTCCTTAGCTCCTTCCACGATAGAGATATGCCAGCGCATATCTCTATCGTTTACCAGTCCTTACCTAAAGAATTATTTAATCAAACGCCGGTGCATCTTGTGGATTGCCAGGGGGAAAAAGATAAAGCAGGCGATCACAAAGTAGCAAAGTCCCGGCAGCAGCGATGCATCTACTATACCAAGACTTAGAGACCGTGTGAGATTCACTATATGAGTGAGTGGCATAATGAAAGCAATGTCCTGAGCCCACCCGGGCATGGTTTCGAGGGGGAAAAATGTCCCGCTAAAGAGAAACATGGGGGTGATGAAAAGAAATACCGGCAGGTTGAACAGCTCTATGTTCGATACAATTGCCGTGAAATACATGCCGATTGAACCAAAGGCAATTCCTCCTATGAAGGATAGCGGGATAATCAAGAGACCCGAGGGGTAACGGATGAGACCGAATAAACTGATGACCGCAAGCATGATTACAGTGGCAACAACCGATTTGGTTGCCCCCCAGACAATTTCCCCCGTGATAATTTCTTGAAGGGACAATGGTGTTGCCATCATGGCATCGAATGTTTTCTGGTAATACATGCGTACAAATGAGGCGTAGGTATTTTCAAAAAAGGCGTTATTCATGATATTGATGGCAATCAGGGCGGGCGCTATGAAAACGAGGTAAGAAATTTCAGATCCTTCGTAATGAACAGTTCCCACCAGCGCGCTCAGACCGACCCCGAAGGCAAGCAAATAGAAGAACGGTTCGAGGGCAGGAGGGATAAAACTGATCTTCCAATTCTCCCGGTAGACGATCAGGTTCCTCTGCCAAACGCGCAAAAACCTCATTGATATATTAATTAACGTGATAAACTTCATTCCCTGAGATCCCTGCCTGTCAGTTTTAAAAAGACGTCTTCCAGGGACGCCATGCGCATAATGCACCCTTCTCTGCAATAGTCCTTGCTTATCTCGCGGAAGAGTGCATTCCCCTCATCGACATAGATGATCAGCCGGTGGCCTAGATCCTCATGTTGCAGGTTTCTCGATAACACAAGCGATCTCAATTGTTGGTCCGGTTCTGCCACTTCAATAACATCACGGCCCGTGTATTGTCTTATAAGATCAAGCGGCTTTCCCTCTACCAGAATTCGTCCGTGATCCATGATGATTAACCTGTCGCAGAGCCGGGCGGCTTCATCCATGTTATGAGTCGTAAGGAGGATAGTAAGCCCATTCGCCTGCAGTTCCCCCAAACGCTCCCACACTAGGTGCCGTGATTGGGGGTCAAGCCCCGTGGTCGGCTCGTCCAGAATCAATAGCTCCGGTCGGTTGATCAGGGCGCGCGCGAGGACCAAGCGCCGCATCATACCCCCGGACAGTTCCGTAGCCCTTGCGTCTTTCCGGTGATCGAGGGCGAAGAACTTAAGGAGCTGTTGCGCCTGTTTCTGTGCCTCTTTGAGGGGCATATTAAAATATCCGGCAAAGACCTCCAGATTTTGCTGAACTCTAAGATCAGGGTCCAGGGCGTTTTCTTGCTGACATACGCCGATTCTGGATTTTATCCGCCGGGCATTTTGCGTGACATCGAGACCAAAGACCTTGAGGGTACCGCCTGTCATCGGGGAAAAACCGTAGATCATGCGAATGGTTGATGTCTTTCCCGCGCCGTTTGGTCCCAGAATCCCGAAACACTCTCCCGGATACACTCTAAAAGAAACATTATCAACGGCTACCAAATCACCAAAAGTCTTCCTCAGGTTCCTTGCGTCGATGATAGGGTTTTCCGGCAATTTCTCGGCGGCATTTTTTCGTGTGCCATTCATCATCTGCTGCTTTCACCTGGAAACTGCATTCAATCAATATAACTTTACGTTTGTCGGTTAAATGAATTGTAAGAATTTATCGAATGTGTTACTTATCACTATATCAAATAAGGATTCGTCTTTAAATATAATTCAGCAAGCAATTCGTTTAATTATATCCATGATAACGAGTGAGGCAAATCAAAATGACTGACGTGATCGAGGAAACATTGGCAAAATACAGCAAAGGATTAGTTTTTGTCTATACGGGAGACGGCAAGGGCAAGACGACTGCCGCTATGGGGCAAGCACTGCGAGCCGTCGGCCATGGCTTGAAAGTATTGGTTATTCAATTCATGAAGGGGAAGAAATACGGTGAAGTGATAGCCGCCGAAAAGTTCCTCCCCGGTATAACCGTTCGTCTGTGCGGCCTGGATAGTTTTGTAATGAGAGAAAATCCGGCCCCCGTTGATGTTGAACTTGCCAGACAGGGAGTGGGCATAGCGGCAAAGGCTCTGACTTCCGGTGAATATAACATGGTAATTCTTGATGAGATCAACGTCGTCCTTGACTTTAAATTGGTCCCTTTGAGTGAAATTGTAGAAATGATAAAAGCAAGAGCACCAAAGGTAGACGTAATCCTTACCGGCAGATATGCGCCTCCGGAAATTATTGAGCTTGCGGATACGGTAAGCGAAATAAATGATATTAAGCATCATTATGCATCCGGGATGAAGGAAAGGGCGGGCATAGAATATTGACGTCCTCGTAGAAAGCTCCATATGCTGCGTTGCGCTGCATCCCTTCCTTCGACATGCTCAGGACATGCTTTATATACAGTAATGGTGAGCCGCGAGCTATGTCACAGTGAGCTTGTCGAACTGCGCTGGAGCTTTTTACAAAGCCGGCTACTTCTTACTTGGTTTATTGTTATTTTGAGATCAATGGGTATCAGCCCGGTAAGTTGAATGAAAGGAGCAGGAATTAAAATCAGAGAGAGCTGATGAAAAAGACCCCGAAAGAAGAGCTGTACAGGCGCATCCAAGCCTTACAAAAACGCATGGAATCGGTAAATATAGATGGCGCTCTGATTGTGCAGAATACCGATCTTTTTTATTTTACTGGAACTATACAGCAGGCATATCTTTTCACACCTGTGTCGGGAGAGCCGGTTTTTCTTGTACGTAAAAATATGGCCCGCGTTAAGGAGGAATCCTTTCTCAACCGCATCGTCACTATAGAGAAACTGAAAGATTTGCCGGGGCTTTTGGTCGAACATGGCTATCCACAAATAAAAAGGATCGGGATGGAACTGGATGTATTGCCGGCGAACCTTTATTTCAGATATCGTGATACGCTGAAGCCTGTAGAAATCGTAGACATCTGGCCGTTTATCCAGGCCGTCAGGGCTATAAAATCAGACTATGAGATAAATATGTTGAAGGATGTTGCTGTCCTATCGGACTTCATGGTTAATGTAGGCCGGGAAAATCTTCGTGA
The DNA here is from genome assembly GCA_035542475.1 of Syntrophales bacterium. Classification (GTDB taxonomy): domain Bacteria; phylum Desulfobacterota; class Syntrophia; order Syntrophales; family UBA2185; genus DATKLL01. Next base: position 23,504 of record DATKLL010000097.1, read on the forward strand.
AGGCCTGACTGATGTGGAGCTTTCGTCCATAGTTGAGGGTGCGGCGCGCGCCCGTGGTCATCAGGGCTTCGTGCGTACACGGGCGTTCAATCAGGAGGTTTACTGGGGGCATCTGATATCCGGTCCTGACGCAGCCGATCCGGCATTCGTCGACGGCACCACCGGCGGACACGGGCTCTCGCATGCGTTTCCACATGGATCAGGATGGCGACATATAAGACGGAATGAACCGGTCATTTTTGATCTTTTGGCAGCCGTGCATGGTTACTTTATTGATCAGACACGGACGTTCAGCCTTGGACCGCTCCCCGACAAGTTAGATAAGGCCTACAATGTTGCTTTAGACATCCAGCATAAAATAGGGGAGATGATTCATCCCGGTGTTTCAGTGGCCCAGCTGTTTTTAAAAGCTGAGCAGATAGCGCAATCGCATGGTTTAGGTGAACATTTCATGGGTCATGGTAATGAACAGTTGTCTTACTGTGGCCACGGGATTGGTCTGGAGCTGGATGAGTTTCCGGTAATTGCGAAACAGGGGAAGACATTGCTAAGTCCCGGCATGGTCGTGGCTCTGGAACCGAAGTTTCACTTTCCGAAAGAAGGTGTGGTTGGCGTGGAGGATACCTTTGTTGTGACGGATAAGGGAAATCGGAAACTGACCGGTGCCAGTTATGTCGTTGATGTTATACCTAGATAAATACCATGATCAAATATAATAAAAAGGAACTGGATAAAATCATTTCTCTGCTGAAGGCTCAAGGGGCTTCGGTAGTTAAATTGATAAACATAGATGATATCGTTGTTGATGAAAGGGTTCGCCTGAAATGCCGGGTTCCCGTTTGCGACAGCTATAACAAAAACCTCATGTGCCCGCCCTATGTGCCGTCTGTTGAGGAAT
>DATKLL010000098.1:0-7973 GCA_035542475.1 Syntrophales bacterium
GGATCGGATAATCGTCTCCTGATTTTTCATGAGGGTCGCCTTTTTTATATACATTATCCACCTTCCACCGCCAGCGCATCAGGGGATACTCATAAACATTGAAAGTTTTTTTATACACGATGGCCGAGGCGGATGCGTGACTTTCCGCCTTCAAAAAAGAGTGTCCCCCTTCACCTACGATGGCATAGGTTGAATGCTTTTTGATTTTTGGGAAAGTTAGGGGCTCCCAACTGGAGAGGCTGTTAAAGTCTTCATGAAAAAGGATTTGCTTATTCTCTGCGAGAACCGGAACGGCTGACAGGGCGATAGTAAGTATCAGGGCGGATGTCCAACATCTCATGGCTGTATTCCCCCGGTTTTCCTTATTCAGGCAATCAATGATCCCGCGCATGACGATCCGGCTCCGGCTGTACATCCGAAACAGTGAATACCAGTTGCTATCTCCCGCCTGTTCAGCAATGCACGATCAAAGTTTTCTATCTTTTTTGGTGTACTATGGTTGACAGCCATACCGAGGGCTAGATTAAAATCGCAGTCGTATATGTTTCCATCCCAGTCAATACTGATCTGATGGCGGCACATCAATCCGTCCACAGTGGATGGATTGAACGATGCTTCAAGCATTGACATGTAGGATTCCATTTCTCCATTTGCTTCGAGATATCTCTTGAACCGCCCCAATGGCATGTTTGTCAATACGAACAGCCGATCGAACAATATACCAAAGCGTTTCTTCAACTCCTGACGATAAGTATTCTCAAGATCGGATTGATCAGGCGGCAGAAAGGCGCCGCCGGGGTTAAACACCAGATTCAGGGGAAGTTTATCTTCGATACCGTATCCGGACTGATTGAGGAGGCACAGGGCAGCAATACTCTTCTGATAAACATCAGCCCCCCGCTGGGCGTTGACATTTTCCTCCAGATAGCAGGGCAGCGAACCGACAAGCTGAATCTCCCTTTCCCTCAGAAACGGGATGATCTCCTTTACAGACGGCTCCATGAAAACTGTCAGATTCGTGCGCAGCTGAACCGTCTGTCCCCTGTCCCGCAGGTCTGACAGGAATCGCCTGAAATCCGGATGCAATTCGGGAGAGCCTCCGGTTACATCCACCAGCTTAAATAATCTCTGATTTGCTAATTCCAGGATTTCTTCCATAATATGCCACGGCATCATTTCCGTCCGTCCGGGCGAGCACTCCAGGTGACAGTGTGTGCATGCAAGATTGCAGCGACGGCCGACATTCACCTGAAGTGTATCGATTCCCTGGCTTCGCAAACCTTCAGGCAATACCTCCCTTATCCTGACATCAAATTCGTTCATTGCCTGCTAGTCCTATTTTTTATAGATAAACGATCTCTTCATAATATCTTACGAAAATATGATCCAAATGCAAGAAGTAAGAACAAGACTTTTGAACCTCTCTGAAAGAGACAGTAATAATCTGTTTATCCATCGGTGCAACGATGGAACCGGTTTCTGAAGCGGCCTGAAGCCCTGAAGTAAGTCAAGGATGTGATAGGAGTTTTTTCTGTATTTAATAAAGCGGTGCTTGCAGCCGGTACAGTATGTAACGATGGGTCTCTCTCCCGATGCATCTATAATCCTGTAGGTAAATTGCTCTGCCAAGGCAGGGGATATGCTGGATAATGCACCTCCGTATCCGCAGCATAGAAGCTCCTGAGAATCAAGGACTGTCATCTGGTCTTGCCGGTCTATTAATAATTCTCTTGTTTGCTGTCTGATACGGCCTGATAGAAGAGCGGGGCAGGGATGATGGAGATATATTTTTTCCCCTAATATAGGTGCAAATTCATCTTGAGGAATTACTGCCAGGATGTGTTCGATCGTTATGTTCTTAAGTAACCGTGAAAAGATCTTATGGCAATTCGGGCATCCGGTGATCACACGGGAAATATTGTGTCTTTTCAAATTTTCCTTGATGCTTTTGATAGCTGTTTTCGTCATATTCACATCACCTAACTGATACACTGGGTCATAGCAGCAATCAAGCACCACACCGACCTTGATGCCAAGGTTCTTACTTAGGATTTCAGGTATTTTTCGGACAATGGATGGATACATCCCGGCTAGGCCGCATCCGGGCCAGAAGACTGTGTCCGTAGCAGAATAATAGATGAAGGGAAATCGATGTCCGGTATCCGCAAAATTGCGTGCCTTGCTTAGTGCTTGCCGGACCATGCTGGGAATGTTTCCTGTGCGGATCAAATCACATTTTGTTTGAAAAAGGGCATCTGCAGGGGCAAGGCCCAGGGCGCACTTGCTGCTGCAACCACCACAGTTTGTACATAAAAAAGCATCTTGAGGATGACCGGTGATTATTTCATCCGGGGTTCCATACCTCTGAAGGAAAGGACAAGCTGCTGTGCAGGAGACACATCCTACACAATCTGTGCAGGCATCAAGAAATGCTGCGACACTTCGGGAATATTCCATTCAAGTCTTATTGGACTTTTTCGACTGGATATTCCGCCTCGTCCCAGGCCTTGATGCCGCCGGGGTGGCGATAAACATTTTTGTAGCCTAACTTTACTGCCCACATCGCGCCATTGTGGCTCCGGGTGCATTTCACAAATCCGCAGTAAAAGACAATAAGACGATTTTTATCGGGGCCGAGGAGTTTTAATAGTGCTGATTTCGTCTTATCATCAAGCTTTGTCATTTCCGGAATGGGTAATTCCAAATTGACGGCACCAGGAATATGCTGTTTTTTATAACTTGCTTCGTAAGGCATGGTATCCACGATCAGCATGTTTTTCTTCTGATCAAGCCAGCCTTTCAGCTCCTCCGTTGGCACAATCTTATAACCACCCCTTTCCATTTCTTTCGCAAAGGTCACCGCACTCTTTTCCGTCTCGAGTTCCTTGGTTCCCCATGCAGCAAGGCCGGTGCCGGCAAATCCGACAACAAAAATTAAACTGATTAGAATTGTCAACAATCTCCTCTTCATCATTTCTTACATACCTCCCTGGTTTTTGTACATTGAATTATGGCATCCTTAATTTGAAGTATAATTTTACTGTTTGTGACGGGAATATTGACGGGCCCATCTTGACATATACAGAAAGGGTATGATGATACCGATCAGAACCAGATCACGGTAAAGGGCCTGGCGGAGAGTATTCTGTTGGGCCAGTTCCTCGGTTCCAAAGCAGCCGCAATCTATGTTCAGGTTTTTTAGGATTCCGAATCCCAATACAAAAATGAATAAACCGAGCAGTCCGGAAATAATGGCAAGACTGCCCCTAATGTCCAACAGAAGCCCGATCCCGGCAACTACCTCAAGAAGAGGCAGTCCGATTGCTACGACAGGCAGAACTGCTTCCGGGACAATGCTGTAAGCGGACACTAAGCGGGCAAATGCCTTCGGGTCGAGGAGTTTGGAAACCCCTGCATAAATGAATAAAACGGCCAAGCCGAAACGTACAATCCTGTATAACCATGGCGAAGCTAAGACATTCTTCAGGGAAGAAAAATTCTTTCCGGCTATCTTCTGTTCCATCGGTGGTGGTCTTTCCTGCCTATTCCAACATAAAAAAAGTTTATATATAACCATTACGAATAAGTCAAATTCAAATAAGCTATAATTATGCATAGTTTATTCGTATTTGTTATGAGAGCGTTCAGATCATAAACTTAATAAAGTAACTTCTTGACAAGGAAATCCCAAATGTGGTTAATATAAACAAACGCAAATAAGTGTGATGGAGTTCACCTGAGAACAAACTGCCCAAAGGGCTGATAACTCCTGCCAGTCTCGTTCTGGAGGAGTTTTTTTATGTTAGATACCGTCAACCAGGGATCAAGAACCAGCATTCAGGATGTTGCACAACAATCACTGAAGAGCGTCCTTGATATCTGTGCCCGTTTTTCTATTGTTTCTCTGAATCGCCAGATAGAAGCCTGCGAGAAGCTGCTTGTACAGAACCCGCCCATAGATGTGGCCATCCTCGGCCAGTTCAAGGCAGGAAAAAGCTCTTTTATCAATAGTCTTATCGGCAAACCCATTCTTCCCGTCGGCGTCATACCGGTTACCACGGTGATTACCCGCCTCCAATATGGAGAGAAAGAGCGAGTCGTTGTCAGGTATTTTGACGGCAAAACATCCGAGATCAGCATTTCCGATGTCGGAAATTTTACCTCCGAAGCCGAAAATCCTTCCAATCAGAAAAACGTAGAGATGGTGGATGTCGAGCTCCCGTCTCTCAGGGATTACTCCGGCCTTCGGTTAGTGGATACCCCCGGTTTAGGAAGCATATTCAAATACCATATGGAAACCTCGGAAAACTGGCTTCCCCAGGTGGGGACCGCATTACTTGCAATCAGCTCCGACCGGCCTCTTTCGGGTAATGATGTGCAATTGATTCGAGAGCTGACACAGCATACGCCAAATATCGTCCTCCTTCTGACGAAGGCCGATCTTCTGTCACCAGATCAGCAGGCGGAGGTGATACAATTTTTTAAGCAGACGATTCAACGTGAATTAAACAGGCAATTGCCAATCCATGTATACTCAACTCTTGTAAACACAGAGCAATACAAAGATCGTCTGGAAGAAGGGCTTCTCTCCATGTTATCCTCAAACCGTGATTTTGAATTTAGAAAAATCCTCCAGTACAAGATGCAGTCCTTGATAAGAGGTTGTATCAGCTATCTCGACATCGCCCTTAAGACATCTCTGGAGGCAGACCTTGACTGCGAGAAGCTGCGTGAGCAGATCTTCGATGAAAAGGTCAATTTTGAGCTCGTCCGAGAGGAATTAAGCATCATAGCCCGTGAAAACCAGAGACAGACCCTTGTACTCATCATGGACTACCTTGATAATTTCCAGAAGCCTCTCAGGAGGAAGATTTCTGAAGCACTGGAAAGGGAGCTTGATACATGGAAGGGGAACCTCTGGAAACTCACCCGGAGGTATGAAGAATGGCTCGCAGACTGCATGACCGAAGAGATGAGGCACATTTCCAAAACAGAGCATAGACACTTCTATGGCACTCTCAACAAAGTTCATGCCAGTTTATCCCGATCTATCGAGGCCTTCCGGAATCTTTTGGGTAAAAACATCGAAAAGGTTCTCGGTGTGAGGCTGGCTCCCGCAGATTGGAAAATTGAGTTATCAGAACCTGATCACCCTGATATCAAGACGATCAGATCATTTGACTTCCATTTTGATCTCATCTGGTTCCTCATCCCCATGTTTATTTTCAGGGGCCTTTTTGAGAGGCATTTTATTAGAGAGATTCCCCGCGAAGTGGAGGCAAACCTCTCCCGCCTTGCCGCCCAGTGGCAAGACCGCATCAACAGGGCCATTGAAGAGATGCGGAAACAGTCGATTAATTATGTGAAGGAGGAACTCTCCACAATAGACGCCTTATTGTCGAAAACACAGGGTCAAACGGATGAGATCCATGAGTCTATTAAAAAACTTCATAGCGACTTACAGGAATTAATAGCTTAAATTGTTTTGTCACCCGCTGGCGGGGGTTGGGGGTGCTGTTCCCCTCTGGAGGGGTAGGGGAGGTAACAATGACACGCATCATATTAGTAAGGCATGGACAGACGGAGTGGAATCGTGTGGAACGGTTTCGCGGGCGCGCCGACGTGCCCTTGAATGAAGCCGGTCTGGCACAGGCAGAGGCAATGGGGAGGCGCATCGCCTCTGAATGGCGGCCCTCGGCGATCTACTCCAGCCCTCTGTCACGTGCCGTCAAGACTGCCGAGATTGTTGCCAGGCACATTAATCTCCCGCTGCTAATTCATCATGGTATGATTGATATTGATTACGGCCAATGGGAGGGATTGGCGCCGGACGAGGTTCGAGAGCGCTGGCCCGAAATGATAGATGACTGGTACAATAAACCAGCATCTGCGCGTATACCCGGGGGCGAGACGCTTGAACAACTTCGCTCACGCGCCCTTGCAGCCATAGATGAGATGGCCACGCGTCATAAGGATCAAACAATCGTCGTGGTTGGACATACCGTCATCAACCGGATAATTTTACTGGGTGTGCTGGGCTTGGGTAATGATCGCTTCTGGCGATTGCACCAGGACACGTGTGCTATTAACTGTTTTGAGGCACAGGGCGGCGATTTTACTCTTGTGTCCTTGAATGATACATGTCACCTGCGTTCCCATGCGTGACACAATTAGTATGGGTATAGTAGCTGAGATTCACAATGAAAAGTAAATCGGAGAATGTTTCTAATAAGCTAATAAGAGAAAGGAGCGAATATGATACACAAAATTAAATCGATCCGTGCAATGGAAATACTTGACTCTCGGGGCAATCCCACCGTCAAGGCTTATGTAACCCTGGATAACGGTCTTACAGCATCCGCTTCGTGTCCCTCCGGCGCGTCAACAGGAAAGCATGAAGCTGTTGAACTGCGCGACGGCAAGGGCCGCTATGGCGGCAAAGGTGTCATGAAGGCGGTTGCGAAGGTAAATGAAATCATAGCTCCTGTACTCATCGATATGGACCCATCCCGCCAGGCCGAAATCGATCATCTCATGATTTCGCTTGATGGTACGCCGAATAAGGAAAAGCTCGGAGCAAATGCTATCGTAAGCGTTTCTATGGCAGTGGCTAGGGCAGCAGCACTTGCCTCTGATCTTCCGTTATATGCCTACCTGGGAGGACAAGGTGCGCTTCGCATTCCGATACCTATGATGAATATCCTCAATGGTGGAAAGCATGCAGACAACAGTGTTGATTTGCAGGAATTTATGGTCATGCCTGTCGGCGCCCCCACGTTCTCCGAAGCTTTACGTTATGGTGTGGAGACCTTCCATGCCTTAAGAGGAATCTTGAGTAAAAAAGGATATGCTACCGGCGTCGGTGACGAAGGGGGATTTGCTCCTAATCTAAAGAGCAATGACGAGGCATGTGAGGTTATAATACAAGCAATTGAAGCGGCGAAATTCAAACCGGGAAAGGATATTGCCATTGCTCTCGACCCGGCGGCAAGTTCTTTTTTTAAAAATGGAATTTATAACCTTGCCAAGTCCGGACAGGGGAAGAAGAACACTACTAAAATGGTCGCATTCTACAAGACATGGATTGAAAAGTACCCGATTGTTTCCATTGAGGACGGCCTCGATGAAAATGACTGGAAAGGATTCCAGCTCCAGACAGCTACGCAGGGAGATAAGATACAAGTTGTCGGGGACGACATATTCGTCACGAATACCAAGTTCATTGCGCGCGGCATCCAGGAGAAGACAGCTAATGCTGCGCTGATTAAACTCAACCAGATCGGCACCGTTACGGAAACAATGGATGCGATTAATCTCTGTCGCAAGGCTGGTTGGGGTTATGTAATTTCCCATCGCTCGGGCGAAACGGAAGATACCTTCATTGCTGACTTTGCCGTGGCCATGGGGGGCGGGCAGCTCAAGACCGGATCGGCCTGCCGCAGTGAAAGGATTGCGAAGTACAATCGGCTATTGGAGATTGAGGCCGAACTCGGCCGCGCCGCGATCTTTGAAAATCCCTTGAAGAAGGGGTTGTAGGATCATTTGTTAAAAAGTTTTTTCGGTCAATATTAGACATTTTCAATAAGGTGATGGAGTCCGCCATCAATTGCCTGATAAGGCTAATGACTCCTGCAATGATTGCATAATACAGGTGCAGGATTACAGCAGGAATTGCAATACCTGATATGGTGGGCGACATATTCTTTTTTGCCGCGATAAAATGGGAATCAGCACATCTGTTGCCCCTTTTTATTACGCGCCCTTCTCCGCTTTCATCCCACCTGTAAAACTGCATCAACAGTTTCCTTGAAATATCTGAGCATTGCGTCCAAGTATGGCCCTGAGTGTGACTGCGTAAGTATTATGAAAGGTTAATGTAACATATGGCATCCTGTTTCTTCTGCCCAAATTGCTGGAAAGAGATGGATGAACGGACCATCAGATGTCCTCACTGTGGATATGATATTTCGGAG
>DATKLL010000099.1:0-5597 GCA_035542475.1 Syntrophales bacterium
CCCAATATCATACCCGGAATAAGAAAAGACATGATCATTGCAAAGGCGCCCTTCGGATTTCCCAGATTGAACGTCCATCCGAGTACTGGATTTCTCTTGGGGACTATCCACCTCGAATCACGTTTTGAAAAATAGAATCCCAGCGATGTCCAGTTATCCTGGTTTTCCCATTCCGGCCTATTAATCTCGTCCCTGCCTGGCATAATTCGTTATCATATTACACAAATGCGCCGTATCTTACAAGAGATCACTTCCTTCCTGTTCTCCGCGCCTTTAGAATTTGATGTAATCCTGCATAGTATGAGTGGCAATAAACACTCCAAGTGTAATACTCAGGAGGATAATACGGTAATAATTCATTTCCTCTTGATTTAGCTTCCTTTCTTCTTCCCAAGATGTGGCGAATAGGATATTATTTCTTTCAAGGAATCAGAAAATACCCACAAGGTTAGTTATTATTGGAATTGAGAAAAAATGAAGGAATATAGGTCAGGCCGTACTTCAATGTGATCGTGAGCCACCAGAGCGTGACCGAGACGGAATAGACGGCATCGAGTGGGAAGCAGGAGCAGGCCTGTAAGCTGGCGCAGCGTGGCCGCCCCTACTGGTTGTATGATGTTCAACTTCGTGACGATGTTCATCGCCGCGAAACGGCGCCACGTGGTAGCTAGGTCCCCAACCACCGTATTCGATAACAGAGGGTTCATAGTAAGTCACCCCAACGTCTCCGCCGTCGTAGTAATCGTATCCTCCCTCAGTTAAGATGCAGCCGGACAGCAGGACTGTCAAGGTCAAGACCACGAAGGCGAGCCCTAACCAGCGTAAGAGTAAGATATTCACTTGGGCACCTCTTTACTCTCAGTATTCGGCCATTCAAGCAATCCAAAGCATGCCCCCAAAGGGTCGGCGACCACTGCAACCTTGCCGCCGTGGCGATCAATCCGCGGCGCGACCACCACGCGGCCACCGAGTGCCACAACCTTTTCAGCCATCTTGACCGCATCTTCAACGCGTACGTAATTGAGCCAGTGGGGATGGGCATTGGGCCTATTTGCGGGCAGCGTATTTACGCTCGCACGAGCATAGTTATCGGATGAGAGCAAGAGATGTTGGGCACCCTCGCTAGGAGGCAACTCGAAGACTTCGTAGTCGAATAGCTTCTGATAAAAGGCAGCATCAGTGTCCGGATCGCTTGTGATCAACGAGGACCAAATCCATTCTCCGGGTGCGACCAGAACATCGGACGGATCACCGCTACTGGAAGAGAGGACCGCAAAAACGGCTCCCTGCGGATCCGCGAAGACTGCTTCACGGCCGCGATCAGGTATGCTATGCGGCTCGAACAACACCTTCGCACCATTTTGCAAAGCAATCTTTTTAGCTCCGTCGACATCGCCCACAGCAAAGAAGCTCAGCCACCTTGGCTGTCGATGCTCGCCCGCCGGTACTTTCTTGTGAACCAGTCCTGCAACAGGACGACCATCGAGTAATGCCTCTGCGTACTCTATCCTACCGGCCTGAATGTCGCGAAATGTCCAACCAAACAGTCCCGTATAGAACTGTTTGGCAGCGGCGAGGTCCGGTGTCACCAGTTCAACAAATATAACTTTGCCGGCGTGATGCTCTTGGCTGGCGGGCTCAACAATCGCTGGCAGTTGGATCGGTGCGGCCATGACCGGCACAGCACAGGCAACGCCGAGAAGTACGGCGAGCAACCCATGCCTAAGAATCTGATAATAATATTTCATATCGTCCATTAATGCCACCCATTTTGATTATATAATAGAAAAAAATGATGTCAAGTTTTTAGAGAGAACTTTACTGATTATAAGCTGTACTTAAGGGGTGTGGCTTTATCCGTATTCCTTCTCGAAATCTTGATTGTTGCAATTAATTGAATAGCGTTGAGTAGTCAGTACTCGATAGAAACGGGGTGCGTGTTACGGGTAAAAGCCTGCTCAAAAAGCAAGAACTTTATTGTTTCCCGGTCGAAAAAGTAACAATTTATTTCTTGGGTTTTTTCCTGATCTCTATAAATCAAGAGGTTAGGTTGTCATTTTGTCGAAACTTAATTGTCTGCGGATAATAAGAACAACAAACTAATTGCCGGAGGGGTGAGATTCGAACTCTGAGAGGATCTTGGAACGTATTGACTTTACATGCTTATTTGAGCAGTTTCTTGACTTGGAGACACTTTGGGGACAGATGCCTGATTGTTTGTCTTCACGAAGACAGACTCACATTCAATGAGAATTAAACCTTTCACTTGGTCTCAGTGTCTATATATGTGACTTTAATAACTATCTAAAACAAACGGAAGTGGAGGATTTATGAGAAAGATTGTTGTAGCACTTATCGTTGCAAGTCTTCTATCTCTAACATCCGTAGCACCAGTGTTTGCCGGCGGATGGGGAGGAGGGTACTATGGAAGAGGTGGTGGATGCAATCCTTTGTGGCCAATCACTGCTGCTCTGACCATTCCCGCGGCCATTATCGGAACCGTAGTCAATCTTGCAGCCACAGTGCCACCAGCATACGGTTATGCTGCACCGCAAGTACCTGTAACATACTACGCTCCTGGAGCATACTATGCGCCAAGAGTATACACTGCACCGGCAAGATACTATGCACCTAGGGTATATGTAAGGCCTGCGTACTATGCGCCAAAGGCATATATAACACATGGACACTATACGCCGAGAGAGTACTATCGGTGAATGGCTAAAGGCCATCTAGGAGTGGTTAATAACTATGTCGGTACGATCGAGGCATCTTCCGGTGGTGACCGGAACCGGACCATGCGCTTTCTACGGTATAGATTTACACCAGAAAGAAAGATTAAATTATAAAGTGGCATGAAATGAGGAGTTGAGCCTATGAATAAAGGCAAAACAAAGAGCTTTCTGTTTACACTCTTGGCATGCCTTTCCCTCACACTTGCTATAGGCACGGCAAGGGACTCGTCAGCGGCATACTTGCTAACGGAGCAAGAACTTGATGACCTCCTTGCTCCCGTCGCGCTCTATCCGGATCCTTTGCTAGCTCAGATGTTGCCAGCCTCGACGTACCCGGAAGAGGTTGCCGATGCGGCAGACTGGCTGAGAAGTGGCGGAGACCCATCACGCATTGATGAAGAAAATTGGGATGAAAACGTCCGGGCAATTACTCACTACCCGGAGGTTCTTTATATGATGGCTGATAACATGGATTGGACTTCGGCCGTTGGTGATGCATTTCTGAACCAGCCGAAAGATGTAACAAATTCAATCCAGCGTCTGAGGTGGCGAGCGCAAAACCTGGGTAATTTGAATAGTAATGATCAACAGACTGTTACTACCGAGGGAAACGACATTCAGATCGTTCCTGCCCAACCTCAATATATATATGTCCCTCAGTACGATCCTTCAGTCGTATATGTTCAAGGATGGAGTCCGGGCATTCCCCCTTTTGCTACCTTTGGTCTTGGGTTGCTGATCGGAAGCTGGCTGGACTTGGACTTTGACTGGGGTCGTCATCACGTGTTCTATCACGGATGGAACCGCCCGGGTTGGGTCAATAATGCAAGGCCCTATGTTCACGTAAAGAATGTTTATGTCCAAAGGAGCAGGCCGTACATCAATCAGACATGGAGGCATGACCCGTCACACGGTGATCCAGGCAAGTATTGGGCGTCAAGACCAGTTGGGACTCCTAGTGGCAGGTATCCTCACACCACTGAAGTCCGCGGAAGGGGTTCACCGCTGACTGGACCTGCGCGAAACGCGTTCGCCCCAAAAACCAATGTCCAGCAATTTACCATACGCGGCAAAGACAGTCGTCGCACTGCTGGTCCACAACCGGTGCGTCAGACTCCTGTTGTCAGCCCGCGTCCAGCAGTTCAGGCACCTGTTGTCAGTCCACGTCCGGCAGTTCAAGCCCCTGCTGTTTTTGGTGGATACAGGGGACCCAATGAAGTCAAAACGCAGAGCATGCGTGGTCAAACTAGCCGCCAAAGTAATGTGGGAGTTTACGTTCCATCAACTCCAGTAAAAAGGGGCAACGTTCCAACAGGTGGCGGTGCGTCCAGCAGCGGCAAACGCCGTAATTGAGGTAGGGCGTCTTATAGAGCTTCCTACTAGGAACATGACTGAATGAGGAAAGGAAGGATATTATGAAGACCAGTTTAAATGACTCCATATTTGATTCGGTAAAGAGGATGGTTTTTGTCTCTGCGCTCTTGGCAGTGACAGCCTTAGCCATTATGTGGATCTTGCCAGACACTGGGGAAGCGTCTCAGCGATATTTTACCTCGCCAGAAGATGCTCTGAAGGCCTTGGTTGAAGCTGTAAAGTCAAACGACGCGGCTGCACTGGATCAGATATTCGGACCTGCCAGAAAAGAGCTTATCTCTGATGACGAGGTGCAGCACGCTGCCGCCCTTGAGTCACTTGCGAAGCATTTGGCGGAAAGGACTGACCTTGTCAAAGAGAATGAATCAACGGTTATCCTTCACGTAGGTAATGAAAAGTGGCCCTTTCCAATTCCGATTGTTAAAAAAGACGGCCAGTGGCTTTTTGATACTGAAGCAGGTAAGGAAGAAATTCTAAACCGTCGTATTGGGGAAAATGAACTCACCGCCATACTGGTCTGCCGTTCGTACGTGAAGGCGCAGCGAGAGTATGCACTAAAGGACTGGGAGGATACTGGAGTGCTGGCCTATGCACAGAAGTTACGAAGCGATCCTGGCAGAAAGAATGGTCTTTTCTGGAGGACAAAGCCAGGAGAAGAGGTAAGTCCCCTCGGGGAACTCGTCGCTCAAGCTTGGAAGGAAGGATATAAGAGGGAAAAAGCAGCTTTCAGACAAGAGTCAACGCCGTTTCACGGTTATTATTTTAGAATCCTAACGAGACAGGGGGAAAATGCACCAGGGGGAAAATACAATTACGTTATTAATGGCAATATGGTTGCAGGTTTTGCCATGGTCGCATTTCCCTCAAACTGGAACAGGTCAGGTGTTATGACCTTTGTTGTCAATCAACAGGGGAAAGTCTATCAGAAGAACCTTGGACCGGAGACAACTAAGATCGCTCAAGAGATGAAATTGTATGATCCTGATAGAACCTGGACTCTCGTTAAGGAATGATAACCCTTTACCAATTAACAATGATGGGAAAAATGGAGGGGCAGAACAGAAGTCCTCGCGTGTTATCGGTGTTGAGCTGATGGTAAGCGGTATCAATTACTAAACATAACTTTCATCTGTCAGATTCTCGCCGACCAATCGTTTCCCAGACTAACCTCCTTTCTATAGTAGAGATGCTCTGTGTGGTGTTCAGGAAGTGCACCACACGACTGTGACCATCTGACTCCTAACTTAAATCTGGTGACCCTGAAAACATCCCTCGGACAGCCTAGCCATGTCTGGCTGGTAAAGAGAATGTGCTGGCATTTTTCTCATTCATAGTGGCACAATTAACGAGGATAGATTTAACGGATGGGAAAAAAGAGAGAAAGAGCAAGGTCACAATGAAAAGGGGGGACCAAATGGGGAAGAACAAAATACTGCTTGGTATCTTCGTATTGGTTGTTTCACTGTTTTTGCTCACAGGCTGCGGTAA
>DATKLL010000100.1:0-3523 GCA_035542475.1 Syntrophales bacterium
CCCCGGTGATGGACGAAAAGACCTATGAAGGAATCCTCAACAGGCTGAAAGAAAATTCCTACGATACCGCCGACCTGATACGGACTCTTCAACCCGTCGGAGGTCCAAGTGGAAATGGCGAGAACAGGTAGTACTTATCCGGGAATCCATTCGGAAACGGTCTGGAACCTTGTTACATGGATCAAGCGGCTGATTTTCACCAGTATCAATCTGCTTTCGGGGGAATGAATCACGCCGTCGAGAGGCGGATGTTTACCCGTGAGCACCCCGGCCAGTTCCGACCACCTCTTCCCCTTCCTCACCGGCAAGGCTTCTCCGAGAACAGTGAGTGATTCGGCATCCATATAGTCCCGATCGGTATTCGATCTGGTATCGATTAGCAGTGAAACGCGACAGTTCCTGATCATATTCCTGTATTTAAGGGTTTTCCCCGGGGTGACGAACACAATCCCCATTTTATCCGGAGTGAGCGCGTAAGCGATCATGGAAGTATAGGGCTGGTCGTCCATTGAAGTGGCAAGCACTGCGTGAAGTTGGCTTCCATCAAGGGCGGTCAGCCTCTCAAGAACAGCTTCCTTCCCCTTGTTGACCCTGTCCGGCAACGATTCCTTTGCTTTAATCACCTGGCGCCTCATTTGCTCTTTTCGATTCCATGGATTTTCCGGAGCGGTTTTGCTTTTCCGTCATCGGGACGAACTAGTATAGCGTTCTGTAATTAACATTTTAATTGTTCTGTTTTTGTGTTATCCTTGCTCGTGATGATAAATTCATGAGCGAGGTGGCATATGGCAAAACGGTCAGCTTTAAATCTGTCATCAGAAGCACGAGAAGAACTTACTCGTATCAGCCAAAGCAGAACAGAAGCTATGGCAAGGGTCCAACGCTCAAAAATTCTTCTACTTTATGGCGAAGGGAAACGGATAACCGATATCACACGTGAAATCGGCACCAGCAGGCCATTGATCGAACGCTGCATTGATAAGGCGTTAGCTTTTGGCCCTCTTCAAGCATTAAAAGATCTACCTCGGCCTGGACACCCTACAATGATCACCGATGACGCAAAGGCCTGGGTTTTGTCAATTGCCTGCCAGAAACCCACTGATCTGGGCTATGCTTCTGAAACATGGACATACAGTTTGCTGATTAAACATATTCGCAAACACTACCAAGAACAGGGATACCCTTGTTTAGCAAAAATTGGAAAAGGGCGATTGCATGTCATTTTATCCAAAAGCAATATCAAGCCCCACAAGATCAGCTACTATCTGGAACGCAAGGATCCAGATTTCGATGAAAAAATGGCCAACGTGCTGTGCGTTTACAAGGATGTAGAGATGGTTAACGCCTCACCGGAAAACCGCTCTCATGTGACAGTGTCATACGATGAAAAACCTGGCATTCAAGCCATCAAGAACATAGCGGCTGAACTTATGCCCGTTCCGAACCAATATTCTTCAAGAAGCCGAGATTATGAATATAAGCGCCTTGGGACGGTATCATTACTTGCCGGCATTGACTTGCATACTGGTCGTGTCATTCCTTTGGTCAAGGATCGGCACCGGAGCCGGGAGTTTACTGAATTTCTCGATAAGCTGGACGATGGCTATCCAAAGGATTGGAAAATTCGTGTGATTTTGGACAACCATTCCGCTCATATTTCCAAAGAAACTCAAGCGTATTTAAAGAAGAAACCTGAACGGTTTGAATTTGTATTCACTCCAAAGCATGGTTCCTGGCTTAATCTGATTGAAGTCTTTTTCAGTAAAATCGCCCGTTCATTCCTGAGATACATCCGCGTCCAGTCCAAAGCAGAACTGATTGAACGAATTTACCAAGGAATCGAGGAGATCAATCAGGAGCCGGTTGTTTTCCGCTGGCGATACAAAATGGATGAAATCGCCACCATGTAATTTATATGCTAATAGCAGAACGGTCTACTAGTTATGATAAAGTTTTCTTGACTATTTTCATTAGATTGATAAACTACAACTCCTCAAAGTAGCTACAAATACTTCTTTTGCAACTGGTGCCCTTGAATGAAAAAATTGTTGCGGGAAATGGTCCCGTCGAGAATCAGGGAGAAACTGGGGGCTGACAGCAACATAATCCTTCTCAATGGCAGGGACGTTTTTTCAGCAATGAGGGATGAGAAGCTGATAATCATGGCCTGCAACGCCCGGATCAGGCATGTCATACCTGGAATCATGCAGGCTGCCGAGGAACTTGACGCAGTCGTCGCATTTGAGTTGACAAGGACCGAGGGAGGGGTTGACGGAGGGTATACCGGTCAGACCCCGGAGATCTTTTCCGCCACCATAATCGATTATGCCGATCGAGTTAACTTCACAAAGCCATTCCTGATTCACGGGGATCATATTACTATAAAGGATGCCACCACCGTCGCGATAGAGGAGGCGGAACAGCTCATAAAAGCGCAGATTTCCGCTGGCTTTACCTCCTTTACCATTGATGCCTCCTTCAATCCTCTCCAGGACAATATTGGAATCATCAGGATCCTGGCCGAACTAATAGCCGCCGAAGGTTATGGGCTTGAAGTGGAATTGAAAAAAGGCAAGCAGGAGGCGGGCGAATTCAGCCTCACCTCCGTTGACGAAACGGAAGAATTCCTGGCCGGTCTTACCGCTTGTGGGGTAAGGCCACTCTTGCTATCCGTTGACAACGGTTCCAGGAGTGGCAACTATCTGGAGGGACAAAAGATCAATATCGATCTTGAAAGGACCTTGGAGATCTACAACTGCGCAAAGGGTTATGGCCTGGCCGGACTGGTCCAGAACGGGATTACCGGAACACCGTTGCAGATTGTCGGCAAACTGGCGGACTACGGTGTCAGGAAAGGGAACATCGGCACCCTCTGGCAGAACATCGCACACGCCGGTCTCCCCTTTGAGCTGATGGACGATATGCGCAAATGGTCCAAAAAAAACCGGACAGATATCAAATTCGCCACCGGTGTGTTCAAGGACGATATAGATTCCATCCCGGAAGAGAATGCTCGACAGATTCATGAAATGTCTTACCGTGAAACAAAAGAGCTGCTGACAGCATTTCGGGCCAGGGGAAGTGCGACCAGACTGGTTTCTCTGTTGGAGGAGGCCGGTTGAGAATCATCAGCGGGACTGCCCGCGGGCGCAGGCTGCATCCCCCGAAAAATTCCCTGATCAGACCGACGGCCGACAGGGTAAAGGAAGCTCTCTTTAATATCCTTGCGGTTCTTCTGGGTGATTTCGACGGTTGTAGGGCACTTGACATCTTTGCCGGGAGCGGCAGTCTAGGTATAGAGGCACTGAGTCGCGGCGCGGCTTATACGGTTTTTATTGACAGTCAAAAGGAGTCCGCGGCCCTGGTAAAAAAAAATCTGCACATCTGCGGATTTGCTGAGATGGCGCGTGTGTTCGAAAGTGAAGCTCTTACCGCATTGAGGTCTCTGGAAAGGAGTGAGGCGCCTTTTCAACTGGTTTTCATAGACCCCCCTTACGGGCAGGGTCTTGCGGAAAAGGCCCTG
>DATKLL010000101.1:0-37948 GCA_035542475.1 Syntrophales bacterium
TCGGTTTGGACACCATGAACTCATAGCCTTCCCGGCGCATCGTCTCGATCAGCACGGCCATCTGCAGCTCCCCCCGCCCGCATACCTCGAAGGCGTCCTTACGCTCCAATAACTTTAGCCTCAGCGCTACATTCCGGAAACTCTCTCTCTCCAGACGTTCAAGCAGATGACGCGACGTCAGATACTTTCCTTCCTTGCCGGCAAAGGGGCTGTTGTTTACATAAAAGATCATGGAGACGGTCGGCGCGTCTATGTTTATTCGGGGGAGCGGAATGGGGTTCTCCTGCGACGTAATCGTATCGCCGATACTGATGGCCTCGACACCGGCAAGGGCGATAATGTCGCCAGCCTCGGCGACATCAACCTGCTTTTTCTTCAAACCGTGAAACGTGTAAAGGGCGGAAAACCTGACACCGGGAGTGATCGCATCTTCTCCGCAAAGGGCATAGGTATGATTCATTGCGAGCACCCCGTTGATCAGCCGCCCGATGGCGATCTGCCCCACATAGGGATCGTAATCGAGATTCGTAACCAGGAACTGGGGAACCTGCGCGTCATCGGTGTCAGGACCGGGTATGCCCGAACAGATGGCGTCAAACAGGGGTTTGAGGTCTTCCGACGGATCTCCCGGCTTCTGATGGGCGATGCCCCGTTTGGCGTTGGTATAGAGGATGGGAAAATCGATCTGCTTGTCGTTCGCGTCGAGATCGATGAAAAGGTCATAGACCTCATTGACGACCTCCTCGATCCGGGCGTCGCCCCGGTCGATCTTGTTGATGACAACCACGATGGGTAGTTTCTTGGCAAGGGCTTTTTTAACGACGAACCGTGTCTGCGGAAGCGGCCCCTCGCTGGCATCGACGAGCAGAATGGCGCCATCGACCATATTCAGGCTGCGTTCTACCTCGCCGCCGAAATCCGCATGCCCGGGTGTATCGACGATATTGATCTTGACGTCGTGGTACCATATGGCGGTATTCTTCGCCATGATGGTAATCCCCCGTTCGCGTTCGAGATCCATGGAGTCCATCACCCGTTCCGCGACTTCCTGGTGTTCCCGGAATGTCCCCGTCTGCTTGAGCATGGCATCGACAAGGGTTGTTTTGCCGTGATCAACGTGGGCAATAATCACAATATTTCTTATGTTTTGCTTTCGCACGCGTGTTGCATCTCCTTTAAAAAGCACCTCCCCTTGCCCGTATTGGTGGATGATCAGCCAGGATCAGGACAAGGGGGGATGGAGCCTTCGACCCTTCGATAAACTCAGGACAGGCTTAGCTCATGCTTCGACAGGCTCAGCATGACAGGGGGGTTCAGCTGTTCAAGTCCATGATTTTCGCTTGCGTTTCTTCATTGAGGAAGTCCCACAAACCGATCTGTTTCAGGGTCTCGACTTTTGGAATACCAGTAGAACTCCAGCCGCGTTCGCTGTAATATGTCTGTATCAATTTCCGCAACTGGTCTTTTCTGAAGTCCATAAGCAGTTTCCTTTTTTCCGTCGTTGCCATTTTTTGAACTTCTTCCGGAGGCTTCCCGGAAATCCTGCTTACTTCCTGATCGTGGAAATCCTTCTCGGCATCATAGAGATCGTCATCCGTCGGCCCTATCGCCCTTTCGGGGACCCAGTCATTGTCTCCCGTACTCTTGCCGAAGATCATGGCATTCATGATCCGCTGCAAATTTATATCATGGTCTGTCTGCTCATAGATTTTCTCCCATGTGAGATTCGTTCCCAGCACACCATTGTAGAACTCCGCATACATCTCCTGGGAAGCAGGGTTGATGTATTTATCTGTATCCTTCACATTCTCAGATTCAGGGTTGAATACGTCGACCCAGGGGAGCTTGCAGAGGCCCAGGTTATCATTTCCAAGCCTCACCCTCGGGTATGTGACCAACGCCTTTGCTCTATCCTTCAAGGTGGGGAATGCTCCCAGTAAATCCGCCTTGATAAGCCATGCCGCGGCGTGATGCGCGCCTATATCACTGGCGGCGGCATAAGACGCCTGCATGGACAAGGACCTGTGGGTTCTGTAAAGCGAAAAGGGAAGCCCTTTGGTCTGCATGGCGAATTTCAGGAGTTCCTTCTCAGGATTCGCGTTGCCGGTTCTTTTCATATACCTGGAGGAAACCCACTTGATCAAACTGAGCATACCTCTTCCCGCTTCCCGGGCAAATTCGGTTTCTCCTTTGGCAATCTGGTGGACGAAGGCGAGCATTGCCTTTTCGTCACCCCATTTAAGTTCAAAACCTTCCGTATCCTCTTTTACGAGATAGCCCCTTTGGAAGCACTCCATCAAAAAGGCGATAATAACGGCAGTGGTTATGGTATCGATTCCGTAGTTGTCGCAGTGCCAGTTGGCTTCCATGATGGCTTCGGCGTTCCATATCCCTAAATTTGAGCCGAAACCGCTCGCTGTCTCATACTCAGGTCCGTCCACCCATACTTTCCTGCCGGCCTGATCACCTACGGATAAGGTAACCCAGCCGCCTTTGGTGCACCGTAGATTGCAGCCGGGGAAACATCCGTCCATGCCCCTGTGATCAAAGAGATTGGCGGCGTAATATTTTCCGCTGATCTGTTCGGCCCTCGGATCCGAGCCGTATTGATAATTGTTGACTGGCAAGGACTGGTAATTTTCCTTATTCATAAAACTGATTAGCCCCGCGCTCCCCTTGCGGTGCATTTTCAGCGATACCGGGTCCACTTCCTTAACGACTTTGGAAAGCCTCGATCCTGCCTTCCTCGCTTTCTCCCAGTCGGCGGCGCCGTAAGGATTTTCACCATGCGGAAACTCCGCCAGGACGATGACCGATCGTAATTTCTTATCATTCATCACAGAGCCAAGACCCGTCCTGCCACCCTGTTTTGTTCTGAAAAACCCCTTCAGACCATCAGCCGTTTTCGTAGGGTCATAATAATGGCTGTTGATACATCCGTATGTGGTATTCGCCGCGCCTATCCCCGTCGTAACAAAAGTAATATTCTTTTTGTCATATCCCTGTTGCGTAAATTTATCCGCAATGAATTTCTCCAAATCAAACACATGGTCTATCCGGGGAGCGTCAATTATTTTTACCTCATTGGCGAGACCGTCAATGAGAATGAACACATCCTTCTCAGATTTTCCGATGACCTGAATTATATCAAAACCGGCATACTTGACGTGTGCCCCAAAATGCCCGCCAAAATTCGTTATCCCCGGAATTCCCGTGTGGGGCGACAGAGAGACCGCCATGCACTTGCTTGTGCCCGGAAACTGAGGAATGCCGGCCAACGGGCCCGGGGAAAAGATCAACGGATTATACAAATCGTAAGGGCTGGTGTTCGGTTTTATCTGTTTGTAGAGAAAATACAGGCCGAGAGCCCTGCCCCCGACAAAATAGTCCCTCGCACGCGGGTCAAGGCTGCTCATATTAATCGCGCCACTTCCGAGATCGATGGTGAGAGTTTGATTAGCGTACCCACGCGTCAAATTAGATTTTGTATACTTCATTCAGTTCTCCTTATCGGAAATACTTTTTATGCCATGAGCATAAAGCATAAATAGAACCGATTTTAGACGGGGCACTATATGCAAAGGAAATTTTCTTGTCAACGTGAAAAGTGAATTATCTTGACATTCTCGGGAATTCATGGTTGAGGCTCCAGTTGGAAAAAGTTCTTATGAATTAATTTGTGACAGATGAGCATGGCAGAAATTATAATGACTGATCAATGGGTCTGGGTCGACACATCAATAAAAATCGATGAGGCGGAAGAAGACATAGGCAGTTCACCCATTATTTGTGTTGACACGGAATATGATTCGTTCAGGTATTTCCGGGAAGTCCTCTGTTTAATCCAGATAGAGGCTAATAGAAAGACTTATCTGTTCGACCCACTTGGCAGCCTGGATTTTTCTTTCTTAGGAAAGATTTTTGCGGACCCTGCCGTTCTAAAAGTTATGCATGCCGGCGATAATGATATTCGGATTCTAAAAAGGGATTATAGTTTTGAATTCAAAAATATTTTTGATACCCACCGGGCAGCTTCTATCCTGGGTTGTCACTTTCTTTCTCTGTCGGCATTGATAGGCCAATATCTTGGGATTGAACTGAAAAAAGATAAAAAGACGCAGCGCTCGAAGTGGGAGACTCGTCCCCTTACAGAAGAACAGATACTGTACGCTGTTCGAGATACGGCATATCTGAAAGACTTGTATCGCAGGCTTGAATATGAAATTCAACAGGGCGGATTCAAAAAAAAGGCGGCAAAGGCTTTTGACGATATTGCTATTGTAACATGGAACGAGAAGTCACTCAATACCCGTGGGCATAAAAACATTAAAGGATATGAGTCGCTTACAGCAAATCAGAGGCACTATTTAATGAATCTGTACAGATGGCGCTTTCAAAAGGCTAAAGAAACTAACAGGGCACGTTTCAGGGTATTGTCAGATCAGACTCTGGTAGACCTGGCGAAAACTGAAGCCTCCACCATCGAAATGCTGGAGCTGACGGGTATACTCACTACAGAAAAGATAAACCTCTATGGCCAGGAAATCATTGAGGCCGTTAATGATGGTAAACAGTCGCAGCAGGCTGGTTAAAAATACATTGTGCACGAATTTCACATTTGAGAGTATTTGTCCCGCCAGTTGATACCTACTATTCGGTAAGGAGTCAGCTAGATTCCGGCTCGGCGGCCGGAATGACATTTAATTCCTATTTTTCTTCACAAACTGCAGTTTACCAGGCCAACCGGATAACCTTCTGTGCCTAAACAGACCACTAGGCAAATTTTTCACATATGCATAAGCGAAGGAAAATTTTGTTTCCGTAGTGGTTTCAAATACGAATTAGCTCTCTTTGACACATTCTAAAAATGTTGTGAAATCAAAGTGTTGTCCATAATGCTTACAGGGACTATTCTGGCATACAGTTTGCTATCCCAATAACTGAGGAAAACAGGGGCAAGCATTAAGCCTATTTATTGACGACGCTCATCAACAATATACGACCATTTATTATAAGTGCATTTATGGAATCTAATAACGATAACAGAAAAGAAAGAAAGCGCGAAGAAGCATCTGATTTAATACCCGACTCTTCGGGTATTAGAAAAGCAGACGAAAAGGCGGATTCTGAGCCTCAAAAAGAATCTGCTGATATTGAAATTGAAACGGAAGTTGGACCGAGAAAATCGTATATTTCGGCAAAAAAATCCACACTAGATCCGTTCGATAAAAGAATTTTTGAATACGAAGACGAAATTTCGCCACCCCATTGGGCCGTTCCCTGGTCCGACATCATGATGGTTGTTTTTGTAATGTTCGCTGTCTTATTTATTTATTCAGTATCGAAGCGTGATATCGCCGACGCATTCAAGAAACCGAATGAAACTAAGGTTGAGGTCCCAAAGCAAGAGCCCAGGCAGGAAATAACTCCCGATCAATTCAACGAAATGAGCCGACGTTTGAGAAGAGATGCCAAACCTGATGAGATATCGGTAGGCATTGGTAAAGATCAGACTATCAAAATCAGCGCGAGCGATTCCCTTTTTTTTGATCTCGGAAAGGCGGATATAAAACCTGAGGCAATTAAATTTTTGAAAGACTTTGCTGAGGTCGTCAAAAAAACTAAATCCAACATCCGTATAGAGGGACACACTGACTCATTTCCAATCCATTCCCCTACTTTTCCAACCAACTGGGAACTTTCGGCAATAAGGGCAGTGAATATTGCGAGGTTTCTCATAGAAGAAACCGGCATAGAGCCGGAGAGATTTACGATTGTCGGTCATTCTTTGTATAAACCGGCTGTTCCTAACACTTCACTTGAGAATAAGGCTAAAAACAGAAGGGTAGAAATTTTTATCGAAAATAACCATCAATCTATACAAAAAGAGGGATAATATTATGATAAGACAAAATTTAATTTTCGGTGGTGTTTGCACAATAATTTTCATGAGCTGTTTTTTCTTCGGAGAGGGAGGAACGGTCGTATATTTCAATATTGTCAGTTTTCTCGTTGTTTCATCAGGAACAATAGGCGCCGCCTTTCTGAGTTTCCCTTTTGAACGAATAAAGAATGCTTATAGGGTTGCCCTTAATTCCTATAAGAAAGATACTATAAATTCACCGGATCATGTCGTAAATATCCTTCTTGATATCTCTGTCAGATCGAGGTCTAATGGGATGCTATCACTTGAAAAAGTGGAAAAGACGACACAGATAAAGTTTCTGAAAAGTGCACTTGGTTTGCTTGTTGACGGTTACAAGGAAGACGAAATACGAAGCATTCTACATAACGAGATGTATTATTTTAAAACCAGGCGCCAGCATTCGGAAAGAGTATTCAGGACCATGGCCGTGCTGGCCCCGGGATTCGGTGTAGCAGGCAGCATCATAGGTCTAATAGGGATGCTTTATGGTGTGGGTGATACAGGAGTAATTTTGAGGACCATCCCGATCGCATTAACATCTACCCTTTATGGGATAGTATTCAGCTATTACATTTTAGTCCCGGTTGGTGAGAACATCCATTCAAAGACGCAAAAGGAACTTTTCATGCAGAGCATCATGACGGACGGCATTATAGAAATCGGCAAGGAGCAAAATCTCTTTAAACTGGAAAAGAGACTCTCGTCTTTTCTCACTCCATCCGCCAGGGAGGGAAAACAGGAGAGTCTGCAAGAACTCCGCAAAAGATACATACTCATGAAACAGGAACAGAAAGAGAGGCGCGCGGAAACTGCATACGCCAATGGTTAATGCATCCGCTTAATCAAAACACAAGGCCTTGCGACATTACTGATTCAATCCAATTTAACAAGCTCACTTTTTTTAGTTGGCCAACAAGTTTTTGCCATTCCGCCCATTGAGGTGTGCTTCATTCTCTACAGCCTGGTCACATTCAATATTTCAGCACTGATGTCCTTTCAACATTTATTCGTAAAAATCTACAAAAATTGTGGGGTGCCAACAAATTGTTGTCATTATCGACCTATATAAGATCTTTAACTGTGTAAAATATTTATTGTATATGTTTTTCTAATGACAAATATATGAGTAATTACAAGTATAAATAATTCCTCTTTCGTTTCTAATGAATTATTTTTCCGATAGCATAGATCATGGCACGAGAAATGCTGTTCAACACACTAATAATAACTTTTTGTTAATAATCTAGAATAGTCGGTTAAATATATGCACAGAAAAAACATTATAATTTCATTTGCTGCCGGTTTCCTGATCGGTATCTGCGCGGCAGTGTTGACTGTCAATGTATTGAATATGTATCAACGAAGCCTAACGGGAAGCCTTTCGGTAAAACCTCCGGATACTGAGGTGCCTTTGAAAAAAACGGAGCAGCCGTCTCCGGTATTGCAGCAGACAGGATCCAATGTCGATAATTTAACCACGCCTAAAGCGGTCGCCACAACTGAAGTAGCCAAAACCGATGAAAAGGTTTTAGCTGCACCTCAGGAGAAAGTTGCGGAGATTTCTTTAAAAAAAACGGAGCAGCCGTCTCCGGTATTGCAGCAGACAGGATCTAAAGTCAATAATTTAACCACGCCTAAAGCGGTTGTCACCGGTGCAGAAAACCACCCCCACCCCCCGCCAGCGGGGGACAGTATGCTACCGACATCCGTAAAAACGGACGATAAGGCTTTAGTTACGCCTCAAGGAAAAGATGCGGTCACGAAGTCACAGGATGAGATTGTCCTTGGTGGGATTAATGTTCACATCCAATATGCCCGGAAGGACAAAAAAATAATAGAGGCGTTATCGGCCGATTTAAAAACCAAGGGATATGCCTCCGTTGATATTGAAAATATTAAGCACAGACATAGAGACATCCGGTACTTCCATAGCGAGGACAAAAAGGCAGCAATTATCCTGCAGAAGCAGTTTAACAATTTTATCGCCGGTTCAACCTATGCCAAAAAGGTTAATTTAAAGATCAGGTATCTGGGCAAGGTTTATCCTAAGGCGCAAAAAGGATCTCTCGAAGTCTGGGTATTTTTTTAATGAAGCGTGAAAGATGTTAGAGTTCACACCAATAGATTACATGATACTCTTGACCGAGATCATGATTGTGTCGGGAGCATTGGGCGGTATGGTAAGCGCCCTTATGAGCTGGAGAGATGATCAACCATTCTTTAGTCTGATCATAAAACATACCTTAACCGGTATTGTCATGGCAATGACAGTCCCATTAATATTGAACATGTTCTCAAGTGATTTGCTTGATGCCGGGCAGGCAAAACCGCTCAGGCTGTTTGTCTTAGGCGGGCTGTGTATCTTTGCCGCTCTCTTTTCCAGCAGGGTTCTTGAAAGGCTCGGCAGGGGCCGGTTAAAATCTGAAGAGCAGCATTGTCAAAGTCAAGCTCATCAATGCGGGGAAGAGCCCAGTACGAAAAAAGAAGACATAAGTCCGACCGTTGCCATCCACAGCCCGGTAGAAGAAAAAATTACCGTCAATCAGTTAAGAATCCTGGATACACTCGCCGGTGTGGAAGGTGTAAAAATGACTTTGGCAGACCTTCTGAGACATACAATGATCCCGCAGAAGGACTTCGATGAAGCTATCTCTCTAATGAAGGCCAACGGTTTAGTCGTACAGGAATTAAGCGGCGGCAGGAAGCCTATGCTTATCTTAACGACACGGGGGCGGCAGAGGGTTCTAACGGAATTTCCTCTTAGAGTCGGACATTATTAAGATGGGCGTCCGCGGCTTATTATCGGTGGCGTCCTTATTCGCCTATTTTCGCTTTTAAATTCGCGATCGCTTCTTTCGGGTCTGGTGATTTCATGATGTATGACCCTGAAACAAACATGTTAGCTCCTGCTTCATTTACCAGCCCGATTGTATCCAGCGTTACCCCTCCATCAACTTCTATATTCAACAAGGGTTTTATCCTTCGCAATTCCCTTATTTTCTCCAGCATCTCCGGCAAAAAGGTACTCCCGTAGAAACCCGGATGAACGGTCATGATCAACACCTGGTCAATCTGATCAAGGTATGCCTGTATGCGCGTTGTCGGCGTTTCCGGATTCAAGACTAACCCTATCTGTTTTTTCCTCTCTTTAGCTATCTTGATAATCAGATCAGGAGTTGCGCACGATTCAATATGAATGAGTAGGGCATCAACTTTTTCCCCATTTTTTTCAATCCATTCCTCCGGACTATTAACCATTAAATGTGCTTCCAGGCGACACCGTGTTTGCGGTATCGCGAAATCAAAATCAATAGAGTGGTTGGGTACAAACTTTCCATCCATGACATCAAGCTGAATTAATTTTACAAAATCCTTTACTTTCAAAACCGCTACATCCAGGTCTTTCTGCGTTTTGGCAATAACGGCAGGAACAATAATTTTTTCCGGTTTCATAATCTTTTTAACCCATTTTAATCATGCTGTGCTTTTCCTTCAGAGACTCCTCATATGCCTAGCCATAATCTCAACAACAGATGATCACCACAGCTTCGAAAGGAAATTGAAATGAATTGTCGTGGTGAAATTTTTGTTCACGGATTCTGGATTAAATCAAACCGAATGTCAAGAAAATGTATATTTTCATGTTTGATCAATCGCCTGGTCAGGATTTTCGAAGCAATAAATCAGAATATCCCCGATGGTAAAACACTTCACAATTCTGTATTCATTAGTTATAAATTGCAACTTCTGTATCTTTAGAACAATCGACAGGAAGACTTAATCGTTACGTCAACAAGTGTGTTAACATCAAAAATACAGGGGGGTTAGGATATGTCGGAAAGAATCGAAGATTTCATTAAAGGTTTACTTATCGGCGGATTAATAGGCGCTTCTATAGGAATTCTCTTTGCTCCTAAAAGCGGCAAGGAGATGAGGGAAGAAATTTGCAGTAAATCTGAAGAACTTATGGCGAAGGCCAAGGAGGAATATCAGCAGGTGCTGGATAAGAGTAAGAAGGTCTACGAAGCTGCCGTCAGCCGTTTATAACAGCCGGGATCTTCTGCGTGTGAAACGGCCGAAAAGCGGGCTGAATGAGGAAAAGAAACTTTTCGCAACTTATTATAAAATTTTGTATCCGGCCTCTTTCCATGCCACCACACCACCCCTGAGAACTTTAACGTTATCGTATCCTTTTTTCAGGAACTGCTCTGCCCGACCGGCAGATGTTTTTTCCCTGGGTCAGGCTCAAAAGAAGATAATCTCCTGATTTTTTGAGTAACTTGGGAGTTTGGAATAAAATTCACCGAGTGAAATCGATCCTTCAAGATTTATTCTTTTATATTCTTCATCGTCATTATAGGCGCATACCAGAATAGCCTCCCCTGATTTTACCTTCGGATAAACTTCTTCCGGCTTCACTCGCATCGGCTCTGTCATGTTCGGCCTCCTGTTTTAAGAATTTTATTAATTGATAAACGTATAAATAAATGTACCACATTTTAAGCCGGAGTTCTGCTATTTTTAGCCATCGGTGCTAAAGGCGAGATGCGAATATTTTTTTCATTCACTACAACCCCTCTTCCTGGTTGACACATAGAGTTAGTTGCCCTATATTGTAAATATAAAAGTGATTCCTTAGCAACAAACTTTCCTCTTAATGATATCTTAATAAAAGGCGCATTATAATCTCACAAAAATAAGGAGCGTGTCATGAGGAGAGCACGGATATTAATGACCACGTTTGGTAAATCATCTGAACCTGCCATGAAAAGACTCTCTTTGGCCTTTGTGGAGGCGGGGTTCGAGGTAATATTCACGCGAAACCAGCGGCCGGAGGAGATCGTTGTTTCAGCAATCCAGGAATCGGTTGATCACATCGGAATAACGACAATGCCTGGAGCCGATATCGAAAATCTCACAAGGGTCGTAGAGCTTCTAAAGAAGGAAGGAGCATCACATATAAGAGTTACCGCTGGAGGCTACTTGGACGAAGATAATATCTCTAAAGTCAAGGAGACAGGGGTCGTAGAATTCTTCCCCAAAGGCACCTCCATACCGGAACTTATACAGTGGGCTAAAGATAACATTAAACCGATTGATGACAGATGAATCGGTAATGATGGGATGATATAACTAAATGGTCGTTACACAGGCGTTTCTTGTAATGCAACTTAGAGCTATGTAAGAGAATTACTCATGGATGGCTTTCCGGATACAGTCCTGCTCTCAAGATTGCAGTTTGCCCTCACGGCCATGTTTCACATCCTCTGGCCGGTGGCTACCATCGGCATAAGCATTTTCCTGGTATTTCTCGAAGCCCGCTGGATAATGACCGGAAAAGAAGTTTATTACAGCCATGCCCGGTTCTGGAGCCGCCTTTTTTTCCTCAACCTCGCCCTTGGTGTAGTCACGGGCATTCCCATGGAGTTTCAGTTCGGGACCAACTGGAGCGCCTTCTCCCGGGCAGGCGGCGATTTTTTCGGACACATGCTGGGATACGAGGCGGCCATGGCCTTTATGCTGGAGGCCAGCTTCATCGGGATCATGATGTTCGGCTGGAAACGGGTTTCCTCCGCTGTGCATCTGTTTGCCACCTGCATGGTTGCTCTCGGTGCCTCCCTTTCCGCCTTCTGGATCATGGTGGCCAATTCCTGGATGCAGACTCCCTCCGGCGGTCACTTCGATAAAGGAAAATTCGTCGTCACAAATCATCTTCAGGCTATCTTTAATCCCGATATGGTATGGAGCGTCACCCACATGTGGGTTGCCGCCCTGGAAATATCCGTTTTCGTCGTGGGAGGGCTGAGCGCCTGGTATCTCTATAAGAAACGTTATACGGGCTTTTTTCTTGCCTCCTTCAAGTGGGCCGTTATTGCTGCTATCGTGATAACCCCTTTACAGATCTGGCTCGGCGACGGCTCCGGGCGGGCGGCATATGAGTATGACCCGACTAAACTTGCCGCCATGGAAGCCCACTGGCACACTAACTCTCCGGGGCAGGGAGCTTCTTTCAGCATCCTCGCCTGGCCCGACCCGGAAAAACAGGATAACCGCTGGGCCGTCGAGATCCCTAACCTCCTCAGCCTTCTGACCACACACACCCTGACCGGCCGGATCAGGGGCCTTGCAGAATTCCCGCGGGAAGACCAGCCGCCGGTAGCCGTTACCTATTATGCCTTCCGGATCATGGTGGCCATCGGTATGGCGCTTTTTCTTCTCATGCTCTGGACGCTTTGGATCTGGCGCAAGGGAGGACTTGACAGCGAGAGTGTTTTTTCCAAGAAGTGGCTGCTTCGCGCCTGGATGGCGGCTCTGCCGCTCTCCTACCTCGCCATGGAGACCGGGTGGATTACCAGGGAAGTAGGCCGTCAGCCCTGGGTGATTTACGGGTTGATGAGGACTGGGGAATCAGCTTCCCGGGTTCCAGCCGGGACGGTTGCCGCGTCACTTGCCACCTTTGCCTTGGTCTATGCCTTTCTCGCAATTCTTTTTTTCTTCTTTGCACGACGCATCATCATTCGGGGGCCGGACCTGCCGTCAAGTGAAACCACAGGCGGATACTGGGATTCCGGAAAGGAGCCGAAAAATGGAGTGGCTTGAGGCTCACGTCGTGCAAATCTGGTTCCTGATCATCGGTTTTTTTGTCCTTTATTATGCCGTTTCCGACGGATATGACCTGGGAGTGGGGATGATCGCCCTCTTTTGCCGGGATGAAGATAAACGGAGCATCATGATGGCGAGCCTCCAGAGCGTCTGGCAGGATAATCAGACGTGGCTTGTCCTTCTGGGCGGTATGCTTTTCGGGGCCTTTCCCCTCTTCTACAGCGTTGCTCTATCGGCTTTTTATATACCTATCATAATCATGCTCTTCGGTTTAATCTTCCGCGGTATAGCCTTCGAGTATCGCGACCACTCCAAAAGACCTTATCTCTGGAGCCTGTCCTTCGGCATCGGCAGCCTTGTTACCGCTCTTTCCCAGGGTTTCACCATGGGCGGTATCTTCTATGGAATACCCATGGAGGGGCATGACTTTATCGGCACTATATGGAGCTGGTTTCACCCCTACTCCATCCTCTTTACCCTCGGTGTGCTCTCAGGCTATATCATGTTGGGGGCGAACTATCTCATTATGAAAACAAGCGGTGTCATCCAGAGACGATGTGTACAATACTCTTACTTTGCCGCCATCTCAACCCTCGTTATTTCCATAGCGGTTTACATCTGGACGATCGCACGGCATCCTTACATGGCCCGGAAATGGCTGGCCATGCCCGGCCTTTTTAACGTCGCAACATTTCCTCTCCTTGCCCTCGCTGCCCTCGTCATGTATCTCCGGAGCCTTCACAAGCGGTCGGAAGTTGCTCCCCTCCTGTGGAATATGATCTTCGTTTTCTGCGCCTTCATCGGCCTTTCCATCGGCTTTTATCCTTACATCATCCCGAATATGGTAACCATCAAAAGCGCCGCAGTCTCTTCATCCAATACCCTGATCTTTATGCTCGCTATGATTATCATCCTCCTCCCGGTGATTCTTGTTTATATCGGCTACAAACACTGGGTCTTCCGGGGAAAGGTGGAAGAGCACGGGTATGAAGATTAGGTTGCGCGGTTGTTTTAATTATTCTCCCTGATTTTTCAAGCATGAACCGATGATGATCTTGATTAAAGGGTAAGATGGCTGAAATCCTCATATCGGAGAAATTTGAATTTGTTCTCTTTGGTTTAATGCTGATAGGAGTAGCCCTGTTTCACCGTCATGCGCCGCGCGTGGGTTTGGCCGGGCTTGCATTAATTCTCCTTCATAAATTCTTGTTTGTGCCGGATTTTCAAGTCATGGCCCATATATTTGGTGAAACGTCACTACTTACTCAAATTGTGGATAAGGAAGCGAGGCAAGGTGAATGGGCAATTCTTCTCAATCTGCTGGGATTACTCCTGGGCTTCGCTATATTATCAAAGCACTTTGAAGAATCCCACATACCCAAAATGCTGACCAGGTTCCTCCCTGAAGGCTGGAAGGGCCCTTTATTGCTTCTAATCATTGTGTTCATCCTTTCCTCTTTTTTAGACAACATCGCAGCCGCAATAATCGGCGGCACACTTGCATCAGTAGTTTTTAAGAACAGGGTTCATATCGGTTATCTGGCAGCCATTGTGGCTGCCAGTAATGCCGGTGGGGCAGGGAGTGTCCTGGGAGATACCACAACCACAATGATATGGATCGAGGGGGTAGCCGCCTTCAGTCTCGTACATGCTTATGTCGCCGCCATTCCGTGTCTAATCTTTTTTGCTCTTTTTGCTTCCTTGCAGCAAAACAAATTTCAGCCGCTTCAGAAAACGGAAATCGATGTCCGCATAGACTGGCTAAGGATCATAATTGTAGCAATGATTTTAGTTTTAACTATCATAACAAATGTATTGTTCTATTTTCCTGCCCTTGGAGTTTGGATTGCAATTCTCATCGGGGCGGCCTTTCGTCAAACAGCATGGTATGAAATAAGGATAGCCCTTTCAGGGACGGTCTTTTTACTGGCACTGATTTTCTGTGCTTCATTAATGCCTGTCGATAGCTTGCCAAAAGCGTCCTGGCAATCAACCTTTGCATTGGGTTTTCTCTCTTCGGTTTTTGATAATATTCCTTTGACCAAGCTTGCTTTGGATCAAGGCGGCCATGATTGGGGAATGCTGGCTTATACAGTAGGATTTGGCGGTTCGATGACCTGGTTCGGATCATCGGCGGGTGTTGCTATTTGCAGTATATTTCCTGAGGCTAAATCTGTGGTTCAATGGCTGCTGAAAGGCTGGCATATAACCTTAGCATATATTATCGGGTTCTTTACTTTGCTGGTAATTTCAGGCTGGCAGCCTCGATAGCTTTATAATGCAAATTACCAAGCAGAACTATGAGACAAGAAGCAGGAAATAAGCGGCTAAGGACGAAGCATGGATATTTCCAGTACCCTTTTAATAATCGCCGGATTAATTCTTTTTGAATCCATCACCAGCATTGACAATGCGATTATAAACGCCGAAGTCCTGGCCACAATGCAACCATGGGCCAGGAAGTGGTTCCTCACATGGGGAATCGGCATCGCCGTATTCGGTGTCCGGGGTTTATTGCCCTGGTTGATCATCTGGATCATGTCACCCGCGATCAGCCCAGGACAGGCCTTTCTGGCAACGATCACCCATGACCCGGCAGCTTTACGGGCCATTCAGGAGAGCTCTCCCGTGCTTTTGATAGGCGGCGGGGTATTCTTTATTTTTCTTTTCTCGCACTGGCTGTTTCTTGAGCCGAAGAGGTATGGACTGGTTGTGGAAAGTTTTTTCGCCCACCAGGGGGCATGGTTTTATGCGGTTGTTTCACTTGTTTTAACGCTGATTGTCTGGTTTGCCCTCCGAAAAGACCCATTGCTCGCTTTTGGTGCAGTCATTGGCTCCACTGCATTTTTCATTACCAGCGGCTTCAAGCAATATGCAGCCGCTCAGGAAGATCGTCTTATCAAAGTCGGGGAGACCGGCATTACCGATATTGCAAAGATCGCCTATCTCGAAGCTATTGATACGTCTTTCTCCATTGACGGTATTATTGGAGCCTTTGCTTTTACCTTGTCGGTGCCGTTGATCCTTCTGGGTAACGGCATAGGCGCCATTGTCGTGAGACAGCTCACAGTATACAACGTGGATAAAATCAAAAAGTACATCTATCTCAAAAATGGAGCTATGTATTCTGTTTTGATTCTGGGGTTTGTCATGCTTGCTCATGGGTTCGGTATGGATGTACCGGCATGGTTATCGCCTCTGGCAACCTTTGTGATTGTAGGCTACTTCTTCCTCATATCCCGGAGGCAGGCTGTAAAATCAGAAGACAAGGTTTGACCTGGTCACTCATCCAAAAGGTTGCTCTATGGAACTGAGCATGAAAAAGGTGATACTCAAAAGCATCAGACAGGCTAAAAGACTGGTTATAGCCGTCGTCGGTTTTACAGTGCTGTTGATCGGCTTTGCGATGATTATCTTACCCGGACCTGCCGTCATCGTCATACCCATCGGCCTGGGAATCCTTGCCACGGAATTTGTCTGGGCAAGGCGTCTTCTAAGAAAAGTGAAAGCGAAGATCCGGGAAGCAGCGAAAGATGGCGATGTCAAGAACGGATAAAATCCCGATTTCCCTCCACCTGGCTGACATTTTAATTTGTAATTTATTAAGCTGTATAAAAGCAAATAAAAGGGCAGGATCAGAGTGATCCTGCCCCGGGAGAAAGAAGCACAACGATTAACGAAGCACTTTCTCTATAATATAATATTTTAAAATTTTGATAATGTTAATACTAAATTTATATAGAGAAAAATACTAGAGCAAAACTGGTATTTTTATAATGGAAATATAATTCAAGGAAGAGCAGCATGAACCGGCTGCTCTTCCCGATTTAAAAAATATATTTGGTATAAATTACTTGTAGTACCCACAGACAAGTATTATATCTCCGACTTTTTCGAAATAAGTCGACTTTTGTTCTATTCTCTTTGACTGCGGATTGGTCCACTTGTAGTCCATTGTTCCTGTGCCTTTTGCATTTGCGCCATCTATAATGCCTTTAATGAACATTTTTCCATCGGAGTCTTTGAGTTCAATAAGGTGTTGTCCGATCAGTTTGGCATTGGCACCATGGGACACGACGTCACCTTTAAGGTTGAGTACGTAAATATAAAGGTCACGGTCGACAAACTTACCCTTGGTGTCATTGAATGCGGCAAAGGCCTTATCTTTGCCGTTTGCCTTGTAATAGGCAACTGCTTTATCCAGCAGAGCCTTGGCTTCTTTGGCAGTCCCTTTTTCCGCTGCGTTGGCAAAACTGAAACACAGAAGACCTATTAAAATCCCCATCAAAACTTTTTTCATTTTCTACCTCCTTGGAGTTCGTTAATAGTTCAAAACACCTCTCGTACAACCTGGCCTTTATAACTAATCACCTCCTATCCTTATTCTCTCCCAATGACCACATACTCTCGCATTAATCACATAATCTATTGGCTACTGTCAGAGATCTGAAAGCACTAAGTCTCAAGCAGCTAAATTTCCTTAACGCAAAAACTCACTTACAGGAAGACGCAACTTATCTATCAAATCCATATATCTACGAATGTTCCTTTTTGTTTCGCGGGATTGTTGCTTAAAGATTTGTAATTGACGACATGCGTGTATACCGGCGAATGCCTGCCTTTCTCTATTTCGACACAATCAATGATGTCATCAGGGTAAACCAGCATTGAAGGCAGGGTGATACGGTGTGCTATCCAGACTTGTCTTTGATACGGAGCAAGGGCCTTAATGGAGATTTCGGCGTTCGCTGGTTTGATGTCCATGTTTCACCTTACAGGAAAAACAGAGACAGAACTTTTTATTTGTACTGGTTTCTGTCTGGAAAAATCCGGCCTTTTATGCCGTATGAGCCATGTTTGTCTTAATGACTATTTAAACAACGACATCACTATTTTTCCGTCGTAATCCGCACCTGCAATCGGTACGAACGATTTTAAAACAGAGTTTCGGCAATTTCCAACTTATCTGAGGCCTTAATAAACAAAATCCAATGGAAATGCAATACCTAATTACATACTGGTAAATAAGAGGCCAATTCCAGGATCGTGAGGAAAAAAATAGCACATACGTACAAGAACCCTGCTATTTGATAAGAAGAAGGCTTAGAGAAGGGAAGAAAGTGATGAGGCCAAGGGTAACCATGAGGATAGCGATGAAAGGGAGGGAGGCAAGATACAGATAGATAACGGACTTGTCGAACCTCAGGCTCGCAATGAGAAGGTCCATCCCGATTGGCGGAAGTGAGTAGCCGATCTGCAGATTGGTGAGAAAAATGATGCCGAGGTGCAGCAGGTTAACATCGTAGCTTTTGGCGATAGGTATAATCAAGGGTACTACAATAACAAGCGCGGAGAAGATGTTAAGCACGCAGCCGACGCAAAGCAGGAATATGTTCAGTAAGATGAGGAAAGAAAATCTGCTCTCCACATGGTAGCGCATGAAATCCAGAATCTTGTTTGGTACCTCCTGGTCGATCAGGAAGCTGTTGAACGCTAGTGCGGCACCCAGAATCACCGCTATGGCGCCTACCATAACCACTGTTTTCATAATTGTGGAAGGCAAGTCTTTCAGCTTCACCTCACGTTGAATGGCCACTTCCACCAGGAGCACGTAAAGCGCCGTGATTGTGGCAGCTTCACTCAATGCCAGGTATCCGCTGAATATTCCCCCTAGAACAACTGCAGGAAGAAGAACTTCCCATATAGATTCGCGGAGGGCGGCCACGATTTCACGGAGGCTGAAAGAAGCATGGGCGCCTGCGGATCCGGAACGGATTCCCTGATACATGCAGTAGAGGGAAAGGAGAATCAGCATAACGATTCCCGGCAGAACGCCCGCCAGAAAAAGGTGGGAGATATTGATGTCGGCAACCATCGCGTAAATGATGAGGGGAAGGCTGGGCGGAAAGAGGAGTCCCAGGCTTCCGCATGTCGTTAAAAGCCCCAGTGAGAACTTCTCAGGATAGCGGTCGGAAACGAGCGCGGGGAGCATCAGACCGCCGAGAGCGACTATAGTGACGCCGGACGCCCCTGTGAGGGCTGTAAAAAAGGCGCACGTAATCAGAGAAACGACAGCCAGGCCTCCGGGGGCCCGCCCCATTAGCGCGGTTGAAAGCCTTACAAGCCTGTTGCTAGCCTTGCTCTCCGCAAGTACAAAACCGGCGAAGGCAAAAAGCAAAAGAGCAATCAACATCGGACTTGCCGCCAGGCGGTACATCTCAATAACGACCACTGAAAGATCGATGCCCAACACATAGAAACAGTAGAGAGTAGCCGCGGAAATAACGACAAATAGCGGGCTTCCGGAAAACATCAACAGCAGAAAGCATATGGCGATAAAGAGGTTCATTCTCTCATCCCCTCCCGGCATTGTGTCAGGGCTGAAAACATGCTGTTTGCAAATCTGATGGTCATAACAGCGAAACTGAATGGGAAAACAAGTTCAAGCCACCAGAGAGGAATAGAGGCGAAGGCCATATCTCCCGCCAGCCGGTCGTTCTGCACAAACGCCCATGAAGAGGAAACGAGGATGGCGCAAACAATGACTGACAGGGCATTTGTGATAATTCTGACGACAACACAAAGCTTCTCGGGCAGCAGTCTGGGAAGGATGTCAATGTGGATGTGTTTATCATCGCCGGCGGCTCTGGCGGCCCCCAGCATACAAATCCAGAGAACGGCCTGCTTCAGAAACACATCACCCCAGACCAGACCGGTCGAGAAGACGTTCCTCAGGATGATCTGTATAAGACCGAACCCGATGACAAAGGCTGCTAATATAATGATGATCCATGTCTCGAAATAATCGAACCAGCGATGCAGCCGGTTTATGCTGTCCTGTAAAATATTCATTTTTTCAATTGACTTACGGCCCTGTATTCGGCCAATGCCGCCTTGACTTTGCTGAAGATTTCCTGCGGAAAGTATTTCGGACCAAGGTCCGCCATGGCCCTCGTGCCGAGGTCTTTGAACCCCTCCACATCCCCGGCAGTGGGTACAATCTTCTTGACCCCCCGCTTGAGAATTATGTCAAGTGCATCAGCGTTGTCTTTCCTGGTTCTCTCGGTAAGACGCCGCATATGCTTTCCACAAACCACTTTCATCTTCTCTTGCAGTGGTGCCGGCATCCTCGCGAATATCTTCTTGTCCATTACAAGGGCGCCACCTATGTACGCAATGGGCAGGTCGGTTATGTACTTTATCTGTGTGTTCCACTGGGTGACCAGGGCATAGTAAGGAGAATTGTAGACCACCTGCACTAGATTTGTCTGCAAGGCAATGAGCACGTCCGGGGCATTTATCGCCACGGGTGATACTCCGGCTTTTTGCATTATGGCATCCAGCATGGGGGCATTGGATCTGGACCAGACCTTCTTCCCCTTCACGTCACCCAGGTTGGCCACCGGGGTTGTGGACATGTAGTACAGAAAGCCAAGTTCAGACCAGCCCAGGATTTCTAGACCACGTTCAGAAAATCCGCGTTTCAGATCGCCGTCTATTCTTCCCATCACGTAGTCTACTTCAAGATAGTTGCTGAAAAGGAACGGAATCTGAAGGACGCGCATGCCTGGGTTAATGTTTGTAAGGGCAGGTCCGGTAAAGGTCGCCGCATGCACCATGCCCACGCGAAGCTTTCTAAGGACATCCTCTTCGTCACCCAGGACGAAGCCGGAGAAAATTTTGAAGCCGACTTTGCCGCCGGTTTCCTTGAGCAGCTCCTCGTTCATCTCGTGAAAGACCTGCATAAGAGAGCTGTTCTCCGGAGCCAGTGTAGCCAGCTTGATTTCGAATTGCGGGGCTGCGGCTTCAACCGCCGGAGGCCATAGCAAAACTATGAGCAATAGCAAGGAACACAGGAGAAAGGCTCGTCCGAATTTTCTGTCATATCCCAGTTTAAACTGCAACGTGTCATTGTGGATTCGCAAAATAAGCCTCCGTTTTCTCCAAAAGATGCCTGGCCTTTTCTTTGGCCACTGTGTTTATAAATGTCAGTTCCGGAACTTCATCCGCCCGTGCCGCGAGTACTTCTTGCAGTATAGCGGTAAAAAGAACGCGGTCGCTGACCGCGCGCGCGTAATACTGGGCAAAAAGGACCTTGGACATCAAAATCTTATCAGAGCCAAGGGCAAAGGCCCGGTTAAAATGTTGTTTTGCTTTTGCCGGATCACCGCCGAGAACAGCAGGTTTGGCCGCGAGATAGACACCCATCAGAAGGTGTGGGCCGCCGTAGTAGAAGGTATCATCCAGCTCCAGGATCCGCTTCATGGTGGCTTCGAGCATGGGGAGATCGGCCATTGCTTCCACGGCACCCGCCTTCGCACTTATCCAACTTGCCCAGGCATTTGCCGTCCAAAACAGACTAGGCACATCCTGCTTATTGAATTGGTTAAGCAGGGCTTTAAATTCATCGAGGCTTCCACTCATCGCTTTGCTGAAGTCGGCGCGTTCTGACAAGGCACGGAACCCGTAGAGCCTGGCCTTACGGTAAAGGACTTCAGTTTTGTCATGGTCATCATCTGAAAAGAAGGAGGATGCGTAGGACGAGTAAGCCTGGCATCCGGCAAGAAGCAGGTCTTTGTTTGTGGGGTATGCCTCGATAAGACCATCAAGGAGCATCAGGTAGGCGGGTGTGCCCTCGCGAATGATACTAAGGTCGGACTGCTTGGAGACAGCTTGGGCAACGTCTTGAACAGTGCGTGCCACAGCTTCTACTCTGGCATGTTTGGCCGGTACACAACCGGATGAAAACAGCACTAATGTGAGGACCCAAATGACAATCGGTACATGACGAGGTGGAATCATGGGAATTCTGTATCACAATTTATATCTAATGTCCTCGGTATTCTTTCTTTTTATTCGACACATTGTTAGCTATGGGCTTAGGACTGCGATACAACTTTTAATTTCCTGCTAATTGCATATCAGTTTCTTTTTCAAGCATCAGCTCTCTATTTTTTACTTTCAACTGTACTCTTTACCGAGGATTAATCGCGATAAGACGCCTTCCTTCAGCCGAAAGGGCCGCCTCAATATATTCAAAACCCATAAGACAGTTCCGGCGTTCCACCATTATGACCTTTATTTGTGAATCCCGAAGAATATTCATCAACTTCGGGAGATAGCGAGAACCTACTTCCGTTACGGTTGATCCGACTTTAATGTCAAGAAGTTTAGCATATCGAATGGTCTTGGCCATTTGGCGGTTTAAATCTGATTTTTGATCTTCCATCGGCACCCTTGCATAGATGACAGTACCCTCTTTTTCTACTCTTACCCCTGATTCGACTTCAGCTCCGGCTTTTACTTCTCCCTCTGCGTGCGTCTTATCTACCAACATTATACCTGGTTCCTTTTTTGCCTTGGCTTCTGATTCCTCTTTTGCCTTAACCTCAGCCATCAGCCGATAAATCTCTTCCGTTCTAGCCCTGGCTTCCATCTCTGCCTTGAGCCTGGCTTCCTCTTCGGCTTTAAGTCTTACTTCTGCCGAGACCCTGGCTTCCATTTCCTGCCTAGCCCTAATTTCAGATTCCTTCCTCTCCTTCAATTCACTTGCCAATCGCGATTCTAAATCAGCCCTTATTTCAACTTCAACTTCTTCTCTTGCTTTCAACTCAGTCAGTAGCCTTTTGATCTCTTCAGCTTTAGCCGTAGCTTCCATCTCTGCCTTGAGCCTGGCCTCTTCTTCTGTCCTGAATTTTTTTTCTGCCGAGGCTCTGGTCTCTACTTCCTCCTTTAGCTTTCTTTCAACTTCTATCCTTGCTTTAATTTCTTCAGCCAATTGAACTTCGGCTTCGACCCCAGCCTCAGCTTTCGCTGCTTCTCTTGCAGTAAACTCGGCTGTTGATCGGGCAGCCTCTTCCGCTTTAGCCCAGGCTACCATCTCTGCCTTGAGTCTTGCTTCCTCTGCTGCCCTTGCTCTATTTTCGGCTGCATCTCTGGCTTTTGCCTCTTCTATTAATTTAGCTTCTACTTCAGCTCTCACCTTAGCTTCCGCTTCTTCTCTTGCTTTTAATTCTGCCGCCAGCCGGTTGATCTCTTCCGCTTTAAACCTGGCTTCCTTTTCTACCTTAAGCCTGGCTTCTTCTTCCGCCCTAAGTTTTTCTTCCGCTGAAACTCTGGCCTCCGCTTCCTCTTTCAGTTTCCTTTCAGCTTGTTTCCGTATCTTTGCCTCTTCTGCCAATCGCGCCTCTTTTTCAGCCATTGCTTCCGCCGGAACTTGTTCTATTTCCTTCGATTCCACTTCTGCCCAAGCTTTCAATTTGGCCACAAGTCGGTCGATCTTTTCCTCTTTAGCCCAGGATCCCATCTCCGCTATGAGTCTTGCTACCTCTGCCGCCTGTGCTCTGCTTTCAGCTTCCTTCCTTGTTTTTGCCTCTTCTATTAACTGAGCCTCTGCTTCAGCTCTCACGCTAGCTTCAGCTTCTTCTCTGGCCTTCAACTCTGTTATTAACCTTCTGATTTTTTCCGCTTTAGCTGCGGCCCTCATTTCTGCTTTGAGCCTGGCTTCCTCTTCAGCTCTGAGTTTTTCTTCCGCTGAGACTCTGGCCTCCGCTTCCTCTCTTACTCTTCCTTCGGCTTCCTCCCTTGCCTTCACTTCCGTTTCCAATCGTGATCCTAGCTCAGCCCTTACCTTAACTTCCACTTCTTCTCTTACCTTTAATTCGGTCAGCAGCCGGTCCATTTCTTCCGTCTTATCCCTGGCCTCCATTACTGCCTTGAGTCTTGCTTTCTCTTTCGACCATATTCTCCCTTCAGCTTCCTGCCTTGCCCTTACTTCACTTTCCAATCGTGCTTCCAGCTCAGCCCTCATTTCAGCTTCCGACTCTTCGCTTGCCTTCAACTTAGCTGTCAGCCGGGCCGCCTCTTCTGCTTTAGCCCTGGCTTCCATCTCTGCCTTGAGTCTCGCTTTCTCTTTTGACCATGCTTTTTCTTCTGCCTCTTTCCTGGCTTTTGCCTCTTCTGCCAGCTGCGCTTCTCGTTCAGCCCTTACCTTAACTTCAGCTTCTGCTTTTGCCTTCAACTCAGCCGTCAGCCGGGCAGCTTCTTCCACTTTAGCCCCGGCTTCCATCTCTGCCGTGCGTCTTGCTTCCTCTGCTGTACATGCTCTCCTTTCCGCTTCCTTCCTTGTTTTGACTTCTTCCGCCAACTGTGCTTCCAATCTAGTCCTTACTTTAACTTCAGCTTCTCTCCTTGCCTTCAACTCAGCCGCCAGTCGAGCCGCTTCTTCAGCCTTCGCCCTGGTCTCCATCTCTGCCGTGCGTCTTGCCTTTTCCGCCGCTTGTGTTTTTCTGTCCAGGAGTAGTCCCGTTTTTTCATATTGAGCCGGCTCAGCGATTATAATGTTTAATTCTTCCATGAGCAGTCTGTCACTCAACGGCATCCAGTTATTTATTGTGTCCGTTTTCATCATATGTTCCCCTTCTTTAATTCTTGCACCGGCAGGATTCAGCAAGGATCCTTTCCATAAGCCGGCTGTATACCGATCCACTATTTCATCAAACTATTATTCCACTGGATGGATCGGTGAAAAACTCCTTCATTTTGAGTTTATGATTATGC
This sequence comes from Syntrophales bacterium, assembly GCA_035542475.1. Classification (GTDB taxonomy): domain Bacteria; phylum Desulfobacterota; class Syntrophia; order Syntrophales; family UBA2185; genus DATKLL01. Next base: position 24,089 of record DATKLL010000101.1, read on the forward strand.
CTACGAAGAATTGTTTATTCAGAATTACCCCGGTTTTTGTAAGCTTTTAGCTTGTAAATCATGCAGGTTAATTCATTTGCAGACTATAACGGCATAAAACGTAAAAACCCCGCACTCTTCTGAGAAACGGGGTTTAAGTAATCGAGACATAACTCCTTCCCGAGGGTTTACGATTTAAAATACAATTGCTTTTATATTATCACGCTTTCCGAATGAAATCTATTATAAAAAACGCCATCTACCACTTTTCCCAGCGGACATTTTCCGGTTTATATTTATTTTTAGGTTTGTCAGTCCCTACAGGGTAGCCGATAGGAATGACATTCAGCGGGATAATATCAGCATGGATTCCTAAGACCTTACGCACGGTATTCATTCTGTCTTCATAGGGGTATGTCGCAGTCCACACCGCACCCAGACCCAATGCTTCCGCAGCCAGCAAGATATTTTCACCGGCCAGGGTACTGTCTATAACCGCAAACTCTTTGAGTCCATCATATGCCTTCTCGGGTATTGCGCACACTACAATCGCAGCGCCAGCTTTTCCCAACATCTTCGCGTACGGCAACCTATCATTCAACATATCAAGTGTCTGCCTGTATGTCACGACAATGAATGACCATGGTTGCATATTTACCGCCGAGGGCGCTGCCATGCCTGCCCTGACGATTTTATCCAGCAGTTCCCTGCTCACAGCCTGACCCGTAAAATTCCGTACACTTTTACGGCTATGAATAACAGTAAGCGTATCACTCATTTTTTTCTCCTTTTCCGCAAATGAATCTGAAAACGTCATAAGCAAACCTGCTGTCAAAATACCAACGATTAAAATATTCTTTATCCGCATTTTTACTCCTCCTTGATACTACACTTTAACAGTTGTTCGTTTCTTAATCACATCAAGGGTTTCGACGGCCTGTTAAATCCTCCACTGGGTAATTCATTTCCCGCCAACCCGTGAATCCTCCGGAGAGAGGCCTCACATGTGCGAATCCCTGCTCCCTGAGCAAAAGTGCCGCACGGGCACTGGATACATCATTAGGTCAGGCGCAGTACGTCACCATCTCCCTGTCCACGGGAACACCGGAAAATTGCTTTATCTTCTCGAGGGGAGAGTAAATAGCGCCGGGAATCATAAAGGGATCTGCCTCAAACTCAAGGGGGTGTCGCACATCAACGACGGCAATCTCCTCGCCGGCATCCATTTTCTGCTTGAGCTCTTCCGGGGTGATACGGTCTGCGAATAAACCGCGGATGAGGCGCTGCCTGTGCAGATATTTCCACGCGATAAACAGAGCCAGCAAAACCAGGACGCTGATGATTACTGTTCCCTGCCCAAATTCTGGAAAGGCAATTCTTTCCAGGTCTATTTCCTTGCTGAAGAAATACCCGATACCCATAATCGCCCCCACCCACAGTAACGAGCCGGTGCTGTCGAAGGCGATAAACCTATGGGCAGGAATGCGCATGATGCCGGTAAGCGGAACCATCACATTGTTGAGCCCCGGAACGAACTTCGCAAACAGCAGGGAAGTGGACCCGTATTTTGTGAAGATATTCTCCGTTTTCCTGACACATGCATCCGGTGCAAGGCTGATCCGGCAAAGTACCTTAAGAATTTGACTCCCCCGATACCTGCCCAGGAAAAACCAGGCAAAATCAGCCAGCATGGCGGCCAGGAACGCCAGCAAAACGGCAGGGACAAACTGCATATATTCCATCTCGGCAAGAATGCCGGCACCTATCAGGGGAAGAGTTGCGGGAATCGGAATACCAAGCCTTTCCGCAAAAACCCAGAGGAAAAGAAAGGAGTAGCCATGTTGAATCAAAAGCTGGAGACTCTCATGCATTGAAAGGTGATACCCCCACGTCGTAATGAAGATTCTCTCCTAACCGACTATAAATACCTTCTTTATAAGCAACTGAAAACTTGCATGCCCTTCCGGCTATAGCCGAAATTATTACCTAAACATTATACAACATGGAATATTTAAATAGGAAGCAACAATCTCTAGGTGAGTCGGTTTTTAGGTAATTAACTACAATGATAATCAGGCATTTAAAATGAATTTGAATTCTTCGCAGCCGAACATGGTTCCGCTAAAGTTGTGACTTCTCAATGCCGTTCTTAATCTGAAAAAGAAGCTCGCGATAATTAAAGGGCTTTTTCAAATATTTATAAGCGCCCGCTCTCATCGCTTCGACCGCACTTTCAATGGTCCCGTAAGCAGTTAAGATAATAACCGGAAGATCAGGATCTACCTCATGGATACTCTTCATCAAATCTATGCCATTTCCATCGGGAAGCTTCAGGTCAAGGATAGCGAGTTCATACTCATTCCTTACGGCCAAGGCTTTTGCTGATTCTATCTCCGATGCTACTTCAACCTGGTAGCCCTCGGATTCCAACCTCATCTTAAGCACTCTTAAAATACTCAAATCGTCGTCGACAATTAGCAGCTTTCCCATTACTGACCTCATTGCTTCTCTAAAAATGATTTTTTCTTTTCTTTCAAATTCATATCGACTTCTTTCATCTGCTCTATTTTCTTTTCTAGCTCCTTTACCTGCTGTTCGAGCGCCTCAATCTGTTTTCTCTGTGAAATAATCCTCTTATCCTTGCTGGTGACATCATTGACAGGAGGTGTCTTCCTGCTGACCTCACTGATAAAAGATGTCTTCCTGGTAACCTCATTGATAAGAGATATCATCACTTCGCTGTCCTGCCTGTACTCACTCGCCGGGTAGGACTTTATGAGTTTCTGAAAGCATTCCAGAGATTTCTGATAATCTTTTTGCTGATTCCTGGGAAACGCATAAATAAAACCCATTTCGAAAAGAACTTTGTCGCCGGCTGTGGGGTATCTTGCAATAATCTGCTCATATTTACTCAGGGAGTCCTTGTAGTTGCCCTGATTCAATAGATCATTCGCTTCTTTGAAGTCCGGCCTGGCCAGAAACCCCTCATAAAGGTGACTGCACCCGCAAATCAGAATTGGCGCTATTATGATGCAGGCAAAGAAAAGATGCACCTTCCGCCTGCGTTGCCTTTTATCCATATACGCCCTCCGTTTGCGTTTATTAGGATGTCTGATGATCGAAGAAATCGAAACGGTCCCCTTATTAGCCTGTGCCCTGAATACTTATCACAGTTCAAATTATAATTCTGCTGTTTTTTAATCAGGTTGAAAGAAAATACATAGTTGTAATATCCTGAATAAAAAAGGTGTTATATTATTAAATCTATGCATTGACTCATGTGATGTGATTCTATAAATACTTCTTAAAAATCCGGAGAGCGTGCGATGCGTAATAAAATTATCATAGTAGGAGCCGGTCTTGCAGGGATGGTTGCGGCATATACAGCTCATCATGAGGGTGCTGAAGTGGTTTTAGTAGACAGGGGGCCGATAGGCATAGGAACAAACTCATCCCTTGCAAATGGTGTCTTTGCCGGACCTACACGTCAATTAAGTTCCGACGCATATATACAGGAGACCTGTGAGACGGGAAGGCATATAAATAATCAGGCTGTCGTGAGTCTAATCGCTAAAGGAGCACCTGATGCCTTTCAGTTCCTCCGTTCATTAGGTCTCAATCTCAGGGAAACCACCAACCATCATATTATAGAATCAACATTGCCCGGCATCATCCCCGGGGTAGTATTGATGAAGAAGCTGGTGGAAGCTCTAAAAGATTTTGACAGGATACATGTCATAAAGGGTCTGTACATTACCGAGATCATAGTCAGGGAAAATCATGTGTGTGGTGTAAAAGGTATCAACCTGAAGGGGGAAGAGGTTTCCATTCAATCCCCCGTCGTTGTGCTGGCTACCGGAGGTGCGGGGGCCATTTATCTGAGAAACGACAACCAGAAGAAAATTATGGGACAGGGGTATTATCTGGCCGCCAAAGCCGGTCTTAAACTTTGGGACATGGAGTTCGTTCAGTTCTACCCCTTAGTGCTTGACGAACCCCACTTGACTCAGCTGCTTGTGTACCCGCCATACCCGAAAGAGGCAAAGCTCATTAACGCGGCGGGTGAGGACATTATCGCAAAATACAATCTAGGCGATATCAATACGGCAGTCAGGAAGAAGAGAGATGAAATTTCCGCATGGCTGTTTGAGGAAAGTCTCACCGGCGCTATAAAGATGGACTTACGTAATGTGCCGGATCATTTGTGGGGAACCCATCCTCTAAGCCTTTTGAACAGAATAAATTTTGATTTCCGTTCAAAGCCTGTTGCCGTGTCGCCTGCCGCCCATTTTTTTATGGGTGGTGTGCACATGAATGGTAATGGTCAAACTGACATAAATGGTCTTTTCGCGTGCGGAGAAATTGTATGGGGGCTGCACGGGGCAAACAGGATGGGCGGAAACGCACTTACGGAATGTGTTGTAACAGGCAGAATTGCGGGACGGCAAGCCGCGCATTACTGCCGGGATTTTCAGAAATTTCCTTTGCATCATGATGAGCTTCCGAAAATTTCAGTTTCTCAGCAACAGCGGCCGAAAGATGGCCTAAAAGGAATACTTAGAAGTATCAGAGAAATCGCCTGGAATCATGCGGGAGTTGTGCGATCTGAGAAAGGTATGCAGGAAGGTTTTGCAAAGGTCGACGAGATAAAACAGCAATTGAGGGGATTTATTCCGGGCGGCCCGGCGGAAAAAATTTTCAAGGAGGATGTGTTGAGTGCCTTATTTACACTTGAGGCGGTCCTTACGGCGGGCATCGGCAGAAAAGAAAGTCGGGGAAGCTTTATTCGCAATGATTTCCCTCACGAAGATAGCGTCAATTGGCGCAAAAATTCATGCCTGCAGTATTACAAGGAAGAAGAATGTTTTTCAGTTGATTACAGTCCGGTGTTTTGAAGATATGACCGGTGAAAAGATAAAGTCGATCTCCTGTTTATTCCTTTTAAAAACTCTTCTCATCCTGTGTGTGAAGACGGCAGAGAGAAAAAGAATGTAGCTCCCTTATCCACCTTTCCCTCCGCCCATACCCTTCCGCCATGCCTGCTTATGATACGCTGGACAGTTGCCAGACCTATGCCCGTGCCTTCGAAATCATCGGCGTTGTGGAGCCGCTGAAAAACTCCGAATAGTTTATTGTAATAAGTCATATCGAAGCCGACACCATTATCCTTCACATAATATATATTCTCATTCTCATCTACATGACCACCCACTTCAATATAAGCAGGATCACGAAATTTTGTGAATTTGACAGCATTTGACAGTAGATTGGTATATACTTGTTTTATAAGTGTCCTATCTGCATAACCAGGAGGTATGCTGTTGACTGTGAAATTGATATTCCTGTCCGGGTTAACGGCTTGCTGTTCTTTCCATACATCTCCGATCAGAGCCTCTATGTCTATCTTCGATACGGACATATGCTTCCTGCCCAGGCGGGAGAAGGTGAGAAGATCATCTATAAGCTGGCCCATCATATGAATGCTGCTTCTGATTATGTTAAATTTGGTCAGGGCATCTTCGTTGAACTTGTCTCCGTATTTTTTAAGGATCATGCGTGCATAACCGTCAATAGCACGCAGAGGTGCGCGCAGATCATGGGATACGGAATAGCTGAAGCTCTCAAGCTCCTTATTGGCGGCTTCAAGCTGCGCCGTGTGTTCTTTCAGCTTTTCTTGAGACTTCGCATGTGCAATGCGGAATTTCATCATCGTTATTCCAAAAGCGAGATCGCCGGCTAATTCAGAAAGTAATCTAACTTCATCTTCTGAGAACGCCTCCGGTTTTCGCGAATATATGGTAATTGCGCCAAAGGCCCTGCCGGCGGCCATCAGCGGAAGAACCATCGAAGAAGTGTAACCACGCTCTAATGCATCTTTTCGCCATAGCGCAAAGAGTGGATCAGTCAGCATATTTGCGCAGCCGGCCGGCTTCCCTGTACGGATGGCAGTACCAGTAGGGCCGCGGCCGCGTTCAGTGTCCGCCCAGGTAATGTTCAATTTTTCGATATACCCTTCGTCAAAACCGGCATATGCTACGGGTCGGACCGTCTTTCCTTCATCATCCTCGGCATAGCCTATCCATACCATCGCATGACCGCAGTCCTCCATGACAATTCTGCATATTTCATTCAAATACTCCGTTTCGTTTGTGGACCTCAGCAATGCGTGATTACTGTTGCTCATGGCCCTGAGTGTGCGGTTGAGTTTGTTAAGTTCCTCTTCTTTTTTCTTGCGCTCTGTGATGTCCATCCCGTAGATGCGGATGCGCTCGGTATCTTCCACAAAATACATCGTCTGCTCGCACCAGCGCCCGCCGACATTAACTTCCCTGATGATTACCTTTTTCCCGCCCGTGCTGAAGGTGCGCACAACCGACCCCCAATCTGCCAGCCAAGGATGCCCTACTCCGCGCTGCCGTAGATCCGGGAACAATCGCTCCGCCGCAGGGTTAAGGTAATGGACTACCCCCTTAAAATCCACTTCTGAGATGGGATTCGGGTTGAGCGAGGGAAACGAGGCCAGACGGGCCATTTCAGCTTCCGCTTTTGTAATCTCGCTAATGTCGGTAACCGAGGTACGGTAATGATCGAATTTATCATTACTATCTGTCACGGCCACAGTCTCAACCAATGCGTCGAATTGACTACCATCCTTTCTTGTGAGCTTAATCTTGCAGATCTGTTTGCTTCGAGCTTCGATGGCCTTCTGAAGATGTGCTTGGAAGATACTTAAGTGGCTGTGGTTGATAAAGCGATAAAAAGGGGTTTTTATAAGAGATCGTTTTTCGAAACCGAGTAAAGATGCCCCTGTAACATTCGCCTCGATGATATGTCCCTTGTCATCAAATGTGAAATACCCGACAGGTGCGAAATCATAGAGATCAGTGTATTTAATCCGTGATTCCACGATCTCCAACTGTGACTCTCGTAATGCATCATTCTGCATCTCCAGTTCTATCTGGTGGACTTGCAACTCGTGAATGAGCTTCTTAATCTCGTCGGTGGACATTTTTCCGATGCTGTCCATCGACTTCCGGACTTTTTTCTCAGCCCGCTTCCGGAGATCACCGGTCTGTTTTGATCTGGGTTCTTTTTTTGCCATCACTACTGCCCGTCATCATTAAAGACAGTAAATAAACTCAAGGATACAACTCTTGATAAGAATTTCCTGGCGTGTGCGGAGTATAAGTTAACAGAGCCATCAGGTCAACATGATTTTAGTATAAGGATGGGACAGCACGAAGGTGTTTTCGTCCACTGAAAACTATCTCTCCAGCTGAATGATTTTTACGTCTTTGCAAACTTCTTAAACATCCTGGTGAATTGCATCATCTCCGCCATATCCGACATCCTGATCTTTCCCGACATGAAAGCCGCTTCCGGCTTCAGTCTGCTCAGTTCGATATCACGGTATGTATCATCCGAGACTGTTACTATGCACTTTGCCTCGCCTTTGAATCCGGGTTCAACACTGCATTGCCCCTTCCTGATCTTCACCGTGAACTGTCCACCCTCCGGGCCGGAGATGTCAAAATGAAATACCGTTTCCCAGTCGCCGGCCTTTTCGGGAAGAAATCTTTCAGGCAGGCATTGCAGTATCTCCGCCGCTGTTTGCGGAGCCATAACACCTGGTTTTTCTTTTGCGGATGCGGTTTCCTTCTTTCTGTCCTTTCTTTCCTGAGCAGGCTGATAATCCACTTGATCGATCATGACACGGGAGATAATCTCCCTCATGATCTCTGAGGTGCCGCCGACAATCGTACCGACCCGGACGTCGCGATACATCCTGGAGATCAGATATTCATCCATGTAGCCATAGCCGCCAAAGAACTGGAGACAGACATCGGCCGTTTTTTTAGCAAGCTCACTCGTGAGCAGTTTGGCCATGGAGGAAAAATCCACGGCCAGCTCACCCTGGCTGTGCAGCCACGCCGTGACATAGGTGAGCTGCCGGGCAGCTTCCAGTTCCGTCTTCAGGTCCGCCAGGGCGTGACGGATGACCTGGAACTTGGCCAAGGGCCTGTTGAAAGCCTGCCTTTCTTTAATATATCTCAGGGTCAAATCCAGCCCGAGAAAAGCGCCGCTGATGTTGCCGATGGCTCCGACCAGTCGCTCCAGCTGAAAACACTCCATGATGTAATAGAATCCCCTGTTCTCTTCGCCGATCCGGTTTGTGACAGGAACATGGACGTCTTCAAAGGTGAGCTCCGCCGTATCGGAACTGTGCCAGCCCATTTTATGTAACTGTCGCGCCGAAAATCCAGGTGTTCCATGATCCACGATGATGAGACTGATCCCGCCCGTACCGGCCTCAGTGTCCGTCTTTGCCGCGACGATGACGAAATCACCGAAGACGCCGTTGGTGATGAAAGTCTTTGAGCCGTTGATTATATATTGGTCGCCCTGCCTTACAGCCCTGGTCCGGATGGCCGCAACGTCCGATCCCGTATTCGGTTCGGTGATGGCAAGGGCCCCGATTTTTTTTCCTTGAATGGCGGGGATCAGATAATTTTGTTTTAGCTCTTCTGTTCCGAAGCGGTATACATACTCCTCCGCTATATATTCATGAACGCTGACAGCGGCAGCAAATCCCCCCATGGTAGAGCGGGGTATCTCTTCAAGAAAGACAACAGAGTAGAAAAAGTCAGCCCCCGTTCCTCCGTACTTATCCGGGAAATTGATGCCGAGAAACCCCAGGTCTCCCATTCGGTTCCAGATCGAGTGGGGGATGTGCTGGTCCTTCTCCCAATCATCTGCGTGCGGTGTGACTTCCTTTTCCACAAACTGCCGCACCGTATGCCTGAACATGTCATGATCCGCGGTAAAATATAACGATTTCATAAACGCTCCTTATCTTCCTTCTTTCCGTCGCCATTTGCTCCTTTTGCCACTGTGAACACCAAAAAATGTCATTTCGAGGTAATGCAGTTACCGAGAAATCTTTAATACCATTAAAATAGAGTCATTCTTTCAGTCGGGACAAGGATTTTTCCCTTTGGTCGAAATGACAGCAGTGTATGCTTACCCTTCTTTGTACATGCTATCCAGAATGTCTCTGTACTTTTCCTCAACAACTCTTCTCTTCAGCTTCATCGTCGGGGTCAATTCACCGCTTTCGATGGAAAATGGTATTTCAAGGATACGGAAATACTTGATCTGCATGAACCGAGGAAGCTGATCATTCGCCCGGTCTACTTCTTTCTGAACTTTTTCTATGATCAGGGGATGATGAATCAATTCCGGCCAAGCACAATTTTTAATGCCGTTGTATTCGGCCGTGGCATTCACGGCATTTTGATCCAGCACCAGAAGGGCCGTCAGGTAATTGCGCCGGTCGCCGTGGACATAGGCCATCTCGATGTGCCTGCCCCCCAGAAGCAGGTTTTCGATAGAAGCCGGTGCGATATTCTTGCCGCCGGAGGTGATAATAAGCTCTTTTTTCCGATCCGTTATGATTACCCGACCCTCCTCATTTATCTCCCCAATATCTCCCGTCCGGTAAAATCCGTCAGGAGTGAAAGTAGTTTTTGTCTCTTCCGGGTTTCGCCAGTATTCCTTGAAGACATTGGGGCCTTTCACTTCCAGCTCCCCATCGGAGGCAATGCGTACCTCAACACCGGGAAGAGGCTTCCCCACCGTACCGAAGCGGTAATCAAAAGGGCTGTTAAAAGTGGAGGGTGTTGTGGCTTCCGTTGCACCCCACCCTTCCAGGATCAGGACGCCCATGGCATCGAAGAACTCTGCCACATCTTTACTGAGGGGCGCGCCTCCGGAGCAGCAGAACTCCAAATCACCCCCGAAGGCTTCTCTCACCTTTTTGAAGACGAGAATGTCAGCAAGATGTCGGCGGATCTTGAGGTGCCACGGAAGAGGCCAGCCGAGCATCTTACAGCGTCCCGCTTCCTTCCCCACATTCAAAGCCCAGTAAAAAACTGTCTTTCTAATAGAAGGTGCTGACCGAACTCTCTGGGTGATCCTGGCATGGACCTTTTCAAAGACGCGGGGAACAGCCACAAAGAAATTAGGTTTAACCTCTTGGAAATTTTCAATTAGTTTATCGAGGCTTTCCGCATAAGCAATGCAGCGGCCCATATAGAGAACAAGGTAGTATCCGGCAAAACGCTCGAAGGCATGAGCAAGAGGGAGGAAGCTGATGTTTCTTTTCATTTTACTGGTATCGCGTATATGCTCCGTTAATATTTCGAGAGTTCTTATGTAATTGTTGTGTGTGAGGACGACGCCCTTGGGGTTTCCTGTAGTCCCGCTTGTGTAGATAATGCACATGGTGTCTTCGCCTTGAATATCTTCGGCGAGCTCATAGATTTTAGCGACGGCTTCGGGTGACGCATCGTCCTTAATGAGATCGGAAAAGGGAAAAACCCAGGAGGGATCATATTTCGAGAAGGGCTCGGAAAAAACAAAGACGCCCCTGACGCTGGGGATCTTTTCTCTGATAGCAAAGATTTTTCCCAGTTGAACGTCGTCCTCTACGAAGAGAAATGAGGCATCCAGGTTTTGAATAATAAAGGCCGCCTCATCAGGCAGAGATGAGGCATAGATGGCCGAGTTGACAGCGCCGGCCAAAAGCGCACCAGCATCGGCCTCAGCCCATTCCGGGCGGTTCTGCGAGAAGATGGCTATACGGTCACCGGGCTTAAGACCTCTCTTCATCAAACCGGAAGCGACGCGAAAACAGATATCCCTCAATTCACCGTAAGACATCGTCCTGTAGCTTCCCCCGGATTTGAACATCAACGCCGGTTGATCGGCACACTGGGAGAAATTGTTCAGGAGGACCTTATTAAAATTTTTGAATCCCATTGCAGTATGTGACCAAAGCTTTAGTGTAAGAAACTTATTTGCTTTCGATGCGGTGGATGCCGGTCCAATCATCAGGCGGTGGATTCTCAAGATGCAGTTTGCAGCGCTTAAACATTATAAGAGCAGGTTGATCTTCAGGGCTTAATTCCATGACTTTTTTATAATACTTCATCGCTTCATCCCATTGCCTGTCTAAATACAGTTCCAGTCCGGCTGCGCAAAGTTCTGCAATCTTAATTTTTTGTTCATCTGTGTTCTTTTTCTCCCCAACCAATTCATATATCTTGATGCCTTTCGTGCTGCCCACGACTGATACGAGGTCGAGGGGACGAACAATAAATTCTTCTTTAACAAGATCGCAGGTTGTGTCCCCGATTATGATCTGGGTGCTGTAAGACTTGTTGAGGCCTTCAAGACGACTTGCCATATTCACAGCATCGCCTATAACCGTGTAGTTCATCCGCGTTTCGCTGCCTATGTTGCCTACAATCACCTCTCCCGTATATATGCCGACGCGCTGGAAGAAAAGAGGTTTCCCTTCCTGTTTCCACTTCTCTCTCAATTGTCCTAATCGCTCCTGGCAGAGAAGCGCCGCACGGCACGCCGACGGTGCATGATCCGGGTTAGGTGTGGGAGCCCCCCAGAAGGCCATGATGCTGTCCCCGATAAACTTATCGACTGTGCCCGGCGGGTCTTTCCGGATCTCGTTGCTCATCACCCCCAAATATTCGGCCATCTGTTCTACGAGTGATTCCGGCGAAATGACTTCCGAGATAGACGTAAAACCTTTGATGTCGGAGAAGAACATTGTGAGGGTCTCCCTGCGGCCGCCAAGCTCCGTTTCCTGGCCCGAAGCCATGATTTCACGCACGAGGTCAGCCGGCACGTACTTTTGAAAAGAGCGCAGGCCTGTCTTCATATTTTGGGTAGCGATCATAAGCTGGTCAACTTCCTTGAATACTGAACGCCCGAGGGGCTTGGCCTCCAGCTCAAATTGGCCGATAGCCTCAGATTCACGCGCGATCTTGTCGAGAGGCTTTGAGATGCGCAGGGAAATCCACGCGCTCACGATCAGAATCACAAAAAAGCTCGCCAACCCGATTATGAGCGTCTGCCTGTTGTTGCGTTTGACCGGCCCCATGATCTCGTCGCGGGGAATAACCAGGGCGATGGTCCATCCCGGAAGCTCCTTACCCGTCATCAGATGGTAACTTCCGAAATAATCGGTGCCTTCGGAGGTGAAATCAAATGTCCGCAGACTGGCGCCCGGATGCTTGAGAGTGGCCTGCGAAAACTTTTCCATGAAGCGGACAATCCTGTCATCGCTGAGATTTCTTATCGGAACAAATTCGTACTGAATGCGTCCCCGGCTGTCCGTTACGGCACGGGTCAGGATTTCCGGCTTCGGGCATGCGATCACACGCATATCCCCGTCGGCTGGTTTTTCAATGATGAACGCGAACCCTGCCTTGCCGACCCTGTTCTTGACAAGAAATTCCGATATGGCAGTAATGTTATAATCTATTGTCATGACTCCAAGCAGTTTCCCATCTTTGTCATAGAAGGGCGCCGCATAAGTGATGCCTGGAAACGCTTCCGCGCCCAAGCGGATCGTGCGCGCGTCCGTCCATACGGGGCGGCCCGCTTCTTTAGCCTTGATATACCAGGGCAGCCGCGCTGACGCAGAAGTCATCTGGATCTTTTTGCGGGCGTAAAATTTTCGCTTTGGGTAATCCTCAGGCCAGAAATCAAAAATTTCGATAGTGGCATGTTTTCTATCAACGTGGGCCTCACGGATCGTGAACTTTCCATCCTGTATGCGCTCGATGGAGAGCAGTATGTCGGACTCAAGGTCTGCGGAAAAAAAGGTGAAGTAGGGCTGTGCCGTCATCACTCTCTGCCAGTAATGGGCAAGCTTTGTAAGACTTTCCTTATTCAGCTTGATCGCGCCCAGGAAGGAGCGGTTTACTTCGCTTTGATCATGGGCTTTGTAAAGAAGATTCCCCACCCACAGACTGATGCGTAGAGACGTTTGATCGAGAATCTGCTCGGAGAGCTCTTTGGTATCTTTCGTGAGGTTCACATAGGAAAGAATGCCCGTTACCGCCACGGTGCCGATAAGCAGCACTGTGAGGATTGTCGATATTGCCATGCGGAAAGAGACATGAACTTTTGCAAGCTTATCTGAAAGTTTAGTTCTCATGATAAATCGTGTTCTCTCCTGATTGCCAAATAATCTTGGGAGACCATGTGGCCTATCGCATCCTACTAAGTGGCATGGCCTCAACCGCCGACCTTGCTCGTTCACTAAAAACTACCAGCGGGTCTGCGTCCCATGTAAGGGTTTGTTAGACATTCATAATAATGGTGATTCATTATCTTTGTTCAAGTACGACTTTACCTCAGGCTTCAATGAATTTATGAAGAATTCTGGGTTGATTGATGATTTCTGAAAAATCACTTTTACTAAACTGTCAATCTCTTCGATGACAATCTCATACTTAGGCTCCAGTCGTTTTGGTGCCACACTCGCAGCTGAACCATGTTGCTTCTTTACATTGATCAATCCGATCATCCCTTGAGACAGTATTTGGTCAGGATATCGAATGGACTCGAACTTGTCTAATTCTGAAATGACCTGATCGAATTTGTCCAGTTCTGCATCAGCAATCTCCTTCTTACAGCGGTTCCAAATTTCTTGTAGGCGGTGCCCAAGTGATTTGAGTTCCGGTAACGTTAGCTTAGAAACGAGATAGCCTTTCAAATACATTTCAATCGCATGGTGGAACAGATTTCCACTAACCGGCAGAAGCCCACTAAACGCTGAGAATCTTGCCACAACGTAGTATTGAGTAGCATGATCAAAGAAAAACTGTTTTTCTCTCATTGACATCTTTTGCTCCTGATCATCGATTTGCTAAAGTTATACAGAATTTAACTCATATTTTACGTATAGAACTTCTGATTTTTTGCATCGCGGTCACGAATAATCCGAGCGGGCATGAATCGTGATCCTTTTGTCTCTGCCAGTTTCTCCATAAGGGCAAGCACCTTCCGTAG
>DATKLL010000102.1:0-8986 GCA_035542475.1 Syntrophales bacterium
GAGATAAAGGCAAAAATGGGAAAGTTATCGTCTGCGCGATTATGAGAAAACTGGTTCACGTTATCTTTGGAGTCCTGAAATCCGGGAAAAAGTACGATCCCAACTTTCTAACAATTTCAGCTTGACAAGAACGGTATCTACCTATAAGTCTCTTCATTACCATAGGTCGCTGATTGCCATTTGAAAGCAAGTAGTCTACGTTTCAGAGATTAAAATCTGTCTTACCATCTGTTCTCCCCTCTCTCGCCACATGGGAGCCCGTGGCAGCCAACCATTCCAAGGCGTCAAAGACCTTCCCCCAGTTGATTTAAACGGACGTCTCTATATGAATGTCGTAATTATGAATATAAAAAGGAAACCCAAAGTTGCCGCTACCGCAATTTTTAGGATGCTGTGCTCTTGGCTTTCAGGGAGAAGACTAGCAGCTCCCACATAAGTGAACTCGCCCACAAAAACTGCCAGCAGTATTGCAAGGATTTTTTGCGGAAATATTATGACTGAGGTGAGCAAAACTCCAAGCAGAGGCGCGAGACCATCCATAAAAAGAAAGAGCAATGCCTTGTTTTCTGACTGTTCGTTCTTGAGCATCAAGACCACTGTGTTAATGCCGTCCGGCAGGTCATGTATTATTATTGCAAGGGCCACGAAGATGCCAAGGGAGAAGCCCACTTGAAACGATATCCCCATGGTCAGGCCATCTATAAAGCTTAGCAGAATAAGGCTTCCTGCACCAATGGGTCCCATAACATGCCCTTCAGAAACCATCCCTTGGATAGGATGGGCCGAGAAATACTTCTCTAGAAATATGAAAAATAGGAAGGATAGCACAACAGATACCATTATATACTTGACAGGGATTCCAGATTTTTTTGCAATTTCCAAGCTTTCAGGCAGTATTTCCATTAGCGCAACGGTTACGATACTTCCTGCGGCAAAAGCAAATATAATCGAAATATTTTTTTTGAATTTTAAAACTATGAATCCGCCGAGGAGCGTCGACAAAAATGTTAGCAAGGCCATTATTATTGCTGTGGGATTCATTTTCAAAATACCAGTTTGATTATATTTTCCAGAATATTAAGAATTATTCTTGAGAAAAGAAGGTCTTTATCTATTTACCTAAATGGTGTCATGTATCCTGCCGATAGATGCAAATGCCAAGGGCGACGGAATTCTCTATTTGGACATTAGAGGTTTTGACTTTTAGATATGGTGACTCAATATCCCTCAAGTAGGTAGTTCTAAGATTGTAGCTATAGGCAGCTATGACATCCTGAGCCATGCCGTCTCCATCAGTGAGTGTTAAGAGCTCGCTTTGGGATGAACTCAATATGCGAAAAAGGGAGTAGTGTGTCAAGAAAAATTCCCATCAAAAATTCCCATCGATGATTACCAATAGAAATCAGGTTTGTTTCGCTATAATTCCTGTTTGTGTAGTACAGGAATCTGTCCGCATCTTACCTGAATAGAAATTAAGCCGTTAAACATTTCCACCTTTCACTTGGTAAGTGCGCCACGAGGCTGCACAAGAGATGAGGGTAGGCCCCTCGAAGCCGGCTTGCAGGAGCAGGCTTCAAACCGCCTTAAGCTGCGATGGTAAAGAGCCATTGTGGTAAGCGTTAACGGAAAAGGCAGGGCAAGACCCTGTCAGGTGAGGATCAGGGAGGCGAGTGAAAGCGAACTACTTCTGAGGTGTCGAAATGGAATGGACGATGTCAAAACCGGGGGCTTACCAAACTCCGGGATAAGTCCAGGAGGTACCTGTTTACTGCCTGGACGGCATCCGGCATAAAGGTAGCGCGAACCTGATCCAGGCTCTTGTGTGGAACGTGGGA
The DNA here is from genome assembly GCA_035542475.1 of Syntrophales bacterium. Lineage (GTDB taxonomy): Bacteria > Desulfobacterota > Syntrophia > Syntrophales > UBA2185 > DATKLL01. The sequence goes on from DATKLL010000102.1 coordinate 1,836, forward strand.
AGCTGTCGTCCCGATGATAAGGGAGAAATTCAAGTGGAGGCCCCACAAGAATGAGAGTACCGATGCGGGACACAGTGGCGGAGTAGCCTGTAGTAGTGATGAAGTTCCTGTAATGGGAATGGAGCGAAGGGGCTGCGTTGCCCAGCTTTATTTTATGGTCAACCATAGTAATGGGAGGAGCTGTTGAGTAAAGCAAAGCCGTACAGTATTTCCAAACACATTGTGCTGGATGCCTTCAGGAGGGTAAAGGCAAACAGAGGAGCTGCCGGAGTAGACGGGGAAACGATCGAGGAGTTTGAGAGATCGCTCAAGGGCAATCTCTATAAGCTCTGGAATCGGATGTCGTCAGGGAGCTACTTTCCCCCGCCGGTGCGCCTAGTCGAGATACCGAAGGAAAGCGGAGGGAAAAGACCCCTTGGCATTCCGACGGTAGCAGATAGGATAGCGCAGATGGTGGTAAAGATGTACCTGGAGCCGGAGATAGAACCGAGGTTCCATCCGGACTCATACGGGTACAGACCGGGGAAGTCGGCTGTCGAGGCAGTGGGGGTAGCCAGGCAGAGGTGCATGCGTCGGGATTGGGTTTTAGATTTGGATATCAGAGGGTTCTTTGACAATCTGGATCATAGGTTAATGATGCGTGCGGTGCGAAAGCACACCGACAGTAAGTGGATACTGCTCTATATTGAGAGGTGGCTGAAAACGCCTGCTCAAATGAAAAACGGTACCTGCGTGAGTCGGCTCAAAGGCACACCTCAGGGTGGGGTAGCTAGTCCTCTGCTGGCGAATCTCTTTCTGCACTATGCATTCGACGAATGGATGAAACGGAACAATCCGGGCAGTCCGTTTGAGCGTTATGCAGATGACATCATTGTCCACTGCGTGAGCGAGAAACAAGCCAAGTGGCTCAAGGAGAAGATCGAAGGGAGGCTTATGAAGTGCGGGTTAGAGCTGCATCCACAGAAGACGAAGATCATCTACTGTAAAGATGATAACCGGAGGGGCAGCTAACAGAACGAGAGCTTTGACTTTCTTGGGTACACGTTTCGACCACGGAGGGCAAAGAACAGACTGGGAGGGTATTTTGTGGCCTTCATTCCCGCGGTAATCAATAAGGCGACCAGAGAGATTAGCGGAGTCATGAGGAGCTGGCGCATACACAGGAGGAATGAGAAAACCCTTGAGGACTATCCCTTTTCTGTAATCCGGTTCTGAGGGGGTGGGTCAATTACTATGGGCGGTACTATAAGTCTGCACTTTACCGCGTGTTCAATATCCTAAACAGGAGTCTGGTGCGGTGGGTGATGCGGAAGTACAAGAGGTTTAGATTTCATCAGCGCAGGGCGGCACAATGGCTGAGAGGTATTGCAAAACGGCATCCAGAGTTATTTGCGCACTGGCAGATTGGGATCAGACCATAGGCTGGGCAATAGGAGCCGGATGACGGGAGACTGTCACGTCCGGTTCTAGGAGAGCGCGGGGGGTGAAATTCCCCTGCGCCACTCGACTCAGCGAAACCTTCTTCAGAAAAAAGTCGCCGAAAACGTCTCCAGCTACAAATGTACAAAAGGCTAAATTATCGAGGACCAATGATTATTGTTTGTACTGTTGGAGATTTAACTTTTCCACTTCATCTCGTTCATGACAGTGTCAATGACAACCCGTCCCTGATAAACGCTTCTCACCCGCACAAAAAAAAGAATCGTAAACATGCTGATAAACAGCATCGAACAATTTTTTAGAAATGATCTTTTTTAGACAGTGGAAGCAATGGAGTTTTTGTTACACCTTTTTCCCTCATTCTTAAATATTTTCGTCTATGAGCCGGAGATTCCAGTACCCGTGTAGTTGCGATGCCCTTTGAGTTTCCTCCAACCAAATTTGTAAGATCTCCGACGACATGATTCAAATGCCTTGCCTGGGCATTCATCTCCTCTGATGAACTGGCAGATTCCTCTGCGTTTGTTGCATTCTGCTGAACCACTTTGTCCATTTCGGCCACGGCATTGTTGATCTGATTAATGCCCTGGGCCTGCTCCTGAGATGCCGCCGCGATCTCTCCGACAAGTTCCGTCACCTTTCTTGCAATATGACGGTTGCTGGATAACTCACCGCTTATCTCTTCAAACAGGGTTGACGCCTGCTGGATTTTCGCTGTGGAGTCAGCAATCAGGGCTTCCGTGTTTTTTGCCGCTTCCGTCGCCCGCATAGCCAGGTTCCGCACTTCATCGGCTACGACCGCGAAGCTGGCGCCCATTTCACCGGCCCTTGCTGCTTCAACGGCTGCATTCAAGGCCAGCAGGTTTGTTTGAAAAGCGATTTCGTCGATTGTCTTGATGATCTTGGCTGTTTCCTCGCTGGCACTGACACTGGCTTTGATGACTTCCTGCATCAAGGTCATCTTATCGGTGATTACACGGTAACTCTGCCTCGCGTCATTGGACATCAGCAAACTGGCCTGTTGTGCATTTTCGGCATTATGTTTCGTCATGGAAGACATCTCCTCAAGCGATGCGGATGTTTCCTCAACGGCGGCTGCCTGCCTGGATGCTCCCTCCGCAAGAGCCTGGCTGGCAGTCGAAACCTGACCGGATGCCAAAGATATCTGTTGCGCACTCTCAGTAAGACGTTTAATGATTTGATTGATGGGTCGTGTGATGTAATTAGCAAAGAAAATTCCCAGCAATATTGCCACTACAATGCCGACGCCCGTACCTACAGAAGTCACGATCTTCGTCCATTTTACGGTGAGGGCAGAGGTTTTACTTTTTTCTTCCACCAGTTTCATATTAACGGAAACCATTTCACTGAGTAATTTCTCAATATTTTTAGCAGATTCTCTCACCTTGCCCATAGATTGTGTGACTGCTTCTTCCCGTTTGCCCATATTAAGAAGCTCAATCACCTGGCTGTGTTCCTTCCGCCAGTTTTCCCAAGAAGACTTCAAATTGTCCCAGATACCCGCCTCTTCCTGTGTCCGGGGTAAGGGATCAACCATCTTAAAACCCTGTTCCGCAATTTTCCATTCTTTCTCCAGATTGTTCATCTGTTGAGCTTTCTCGCTATCGTCCTTGATAAACTCGTGAATCAGCAGCATGCGTTCACCATTCTGTATCGAAGCATGGGATTCACTGATCATTGTGAGTCCCCTCATAGCTGGAATCCTGCTATCGTTGACTTCCGCAAGGTGGTTACTCAACAGGGTCACACTGTACCAACCGGCAAAACCGCCCACCAAGAGCAGGCAAGCAACAATCATAAATCCACCAACCAATTTAACACTCAGTTTTGCGTTCTTCATAACAACCTCCCTGATGATTATAACGAATTGTCAAAACATCTAAAGTGACGTTTTGCGGTGACCGTTTTTATATTCAACGATGATACGTAAGATTGCCGGGTCATCTAAATCCATGGGGGCAACGATTCTAACTGACAAAATTTGATCATCTATTAAATATGGTTTAATCACGTCTCTTATGGTCTTCATTTCTGTATACCGAGTAATAACAGTTTAGGATTATTCCACAACAAAAGAGGGTGGGTAGCACCTCCCACTCTCTTCTGACTGATTATATAACTATAAATTATTTCACAGAATCTTTTAACGCCTTGCAGGCTGTATACTTAGGGACCTTTCTTGCCACAATTTTGAGTGCTTCACCAGTCTGTGGATTCCTCCTTTTTCTGGCAGATCTCTTGGCGAAAGAGAACGTCCCAAAACCGACGAGGGCTACCTTGTCTCCCTTTTAGCGCTTCTTTGACCGTCCCCAAGTAAGGCATTCACGGCCTCCTCTACACAAGCCTTACTGCATGTCACTTTTGCAACCTCGTTGATGATATCTCCTTTATTTGTCTGTAAAAACCACTGACATAGTCAGTGCTGGGGTATGGGGGCGGTGGCCCCACACAATATGTGAACGAACAATGTTGGTGAACAATATTTTGGAGTAGCCGTTTCAACCCTTATCAGGCAAGGCGAAGGACATTTTCCGTAGGCTTGCCGCATCTTTCAAGGCCACTGACAAGGTCGGTAGTAGTGTTTACTTATTCCTCCATCCTCTCTTTTAGCATTCGTATTGATCCACCAAAAGCGGCAACATCAATCTTCTTATGTTATTAACACCTTTTGAGGATTACCATTGTAACCGGCAATCAATTTCACCCTTACTCTGGAGGTTGCCCACGGCTCGTCCGTTATTTATTGAAACATTCATGACGGCCAGCCTTCACAAAAAAAGAATGAAAATAGCTTTGTTGATACCTTTATGGTGTGACCGATTCGTTTATGTAGCAGCTTTCATCCCATTATGCTCACGAGCGAGCAATGAAAAAATGAAATACGCCGGTTATTGGTGTAACCTAAGAAGCAATAACTTTCAATATGGAATTGAAGTGACGATTGCCATCAGTAATCGCTCTTCTTCTTCCGTCCAGCATCTCCCTGACCTTTCGGGCCAGTTTTTGCAGTTGAAAGGGCTTTTGGAGGAAACCGTTGCAGCCCCGGTCCATGATCTGTTGAGCCTGGCCGTTGATGCTGTAACCGCTGGACAGCAGAACAAGGATCTCCGAATTTATTTCCCGGAGCCGATCAAAAATCTCCTCGCCCGATATCCCCGGCATGATCATGTCCAGAAACACCAGGTCAATGTCATTCCTCTTTTCCCGATAAACAGCGATCGCCTCCTGTCCGCTTCTAGCAACATAGATCCGGTATCCCAGGAATTCCAGCATTTCCTTGCTTACTTCCAGGACTATATTTTCATCATCCACCAGCAGGATCGTCTCTGTACCCTTTAAGACTGTGTCTTCAATCACCCTCTCCGTCACCATTTCCTTTTCCGAAGCCCGGTAGATGGATAGTTAAACGTTGTTCCATGACCAGGCTCACTGTAAACATTGATGATGCCCCGTTAGGCTTGTCGTATATGATTCCCTTCTCAATCTTTGATATCACATCAACAAAATCTCATTCATCTGCATTGAGCTTTCAAACATCCTAAAAAATCGATATAGGGGAAGGATTGAAAAGAGGGGGTATCCCAACCCTTCCCCGAGGCTGCAGCCGGATGTTTATCCCTCGCTCATATAAATATTTGCCTTTCCGGCTTCAATTGTTAGAGGTTTTCTGTCTATTACGGAGCAAATATATAAACCGGTTGGTGACTTTATGCTGCCTCACAAATAATTGCCGTCTCCTGGGCGCTCACTACTTTGTCGATATCGAGGAGGATCTTGACGCCGCTTTCCGCTTTTGCCATGCCAAGGATGTAATTTGTATTCATGGCAGCCCCGAAAGAGGGTGTTTCTTCAATGTCGGCTGCCTTGACATTCAATACCTCCGATACGGTGTCCACCACTATGCCCATCCTGATATTTGCATGAAGTTCAACAACGATGATACATGTCCGATCCGTATATTTAATTTCCTCCATACCAAACTTCAACCGGAGGTCCACCACGGGGATTACCTTTCCCCGGAGGTTGATAACTCCCTTAACATACGCCGGTGTCTGGGGGATCACGGTAATTGCCATCATTCCGATGATCTCCTTAACCCTCAGGATACTGATTCCGTATTCCTCCGCCGCGAGTGAAAAGGTCAGATATTTTCCCTCCCGGTCCGCTGCTTTCAGTACATCTTTCATTGTTTTTTCGCCCTCCATTCCTGCGTTATTTAGTCCTTGCCTATATTGTGTTTAGGAATCAAGAAGCTCCATTTGTTTGTTTTTTATGTTTGATTGGATCACAGATGAGAAAAATACCTTTTTATTAATCAATAATCTCTTCCATACCGATGGAAAAGATAATACAAACATCGATATTTATCTTGGTCTTTTCTAGTTTATTGATTAGTGATCTTCTAATTTTTTCTCCAAGTATTCAATCAGCTTTGTCTGAAATAGGTGAGGGGTCTCCTCAACAGATGTGGTCAGGCTTAATACACCAGCATTCGGTGAACCTGAAGGGGAATATACAAAAATTACCCCATACCGATCACGATCCTCTTGTAAAGTATATTCTTCCACCGTTTCTTCAATAACAGTGATTGCGTTCTCATCCATTCGTGCGCACAAGAAATAAATTTCTGGTTTTAATGTTGTTCGATATGTTTCAATAAGATGCCAATTATTACGCATTAATTCCTTCTCGTTTCTGCATAAATTATCTCTTTCATGACATTACTAAAAACCTGACGAATCAGTTCAAGTCCTGTCCTGTAATTAGTTTCTCATACCCGCCAGTCAATATAATTCCTTTTTTACCCGGTAGCTTTCTAACAGGCCAGACATGGCCATGGCCTATAAGCTATTTAATTATCAAGAAGTACAAGTGCCAGCTTGTCTTCGAAAAAGAGTCTCAGGGGCAGGACACCTTCACGGAGGGAGAGAATTGCTACCCCTTACCTCTATAGAAATTTGTATTTATGAAATCCAGTGCCTCTATTAAAAATCCTTAAATTGACCCTCCTCCATGGGGATCACTTGGTTGGGGTGGACTCCTTTGCCCTTTGTATAGGACACAATTCCCTTGCCCGTTTCTTTTTTGCGGGTTACTGTAGATAGAATCCCGCTGATCCCTTTTTTCACCTGAATGTCTGCCTGGCTATCAGGCCTGGCACCATTTGAGCTTCCACCTATAATGTTCACCAGCACTAAAGATATGCTTTTCATTTGTTCTGCCTGGGCATTCATTTCCTCGGATGCAGAAGCAGACTCTTCGGCATTAGCTGCTGTCTGCTGTGTTACCTTGTCCATTTCCACCACAGCCTTGTTGATCTGATCAATCCCCTGGGCCTGTTCCTGGGATGCAGCCGCAATCTCACCGACCAGTTCACCCACCTTGGATGCATTAACGGCCACCTCGGCAAATGCCTCATTCGTTTTTGTTACCATATCAGAACCGTCTTTTATCCTCTTCACCGTACCTTCAATCAAAGTTGAGGTGTTTCTTGCGGCGTCGGCCGCTCGCATGGCCAGATTTCTCACCTCTTCAGCCACTACCGCAAAGCCGGCTCCCGCCTCTCCTGCCCGGGCTGCTTCCACAGCGGCATTCAATGCCAGAAGATTGGTCTGGAAAGCAATCTCATCGATAGTTTTTATGATTTTTGATGTTTCTTCACTGGCTGTGGTAATTTCTTTCATAGAACT
>DATKLL010000103.1:0-2295 GCA_035542475.1 Syntrophales bacterium
CTTTAAAGAGGCATCGACCAGCTTCCAGAACCGAAGACTTGATGAAATGGACTGATGAATAACATTGCTCTACTAGTATCCGGCGATTTATTGTTTGCCATATTGGCGGTATATACAGCCATGATTATCGGCATCCCGAACTGGTCTGTAAACCCGCGTATAGTAGATATTTTCCTTTTTGCCTCCATGACGCTGTTCTCATCCTATTTTATTGAACTGTACAACAGTAAAAAAATCTATTCATTTTCGCCGAAGGAGAGATTGGCAACCATTTGTCTGGGCCTTATAGTTTCTTTTGTAGCTCTATCCACAATCTTCTTTATGGCCCCGTCCGAGGCTTTCGGACGGCGCCTTCTCGTCTTGTCTTTGCTTATATTCGGGATATTTCAGATTGTATGGCACATAGCATATGACAGATTCATGAATCGTGTCAGCATGGCACAAAGGGTCCTGATCCTCGGGACTGGCGACCTTGCAAGAATAATGGAGCGAATTATACTTCTGAAACAATCAAATTATGTTTTTAGTGGATACTATGATGTTCGCATGGACAGCGAATGGCCCATTGTCGATAGGAGAAGCAACATGGGAAAGTTCGCCGGCGGAGAATCCAATATAGAAACAGTACAAACCCTATGCTCCGGGTTAACGGAGTATGTGAAAAAAGAGAAGATCAACAAGGTCGTAATGGCATTAACGGAAAGAAGAGGGGTTTTCCCCCTTCAGGAACTTCTAAATTGTAAATTTGCAGGAATAGAAGTTGCGGACGCGCCTTCTTTTTATGAAGAAATAATGGGAAAACTGCTGATAGAAAATATTACCCCGGGATGGTTTATCTTCTCAGGTGGGTTCAAGCTTGACGCAACTAGAAAACTCATAAAAAGGGGGGTAGATGCGTTCTTTTCTATATTAGGACTTATTCTCAGCCTGCCACTATTCCCTGTTATCGCACTTCTAATCAAGATTGATTCCAAAGGGCCTGTCTTTTACAAACAGACACGTATAGGTGAGTCGGAAAGGCACTTTGAGCTCATAAAATTTAGAACCATGAAACATGACGCTGAAGCCAATGGCGCTGTTTGGGCGCAAAAAAATGACTGTCGAGTGACCCACATAGGTAAGCTCTTGAGAAAGACACGACTCGATGAAATACCTCAATTTATAAACGTCCTCAAAGGAGACATGAGCCTAATCGGTCCTCGCCCTGAAAGGCCCGAGTTTGTAAAACAGCTGGAAGAAAAGATACCATATTATGCTTATAGACATTTTATAAAGCCGGGAATCACGGGATGGGCTCAGATAAAATATCCTTATGGTGCGTCTGAAGAGGATGCGCTAGAAAAACTCCGTTTTGATCTGTATTATATAAAGCATTTGTCCTTGCTGCTGGATATATCTATCATCATAGAAACAATCAAAGTTGTCCTCTTCGGAAGAGGCGCGAGATAGGAGGCAAAGTGAAAAAGATTGCTCTGTTCATACTAACCATTTTGTTGGGACTGACAAGTATCGCTCAGGCCGATAATTATGTCATTGGTCCTGAAGATGTTTTGCAGATCACTGTCTGGGGCAGCCCCGAGTTAGGCGTGCCTCAATTACCGGTAAGGCCAGATGGAATGATCTCAGTACCTCTAATTGGTGATATTAAGGCGGATGGGATGACGCCTGACGAACTCAAGGCTTACTTGGAAAAAGAGTACTTAAAATACATTAAAACGCCGAACGTCAGCGTCATAGTAACAGCTATCAACAGCTTCAAGGTTTTTGTAGTTGGAGGCGGTGTTGCTAGTGTCACCGGCTCCAGTTCAGGAGCAATCATATTAAAGAGCAATACAACGCTGCTACAACTCCTGGCACAACTTGGTTCGCTCGCGGGAGCAGACTTGAAAAGTGCCTATGTTTTGAGATCAGGAAACAAGTTGCCGGTGAATTTCATGAAACTGATAAATGACGGCGATGTATCTCAGGACGTAGACTTGCGGCGCGGAGATGTTATATTCATTCCGCCAGACCTTGAAAATCGAATCAAAGTCGTCGGTGCGGTGAAAAGCCCAGGCCTATTCCCATATATCAAGGGAATGACTGCCCTTGATGCGGTATTGAGTGCGGGAGGATTCACAGAATTTGCCAGCCAGAACAGTGTGACAATTGTCCGGCAGGAAGGTGGTGAAACCAAGAATATCCCAGTGAGATTAAAAGATGTCATAAAGGATGGGGACCTTAGCAAAAACGTCTCGTTGAAGCCTGGCGATTTAGTAAATGTCAGATCAGGTATTTTCTAATAAATTCAGAGGG
>DATKLL010000104.1:0-6587 GCA_035542475.1 Syntrophales bacterium
CCACCGGCGATCCGGCAGGCTGAACGAGGCGGGGATAGCTCTGCTGGTTAATGAGCGAGGCATTCGTGGGATTGTCGATTCGACGCATCCTTATGCTGCGGTTGCCCGGAAGACAGCCAGGCGCGTAGCCGACCGCTTGAACATTCCCTACTTCACGCTCACCCGTCCGACAGGCATAGCCCAAAGAGAGGCTGTTATTCTGACCGGCAGCCATGAAGAAGCGGCGAGAATCGCATGTTCCATGGGAGAACCGGTATTCCTGACGACAGGCGTGAAGAATCTGAACACATACGTAAGAGAAGCCAGGAGGGCATGTATAAGACTGGTTGTCCGTGTTCTGCCCGAGAAGGCTTCTGTAGAAGCCTGCCGCGCCGCCGGCATTGCTGATGAATTCATTATCGCAGAGAGAGGCCCTTTCTCCGTCGAGGACAACATGTCTGTAATAGAGAGATACAGCATAGGCGTGCTGGTCATGAAGGACAGCGGCCCTTCAGGAGGCACACCGGAAAAACTGGAGGCGGCGCGTATCGAGGGATGTATTGTCGTAGTAGTCGGGAGACCTGAAAAGCCGGCTCACAACTCATTCGAAGAACTTTCCGATCTCATTTGCGCCGTAAAGGCAAGGATCCCGATATAAGAACCTTCTGAAGCGTCCCCCCTTGTCCATATTGGTGGGTGATCAAATCGGATCATGGCAAGGGGGGATCCAGTAACCGTTATCATGCAATGCATGTGAGGAGGTGTCTCATGATTGCCATCGCCCCGCGTCATTCCCGCGCAGAGCCTGCCCTCGACCTGATCGGGGGCGGGAATCCAGATTCCTTTTAATGCTTGCCGATCCAAAAATGAATTTCTTTAAACGTTATCGTTCATTCTTCAAGTCTTTGCTTATCGCATGTTTGTGTCTTCCTTTCATCGCCTGCGCAACAACCGGGGGACTCAAAGCAGACTCACACAAGGACGGGCGCTTGCGGATAATCGACGCCCATACTCATGCCATGCTTAAAAATAAACCGGAGGGAATGAGTCGGCCCATACCATCCAAAGAAGAGTTTCTCAAAGAAATGGCAGAGAACAATGTGGTCGGCGCTGTGTCCCATACGAGAAATCCCGGAGAATATAATGAGGAATTAAGAAACAGGAATGTAGTGTTTTGCTATGGGATCGGCGACAGGGTAAATGAAAAAGAAGTCGAACATGGATTGAAGTCAGGGCAATACGGCTGCATCAAGATTTATCTTGGGTATGTTCACCGATATGCTTCAGACAAGGAATATGAATCGGTGTACGCCCTTGCCGAAAAATATGGCGTACCCGTTGTTTTTCATACCGGCGATACGTACGACGTAAAGGCAAAGTTAAAATATGCGGATCCAATGACCGTCGACGAAGTCGCTGTTGATCATCCGAAGGTGAGATTTGTGCTTGCGCATAGCGGCAATCCATGGATCAATACGGCAGCTGAGCTCGCCTACAAAAACCCGAATGTATATCTCGATGTCTCAGGCTTTTTAGTCGGTGACCTCAATCGAATGTCCGGGGAAGACATAGACGTGTACATGATACAACCAATCAAATGGATATTCGGTTATGTCGAAAATCCATCAAAAATACTGTATGGATCGGACTGGCCCCTTGTTAATATGGGCCAGTATATTAACACAGTCAAAAAAGCTATCCCTGAGGAACACTGGAAAGCCGTCTTTTATGAGAATGCGATGAATGTATTCAAGTTTAAGTCAATACAAAAATAGCTTCTTCATTGTCATCGCGGACTTGATAAGCCTGCCCAGTACCCCCATCCCCCCGTGTCATCCCGGACTTGATCCGGGATCCAGAATTCTTTTGCCTTGACCCTTGAACCTTTTCTCCGCAGGAAACAGGCAGACAGTTGAGTCATATGATGATAAGAAATAGATTATATTAAATATCGCGAAAGTTCGTTCGAAAATTTTATTATTTTTAAGATTGTTGACGTACTCTTAAATATATTTTCTTAAAAATACCTGTTGCAGGGAAAAGTATCCTGTTTGGTAATAATCTTAAAAAATATGATTTTTTTATGGTGTTTTGTTCAATGTTTTGTATAAGCATAACTTCCTGTAGTCAAGCGTCCGGTGATTTTGACAGATATACACCCGTTCAAACGATAATTGTTATTTTTCATTCAATAAAAAAGGCGGGGGATGCCCGCCTTATCTACATTTAACATCTATATTTTATTTCTCGAAGAACAATTCGTCCTCAATCTTGATACATCCGATGACACTCTGGGCGGCAGGGCAACGAGTGATATAGTTTGAGAAGCACTCTTTCGCATCGGCCATCTTTTCCTCGGTAGCTTTCAAGTGGTATTTAACACGGATAGTTGTGATTTTTAGGACTCCATTGACATCTTCGATGTCTCCTTCCACATCGGCCCAGTAAAGGGGTTCCGGGGTGGGAATCTTTTTTCCAGCCATCAACGTGGCCAGTGTCCCCATCATTCACCCTGCTGTCGCTGCAACAATATGATCAAGTGTTGCAGCATGCTCCTTTTCCGGCTCGACTTTGTAAAACTTCATGATCCCGCCGTGGACACCATAATAGACCGGCTCAGAAAATCCCTCAATCATCGCTCTCCGGGTCGGTCCTTTTTCCCTGACGATTTTAATTCGTGATGTATGAACTACTTCTCCCATACTAACCCTCCTTGGTCTTTTCTCACATAATAACTTAGCAGAAGAGTAATTACAACAAAATCACACACAAATATGCCGTCATCATGATACGTCGTCAGACCTATTTGGCCAAGACTGTCATTGGGGTGTTGACAGCTTCCGAAAGAAGGCATTAAGTAATTTTGTCGAAATGCTTTCTTGCAAATAGAAATCCATCACGACCATCTTTATCAGGCCGGCTTGATCATCTTTTTTACTTCCTGCTCGGTGATGGCCATTTTGTGGCTTTTCTTCGCATGCTGAATTGCTATATCAACAAGTTCTTTTTCGTCGTGGCTCTTCACGGAGAAGTTGCATGGTGCGGGACACTCTATCTTTTTCATTTGCTCTGCCATGGTTGTTACCTCCATATTTAAATTTAGATAATTCTGTCACTATAAAGTCTGTCTTGTAAATAAGCATATACCTGATTTTCGATGCTCCGTTCTACTAGTTAATCCGGTAATTGATTGAATCGCTATCTTACGGTTTGCTGGCAACCCCACTGCCCCTTGAGCGGCTCCGATGTTTCATCAATTTTTCTGCTAAGGCATATAGTACAGGCTTGATATCTTCCTGAAAGCGTGATTTTCTCAATTTCCTAAATTTCTGAAGGTTACAAATGGTAATGATTGGATCGTGGTTGCCTTAGCAGATGTGTTCCTATGTAAAATGCTATATTGATAACATTGCTCAGGATAGTGATATAGGATGACCCGATTCCATCAAATTTTTTCAAATATCTTTCTATGAAATTTTCTGATAAAATCCCCCAAACTTTTTCGCTATTATGAGCGAAATCTTTTGTTAATTTGGATGATAAAGAATGAAATTTATACTTGGTCCTTTTAATTCAATACTTGCACGCTATGGTATCTCGATTTGCATCACGGTAGCGGCACTTCTGGCATATCAGGTATTGGTGAATCTCGTTGGCGGCAACTTGCCTACATACATTACCTTCTACCCGGCCGTGATACTCAGTGCCCTTTTGACCGGCTTCACGGCCGGACTTCTGGCAACCGCAACGGCTGCACTTCTTGCGGCTTACTGGATTCTTCCTCCGGAAGGGTTTGTCGGTTCATCCTTGCCCGATGCCTTAGGTCTGGCCATTTTTTCGTTCAATGGAGTGCTTATATGCATGGTAGCGGAGCTTTACCGCCGTGCCCGGCAAAAAGCAGCGGATTACGCGGCAGAGATGGCAGTCCGGGACGAACGCAAAAAGGCTGAGGAAGCCCTGCGAATGAGCGAGGCACAGCTTCGTCTGGCTCAAGATGCCGCAAAAGCTGGCTCCTGGGAATGGGACCTCGGGACTAACGAGAATGTCTGGTCCGAGGAGTTGTGGAAACTTTATGGCTTGGAGCCTCATTGCTGTAAACCTACCTATGAAACGTGGCGGCATACTATACATCCCGATGACCGGGAAAAGGTCGAGCAGGTGGTACAGGAAGCAGCTACAAAAGGGGTCGAACTTAATGCGGAGTGGCGAGTATTGGACCGCGACGGTTCGCTGCGCTGGTTGATGTCCCGGGGTCGGCCGCTTCATGACACAGAAGAACGGCCGATACGCTACATCGGGATCGTAATGGACATTACCGAACGTAAGAAGATAGAGGAAATTCTGAGAAAGCATTTATTAGAACTCGAAGCCGCGAATAAAGAACTGGATAGTTTCAGCTACTCCGTATCCCATGACCTTCGTGCTCCTCTGCGCGCCATTGACGGTTATACACGCCTGATCATCAACAAATACGGGGATCAGTTTAACGAAGATGTATTGACTAAGTTTAATGTAATCAGAAACAGCGTTCATATGATGGCCCAACTAATAGACGATCTTCTCGCCTTCTCCCAGCTTGGCAGGAAGGACATGTCTATGTCGAAGATAGACATGGAAACTCTGGTCAGAGATGTGTGGGAAGCACTGCAAGCCATCAACCCGAGCAGGAACATCAATCTTACGGTCAACGGCATGCCTCCAAGCTATGGAGATAAATCACTCATTAAACAGGTGTATGTGAACCTTCTTTCCAATGCCATCAAATTCACGAAAAATCAGAATCCCGCTCTTATTGAAGTGGGTGGTCATATCGATGGGGATAAGGACGTATATTATGTGAAGGACAACGGTGTCGGTTTCGACATGAAGTACTATGATAAATTGTTTGGAGTTTTCCAGAGACTTCACAGTCCCGAGGATTTCGAGGGCACGGGCATTGGTTTGGCGATTGTCCAGCGAATCATATACAGGCATGAAGGGCTGGTGTGGGCGGAGGGAAAAGTAGACGAAGGTGCGACTTTCTATTTTTCACTGCCTTCATCACACTCACACACAAGATGAGTCGGCTAACAAACCCTGACCGGAAAGGAGAGATACCATGATTGAAGGCATAATCGACATTCTTCTTGTAGAGGATAATCCTCATGACGTGGAATGGACCCTGGATGCACTCAATATACAGAACCTTGCAAATAGAGTGAAGGTATTGAAAGACGGTGCAGAAGCCCTTGATTATATTTTCATGACAGGCAAATATAAAGAAGACGATGCCCGAAAGAATCCCGTGCTGATTCTGCTTGATATGAACCTTCCCAAAATCAACGGCCATGAGGTTTTGCAGAGAATTAGGTCAGACAAGAGGACAAAGAACATACCCATTGTAGTTCTTACTGATTCTCGTGATGAGGGAGAGAAATTGAAATATTATGACCTCGGCGCGAATAGTTACATAGAAAAGCCTGTTGAAGTGCCGAAATTCATCAAGGCACTCGGCGAAGTAGGGTTCTATTGGGCGGTACTCAATAAAGCGCCATGATTAATTATTGAATGATTACTATTGGTAATCAATAACAAGAAAACTTTTCACCCTTATTTAGTTGTAGGTGAACTAAATAACCTCCTTTTTACTGCTTCCTTCCTGAAGTGTTGCTTTTTGATATTGTTTCCTGTTACAATATTTCAACTGGAAATACTTATCATCCTTATCTGAACAGTGAGGCAATGGGAGAAAAACATGGAGAACTATAAGATTATTCAACCCGAAGAACGGAAGTGGGACCCTCATCCGCAACTGCCCGGCGTTGAAGTCGCATATCTCGTGTCCAAACGAGCGGACAAGGTTGACATTACATGCGCTCTCGTTCACCTGCCGGTCGGGTCGCAAGTAGAGAAGCACTTACACGAGAACTCGGACGACATCATCTATGTGCTGAAGGGCAAGGCCAAGATGTGGGTCGAAGGCATCGGAGACGTGCCGCTGATCGCGGGAAGTTTTCTGAGAATTCCGAAAGGAACACTGCACCAACCACACGACATCGAAGAAGACTTCGTAGCCCACGACACCTGGTATCCTGCGCTCGCCTGAACAACGGCATCAAGTAAGTGATAAGAATGGGGGCATTCTTCTTAAAAAGCAAAGGGCAATGCTTTAAAGGCATCACCCTCCGCAAATAATTCTTGCTTCATATACTTATAGAATACCCAACTCTTTTCCGAGTTCTTTGAACTGCTTTGGAAATTCCGGCTGAAAGTTAAGATAAACAGGCACAGGATACTGTGCACCAACTTTTTTCCCTGCCTCCTTGAAAGCCTGAACTATTTCCATAAGGTATTTACCTGGAGCTGAAAAAACAATTTCGTCATCCTGAGTCATGGAGAAGACACGGTCCCCTGTCCCGGGGATGGCAATATGCGGCGCCTGATCCTTAAATGGCGCAAGGAGATATTCGGTGCATTCAACTTTACCTCCAAAGTTACCCTTAACGCGTTGGCCCTGTCGGTACGTCCAGGCATGTACCATCCGCATAAGCTGGGCCGGATTTCCGTAAAAGGCAACTGTGTCCGGTTCAAAAGTCGCCCTCTGCAGGGGCGAAAACAAAATGGCTCCA
>DATKLL010000105.1:0-2581 GCA_035542475.1 Syntrophales bacterium
TAAACTAGGCGGGGTAAGCGGTTATAAACATCCAAAGGGTGCTAGATCGCTTGACTCGCGACGAAAGGTTCCTATAATGATTAGTGTAGGCAGGCGATAATAAAGGTAGGAGTGAAATAGGTTTCGTTCACTATGGCAGAGAGAGCGGGATGATTGTTTCTTAAGATCGATTCGGAGTGTATTCATGCAATGAGAATATTCATGATAGGCCACATGAACGCCGAAAAAAGGGTTGATTCCCTAGCAGGTATAGGTACAGATCGCCTAACAGCGGTACCCTGTGCAGCACAGCAGGTTGCAATCCGCTTACGCGCGAGTTGGATGTAAAATCTCTAGATGATGTGATAAGGAGTCGATTCATGGCAGTAGAGAGTTCTCTTTTCATCAGTTATAGTCACATTGATATGACGCCTACAAACTGGCTAGAGCGTTTAAAATTATATCTGGCTCCCTTAAGAAGAGAGGAACGTCTGGATACTTGGGACGATACCCGAATCAAGGTGGGCAGCCAATGGCGCGTTGAAATTAGAAAAGCCATGGAACTAGCATCTGCTGCTGTATTGCTTGTCGGTCCTGGCTTTCTCGCATCCGAATTCATTCACGATAATGAATTACCAATACTTCTATCGGCTGCTCAAATTCGTGGTGTGAAAATTTATCCTTTAATTGTTGGTTTTTGTGCATATAAATGCAGCGTGCTCGAACCTTACCAAGCATTTAACGATCTAGAGAAGCCTCTTGAGATACTTACTGTTGCCGAACAAAACAAAACACTAAATGAAGTATGCTTGTTGGTCGATAAGGATATTCGTTTATCACGCTCTGAAAACTCAACGTCGCAATCTACACAGGCTGATATTCGACCTGCTATCCAAATGATAAAAAGAAATCTTGATGATACGTGGACAGCTTTTGTGGCTCAATGTCGACGTCGAAATAAACTGGAAGCTACGATAAGGGATCGTTTACATATCAAAGAAATGCTTGAATACGAAGATTTCTTCTTTCGTTACTTCCCTAACCTTAATTATGAGGAAAAGTTTCAATTTGACCAAATTAGGGCGATAACCGATGGCCCTCTATATGCCGGGAACCGTCAAATATTAGAAACGATTGAAAATAATCCCAAGATAATGGACGAATTGCCAGAAATGATGAATCTTAGGCAACACTTGGTATTTTGGCTTAATAAGTACGATCGAGTTTTTGTTAAACGGCCAGAGATGTGTCTCCTTTATACAGGAGTTGAAGATGGAGTACCATTTCCAGATGATATTGGCGAAATTATAGAAAATTGGCTCGCAACTCACAAATAAATTTACTCCCAACAAAGTGTGCATACCTGACGCTAGTGATTCTGCTGTGTTTTCAATTATTTTCCTCACTTCGAGTTTTCTCTACTCCCATGCAGAATCCACGCCTGCTCCAGCGCCAGTAACGCAAACCGTTGGGTACTCTTTATGATAGAAAATAGCTATGACAATTACAAAGCGAACTCACTATAATCCTTGCTTCTGGACTGCATTTTGGAATCATGATTATTATGAATCATTCATTGCGGGAACTTCAAATGGTTTAGTGCCGCGTGAGCAGGTCACTTTCGTGTTGAATGTCAAATCGAACAAAATATATCCAGATGTTGTTGACAATATCCATTATGAAAAGAATTTGGGGATAGCAAAGCATGAGACCTTAGTGCTAGATTTTGAAAACATCTTTACGGCTTTGGAAAGTTCACCTTCTTATCAAATACTACCTCAGGTCATTAAGAGACAAAATATAGCTTCAGCGGAGGAAAAGGTATTATTAGCCGACTTTATTTTTCTACAAAGATTGCGAAGCCATGCGATAATGAATTCGGTAATTGAGGTGGGCAGAAAACAAGGCATCACAAAATTCCAGTACCTCCTTTTCCTCGATAAACTGCTCTCCGATCCATTATTGACGCTTCCAACGGTTGCTGGAATCTCCAGATGTCAATGGATTCTATACAGAACCAAAGAGGACGCTTTCCCGTTATCAGACTCAGCGATATATATGACCAACAAGAGCATTATGGTAGCTCTATCACCTCGTCTGATGATTGAAGTGTCGAATGGCGTTCATGTAGGAGAAAAAGTATGGTCGGTAAGGGATTCGCCAAGTATCAAGAAAGTAGACGAATTTATGAAACGCACCATTGGCAACACTTTTCGTGAAATAATATTTCCTGAGGAAGCATTGCTCAGAGATTGGCAAACAACAATTGAATTCAAGAAGAGGGTCGAGCTAATTTCAAAAACCAAAGATGTCTATTCTCTTGTTTATCAAAGGCGCGAAAGAGAACTAAAAAGAATAAGAGACAAATATGCTGAAAGACAACAATGATTTGCTTCTTTGTGCGCACCCACCGATTTACCTCAGCGTCAAGGGATGGTAAGAAAATTGGATAAAACCAACTCGATTCTGAGCAAACCAGCTTGCCTTTACAGCCGGTTTTTTCTTTCCAGGGATGGTTTACCTCTTCAGGGGAATACCGCTTAGCTTCCCGTTACGTCAGCGCTTCATCCATTGTGCGCATCTGCACCTCGATGATGCGCGC
>DATKLL010000106.1:0-4785 GCA_035542475.1 Syntrophales bacterium
TCCATGGGAAGGCCGATGGTACTGGTCGCATTATTACGACCATGGCTGGGTTTATTATAACAATGTCCCCGGTTTTTATTTTGATGTGGACCCTTACTGGAGAGGATACTACAGAAACCATGATTGGCATGGACACAGATGGAACTATGAACGGATCCCATACCGGCAGCTCCGAGAGAACTGGAAGGGCTGGCAGAATAATCGATACTGGGAAAGACAACGAAAGTGGGACGTCCGGAACTATCAACATAGGACTCAGCAGCAGGTACAGGAACAGAGACGTCAAAGCCAAGAGCTCTATCAAAAGAGGCCTGAGGTCCAGCGACATTGGCAACAGGTGCAAGAGCGACATAGACAAAAGCAGCCCCAGGTCCAGCAACACCAGCAACAACCTCAGCAACCGCAGAGACAGCAGCCCCAGGTCCAGCAACAGCAAAGACAACCCCGGCAAGCTCAACATCAGCATTATCAACCTCAGGGGAAACAACCTCAGGGCCAACAGCAGCACCAGGGGGAATCACAACATCAGCAGCCCCAAGGAAAACCTGAAAGACGGAATGAAGAAGAGAGAAAGTAGGAGGACAAGAGGTCTAAATATTGCCGGGGTAAAGGGGATCGGGCTGCTTTTTGCTCTTAATCCCTTTAACCCGGCGGGAAGAATTAGGAATTAGGTTCCCTGTCGCTACCCCCATTTTTTTCGAAGATAGTTGTAAAATAAAATCCCAAATTTTAAACCGACTTGTGTAGACTACACACGTATTCCACACGTCAGATATAATCATAAGGCAGAGAAAATATAAGGGAGAGCTAACATGAAAAAGTCACTTTTAGGAATATCACTTCTGGCAATGGTAATTGTTGCCCCTGTCACAGCAATGGCCGGGGTAAGGGTGGGAGTAAACATCGGCATTCCCCCTGTAGTAATCGGAATCGGGAGCCCTCCGCCTTTGGTAGAAATACCTGATTCAGCAGGAGTTTACGTCGCCCCTGATGTCAACATAGATCTGTTCTTCTGGAACGGCTGGTGGTGGCGTCCGTATGAAGGTCGCTGGTATCGCTCCCACTATTACGATCGGGGCTGGGCCTATTACAACAGGGCCCCGAGATTTTACCACCGTGTTGATCCGGGATGGAGAGGATATTACAGAGCCCATAACTGGCATGGACGTCCATGGAACTACCAACGTATCCCCGGCGAAAACTTCCAGGGACATGGACAAGGTGGACACAGGCACTAGAGAATGATCTGGTAAGAAGTGATAAGTCTGCCGTTTTTTCTGCCCGAGGCCAGAGCAAAGAGCGGGGGCAATGCTGTCTTGCCGTTGACCGGATTTGCTATGGCATTCTGCGCAATCAGATCGGGCGATCCTCCGGTGGACTCATGGTGCAGCCTTTCCAGGAGCCATGCCGCATTTTCCTTATCGGGCGCTGGTCTGTTAAGCACCCGTTTTCAAAGATGCGGATGAGCCCTGTCAGCTGGTGAACTCCATGCACTGTTTCGGACGAGGGTTTCGGGTTAACCTCTTCTGGCGCCGCAGAGTCGAGGTACCAGTCGGTATAGACTTCCTCCTCCTCATCTAGCCCCCTGATGGCCGTTACATCCAGCATGCTGGAGATGCCGGGAAATATCGTTAGTTATAATTTCCTATTAAGGAATCAAAATCTGTTCATTTTTTTTCAACAGGATAACCGGAATTATACCACTCATTCCAGCCGCCCTTCAGAACGTAGACCTTCTTGTAGCCTTTTGCCATCAGCATGGGTGCCAGCCTGGCACTCGTGGCTTCATGCGGTCAGGCGCAGTAGAGGATAAGGGTTTTATCCTTCGGGTACGTAACCCCGGCCACTGCATCGGCATTATCCAGCCGCATGGCTCCTTTAATCTTGAATGCACTTTGCTCCCATTCGGACTGGATACGCACGTCAAGGATGATCACATCGGGATTGTCCAACAATTTCAGCAGCTCATCCTTTTCCATGCGCGGGATATCCGGAATACTGATCGCAAGAAGCATACCTGTGGAAATACCTATTATGAAAACCGCCGGGTAAAGGCATTTAAACACTTTTTCCATTGACACGTTCTCTCCTTCTTCTCCGTCAGGATTACACCGGGTTACTATCTGCAGTTAGTCCTGATAATTCTTCTCAAGGAACAAATACAGACAATATAGTAATCTGCTATACTGACAAATCAACCAGGGGAGAACAGGGGGTCGGTTTTTGTTGCTTTTGACAGAGCTGATGTCGGTGCAGTGTGATCATGGACAATGGAAAAAATGTCTTTAAACAAAATATTGTTGGATTTCACAGGCCCAATCCAACCTATTGACTTTAAAAGCACTAGCAATGCCCAAACTTCCCTTCTCACAAAGTACTAGATTTTTCCTGATAAATCCCTTGAAATAATTTAGTGAAACCAGCCCTTTTTTTTAACATCAAAAGCCCTACGAGGAGAGCAGGTTTAACGTCATAACAGGGGAGGATGCGAATCATGCTGAGGATGAGAGAAGCGAGATTTCACAAAGCAGAAAAAACCCCGATCTTTTTCAAGATGGCTTCCGCCATGTGGAAAACCCCTGAAGAACCTTATATTTTCAGCAGTCTGAGTATCGATATGAGCAATGCTCTTGCATGGATCAAGTCCCGTAAGGAGCGGACAGGAGAAAAAATAACCATTACCCACCTTTGCACCAAAGCCCTTGCCATGGCTTACCGGAAATACCCTCAGATCAATGCAAAGGTTGAATCAAAAAGGATCTACAGAAGAAAAACCGTGGATTTTCAGCTGCTCATCTCAACAAAATCCGGGGAAGAACTTTCGGGAATAAAATTGAAGGATGTCGATCAGAAGGACCTGTCCGAGATTGCGCGCGAGATACGGGAGGGAGCCATGGCGGTGAGAAACGACCATGGGCCGACGTATCAGGTTGCAGAGAATCTCCTTAAGCATTTCTCTATCTCTTCAATCCGAAGGATTTTGAAAGTCGCGAACGTACTCGTCAACAGATTCGGTTTTGATCTCTCCCGCTTCGGCTTTCCGGATGACCCCTTCGGGTCGGCCATCATATCTTCAGTGGGTATGCAGGGTATAGAATCAGCATATGGCCCGCTTGTCCCTGTGGCAAGGATCGGCCTTCTGATGGTCATAACCGAGGTGAGAGAGAGGCCCTGGGTGGTGGGCGGCAGGCTCGCAGTAAGGCCGGTCTTGAAGCTTTGCATGACCTTGGACCACCGCATATTCCATGGCTATTACGTTTCGTTGCTGCAAAAAGAGGTCAAATTCCTCCTGGAGAATCCGGAAGCCCTCGTGGGGGTATACGGACAGCCTCTTGAAGAGAAAAGCAATGTCCGCATTCTACGGGATAACCCGAATGTCACCTTGAAAAAGAAAATAAGCGTGGGGTGATTTAAAGCCAGTGGAGCAGCCGCATCAAGGGTGTACTCGCTCCAACAAAACTCCTTCCGAAAGGGTCACAAAGCGTACGCCCCTCTTTTTCAACTCCGGGATGGCGTCCATGACGCCTCGGCATGTCTGGCCTTCGGGGTGATTCATATGTAGGATGACGATGGCACCCGGAGGGGCGGCAAGAAGCGCATCTCTTACCTGCTCCCGGGTGTAAGTGGCGCCCGCATCGCCCAGAACACTGAAGCCTGCAACCGTATACCCAAGCGCCATGGCTATCTTTACGCCGATCTCATCGCTATAGGCCGTTCCCGGACGGTAGAAGGCAGGCCTATGGCCGGTGAGGTCGTTGATCATACGGCCGTTTATCTCGATCTCGTCCACCAGATCGGCCACTGTGGCAGTGCCCTGGATGCCATAGGCCGATCTACCGGTGACTGAGCAGGGCTTGTGGAGCAGACCATGATTCGCGATCTCGAACAACGGTGTGCGGGCGAGAGCCCGGAAGGCATCCGGATTGGCTAATATCCACCGCGAATTGATGAAGAGTGTAGCCGAGACCTGTTCCTGTTCCAGGAAGTTGATCAGCTCGGCATCATAGCCGCTACCCCGGGGGCTTCCGCAGGCGTCCAACGTCAGCGCTATCACATTCTGATCAGTGGAGAGCCTCGTCAAGACGCCGTCGACCGCCTCACCCCACTGGCGGGGGACTTTATCACCGAAGTCCCGGCATAGCCTGGCTTTTATGTCTGCACAATCATCTCTCACCGCATTGACTGCAGCGGGTGTAGTCTCGGCTGCCGGTCGCTGTACTTGACCGAGGCTCGTACAGCCGATCACCAAAACCAAACAAAACCAGATAGACATGCGCCACATGTTCATGAATGTTCATCCACGGATAGATGTGTTTGTACATGGGATCGGAATATCTCAAGATTTCCTGAAGATTTTCTATGCCGCTCACATCAGAGGAATCTGAATTTCTGAAATGAAAATGCTTACTGACCCATTTTTTCCGAGCTGATGATCCTTACGGCTTCGGCCTGCTGACGAGGGAAAGGAACTCGTGCCTTGTTGCGGGATTGTCGCGGAAAACGCCCAGGAGAGACGAGGTAATGAGCATGGAGTTCTGTTTCTGCACGCCGCGCATCATCATGCATAGATGCCGTGCTTCAATCATTACACCCACACCCATGGCGTCTATAGACTCCATTATGGCATGGGAGAGCTGTTCCGTCAGGCGCTCCTGGATCTGGAGGCGGCGGGAGTACATGTCTACGAGACGTGCGAGCTTGCTGACACCGAACACCCTCTGCTTGGGGAGGTAGCCGATATGGCAGCGTCCGAAGAAAGGGAGCATGTGGTGTTCGCACAGACTG
>DATKLL010000107.1:0-15518 GCA_035542475.1 Syntrophales bacterium
CGGCTGGGAAGATTGGGAAATGCATCCTGCGGTATTCCGCCCACTAAGGGAGGAAGCTGTTCGGCTGCAAGTGAGATTGCCAGCATCGATGCATGACGCTCCGAGCCGCAGCGGTTGGCGATCACGCCTGCCAGATGCAAATTCTTTTCGAAAGAGCCATATCCTTTTACTACGGCAGCAATGCTTCTGGCCATGCCGTATACTTCCGCTATCAGGACAACCGGAGCATCAAGCCAGCGCGCTATTTCCGCCGTGCTCCCTTCAGAACCGGTCGGGTCGTATCCATCGAAGAGCCCCATGACCCCTTCGATGACGGAGACATCAGCTCCTTTTGAGACACGGGCGAACAGCCTGCAAACATACTCCCTGCCTGCCATCCAGCCATCGAGGTTGTAGCAGGGTCTGCCCGAGGCCACGGTCAGATAAGTGGGATCCAGAAAATCAGGCCCCACTTTGAATGTCTGCACAGTGAGGCCGCGCCTTCTCAGTGCCGCCACAATGGCCAGAGTGAGTGATGTCTTTCCCACGCCGCTTTGTGTGCCTGCTATGACGATGCGGGGACGATTCATTTTTGGTATTCCAATAAAAATAATGAACTATTTTAAAATTAACGGCTTCATAAAAAGTCCAGAGGCAAGGCGCGCAAATACCGAGGAATGAGTCGTACTGGGATGTACGTTGCAATGACGAGGGATGAAGCGCAACACAGCATATGAACTTTTTATTAAGTCGTCATTAGTACTCAACTCCTTTTTGCGCCTCAAATCCTTCTGTGAAGCCATGCTTGACCATGCGCATTTCCGTTACCGTGTCGGCAAGGGATGTAAGTCCTGCTGTGGCATTGCGGCCCGTCATGACCACGCATGTTCCTGGGCCTCCCTTTAAAACAGCATCGATGATCCTTTTCTCATCCAGCAGCCCTTTCCAGACGGCAATGCATATCTCATCGAGTATCACCAGATCATAGCCGCCTGACAAGAGCGCCCGTTCGGCCAGATCCATACCTTGCTCGGCGGCCTGCCTGTGTTCCTGAAACAGCGGGTCTGTCCGGTCCGGTACAAATCCCCGCCCGGCCTGTACTATCTCAACACCGGAGATTTGCCTGCATGCAGCAAGCTCTCCCGTGTCGGCATCCGATTTTACGAATTGAATGACCAGGCTCTTCATGCCGTGTCCGCTGGCACGCAGAACCATGCCCAGGGCGGCCGTCGTCTTCCCCTTGCCGTCGCCTGTAAATAGTATGATTCGTTTAGTCGCCTTCACAGCAGACACCTTAAGTCTCCCTTTCGTAAAGGGAGATTTAGAGGGATTTTCGTCGCAACCCCAGTAAGCGGTAGATTTTTTCCATGTTCAAGGAGCTTCGCACAACGTCAGCCAGCCGGTCAAAGGCAGGCTCCAGGTCGTAAGCCGCCATCACCTTTCCGAGAGGGGGCAGCGCCCGGCGCACCCTCAATTTATCTATAAACCACCTGCGGAATTCATCGGAGTCGAATATTCCGTGGAGATATGTGCCCCATAGGAGACCGCTATCTGATTTCACACCGACTACCGCACCGTCTTCACGGACAACTATAGCAGGCAAATTGATACCATTGGTCTGTCCGTGGTGGATCTCGTAGCCCTTCACGGCAAGTCCTGAATCGATATGTCTTGCTGTGACAGATTCGAGCGTCTTCTCAATGGCCAGGCTTGTTGTCACTGGTAAAAGCCCCAGCCCCTCGATGGACCTTCCTGCCGACTCTATACCGTGAGGGTCGGCAATCTCTTTGCCGAGGATCTGAAAACCGCCGCAGATGCCGACTATTTCTGTCTTTCCGTTGTGGGCAAGGCTGGCGATCTTTTCTGCGAGACCGCCTTTCTTCAAGTAATCCAGGTCGCCGATGACGTTCTTGCTGCCCGGCAGGATGATGGCATCGGGGTTGTTCATGTCGCGGGGTTCCCGGATGATGGACAGGTGCACATCAGGCTCCAGGCGGAGCGAATCAAAATCGGTAAAATTTGATATGTGGGGAAGATCGATCAGGGCTATTTCCACACCGTCCCCTGAAGGGCGGATATTTTCTCTTGGACCGTTCTTGAACGAGACTGAGTCCTCTTCCGGCAAGCCCAGGTCATGGAGATAGGGAACCACGCCAAAAGTCGGCCTGCTCGTGTAACGCTCCACATAATTGACGGCGTCATCGAGAAGCGATTTATCCCCCCGGAAACGGTTGATCACGAATCCCGCCACAAGCGCCCGCTCCCATTCCGCGAGGACCTCCATCGTCCCTATGAAGGACGCGAAGACTCCTCCCCGGTCGATATCGCCTACAAGAATGACAGGTGATCGGGCATAGCTCGCCATGGTCATGTTCACGATGTCATGGTGCTTCAGATTTACCTCCGCAGGACTGCCGGCCCCTTCGAGGACGATCACGTCATGCTCTGAGGCGAGGGAGTCATAAGCCCTTTTTACCGCTGCGAACGCTTCCGGCTTATATCGTATGTATTGATCAACGTCCATGTTGCCCACGGGTTTTCCCATCAGGATGACCTGGGCGCCGGTGTCACTGCTCGGCTTGAGGAGAATCGGATTCATCCGCACGTCCGGGTCTATCCGGCAGGCCTGGGCCTGAACGACCTGGGCCCGGCCCATCTCGCCGCCGTCCTTTGTGACGTAGGAGTTCAGGGACATATTTTGTGCCTTGAAGGGAGCGACGCTGTAACCATCCTGGAGAAGTATCCGGCAGAGGGCAGCGGCCATGATGCTCTTGCCTGCATTGGAGCTCGTTCCCTGGAACATGATGGCAGGCTTTAATTTTCTTACAGCGGGTTTTTGGGCAACACCGAGGGCATCCCTCAAGGCATTGCAGAGACGCCCGTTTTCTTCCGCTGTCCTCACGGCGACACGGAAGAACCTTGAATCGAGACCATCGAAATTTTCGCAGACCCTGATGGCAATTCCTGTGCGGATGAGTTCTTTGGCCAGCTTCGGGGCATCGATTCCACTCCGGTCGATCCGGACCATAAGGAAATTCGCCGCGCCCGGATACACGTAAAGACCGGGGATGGAACGCAGTTCCTCTGCTAGTGATTCCCGCTCTGCCCGGATATACTCCTTCGACTTTCTCGCGTATTCTGCATCCGCAAGCGCCGCTTTTCCGACCACCTGAGCAAATGTATTAACCGACCAGGGCGGCATAAACTCCCGGATACGTGAGACTACGGCGGGATCGGCGACGGCGCAGCCCAGTCGGAGCCCCGGAATAGCAAAGAACTTGGTGAAGGAAAGGAGGATGATCACATTGGCGGGCCGCCTATGGGTAAGGCTGTCCATACCTTCCACAAAATCCGCAAATGCTTCATCGACAACAAAGGTAGTTGTGCCATTCCTCAAGGCCATATTCCTCAGCTCTTTGGCATAGCAGAGGACCCCTGTGGGGTTATTCGGTTGGCCGAAGAAGACAATATCATTTCCCGCAATTCGTAATTCGATGGCCGGAATATCAATTCGGAATCCGGTTTCTTCTTTCATAATGACTTTTTCGACTGTAAGCCCGGATAACTCCGAAGCCCGTGCGTAATCTGAATAGGCGGGCACAGGGATTATCGCGCGGCTTGCTGCAATGACACGGGGAATGAGATAGAGAAGTTCTGTGGAACCGTTTCCGGCTATGACTTCATCTTTCGCAACTCCGTAATGTGAGGAAATGGCATCGGTCAGAGCACTACAGTCCGGATCGGGATAATGGGTAAGCGAGCCGATAGCCCGGCTTGTGAGGGGACGGAACCACTCCGGCAGACCCAGTGGGTTGATACTCGCAGAGAAGTCCAGGATATCCTCTGCGGCAATGCCCGCTGATAGTGCCAGCTGTCTTACATTTCCGCCATGCCTGTTCGTCGGGATTGGCCCTCTCTTCATTTACGCGACCTCCCTTGAGCACAGGCACATAGCCTGAGCGCAACAATCCTTACTGTTCGAAATGGTGGATTTGTGGAACAGAGATAAAAGAGATATGGAAATTAATGTAAACGTAACAATCCCCCCTCGAGGAACTTCGATGGATTGGTTTTCCGGCTTCGGGCCGCCTACTTGCCCGCCTTCCCGTCATGAACTTTTCACGACAGTGGCTATCGGGTTTTCGTTCCCTTCACGGCTGCGGGGCAGCGGGGGATTTTAACCCCTCTTCCACACATCCATCTGCATGTATTTGAATTATTACATTGACCACTAACAAAGGTGGGTTTTTTTGTCAAGGGTTAATATGTTGAAGGTCAGACCTTGAGGTCTATGAGCTGCTTCTCCATCTCGTCTTTGGTCTGAATGGTCTTGATATTTGCACTGAAGTCATGTTGGGTGACAATCAGATTGACGAGTTCTTCTGCAAGGTTGACGTTTGATGATTCCTGGGCATTACCCTTTTCATCGGGAGGTAAAATGTCACCGGGTGTATTAACCTGGCTGATGGAGACTTTGACACCCGAGGGATAGACATCTTCCATATCCACACGGCTCTTTTTGAAATTATTCGTCTCGGAATTAGCGATATTATTAGCCGTTACATCCAATTTCTTGAAAAATGCCCCTAAAGCAGAGAGAGCTGTATTAAATGCTTCTGACATAGTTTTCCCTCCTTATCGTATTACTTTGTTATATAATCGGCTTTCCAAAGGGAAAACTTTAATCTTTCTTAAATTATTATGCCACTTTAGCTTATCCAAACCACCCTATTAAAAAGACACCTGTTATCATGATGATAGCCCCTGCCAATCGCTCCATGATTTTTTCCTCCTTAAATAATAAAGCACCATAGACTACTCCGAATAGGAGGCTCATTCGTTTCAGGGATATCATGTAGGCTACGTTTGTCAGCGAAACAGCCAGCATGTGGCTGAATATCTCCACGGCTACAATCGCACCGAGGATCAAACCAACAACCGGTTTTTTCAGCAGATTTTTCCGAGGGCCGGCATTCACCGCTGCGGGAAGAAAAAGGATCATTAACGTCGTGAGGGCAACATTATAAACAATGCCGAAAAAATAGGGATTGGAATGAATGATGGCAAGTTTACCAATAGTAGAGGTGAAGGCATATATAAAAGAAACCAATAACATCAGGCGCGACCCCGGTTCTTTGAAAATAGCTATCAGAGGGCCCACCAGTCCGTACCTGGTATGGGAAAGATTGAGAGAGTATGCTCCGGCCATGATCAGAATTATTCCCCAAAGCCCGCCGGTGCTGATTTTTTCACCTAATATTAACCAGCCTGTTAGGATAATGAAGCCCGGTGTAAAGGCCAGGAAGGGTACGGTCAAAGACAGGGGTGAAACCTTAATTGCCTTCATGTAGCAATAGAACGCCAGTGCCTCCAAAGGCAGACCGGCGAGCATACAGAGCCAGAATGTCGAATCCGGAACTACCAGGGGGATAAAAAGGAGAGATATCAGCATCCAGGGCAAGGTATAGCCCAATCTGATAAGTCCCATCATATAAGGGGATTGGTCACTGAAAGACTTTTTTGTTAAGGCGTCGGAAGTGGCAAGTGTGAAAGCGGCGAGCAGGGAAAGAAAAAACCAGGACACAAAATTGTATCACTTTCTATTAATCTTTATCTTGGTATCTGCGGTTGTACCCACTTATTTGTGCTTCCATCATAAAACCACTTATCGGGGAAGCCGCGGCGTTTTGTATAAGTGGGCTTCCTGGCCCAGACTATCAATTCCTTGTAGGCCTCGTGAATTTTTCTAAATGTTGCGGCATCGCCTCCGCTATCAGGATGGTGTATCTTTGCCTGGCGCCGATAGGCGGTTTTTATGCTGTTTTGTAATTCAGCAGAGCTCAACTCTGATTTGTTAAGCTTAAGATGGGATAAGTGCGTAGCCTTAATGGAAGGAACTTTTACCATTGTCGGTTTGACGGAAAGTACCGGTCCGCCATTCCTGACGGCCTGCGCAAGTACACGAAATGAAGCCAAGTATCGCTTGTTTGTTCTTTTTCTTTCCGCCCACCAGATACTGCCTAACATATCGGCCATCTTGCTGAAATCTTCCGCTGGTTTTCTGCCCGGGGATCGCGGATAGAAAAAGCTGAATATCTCCTCCGATCCATAGGGGAGCATGTCCATGATAATCATCACATCGGAGAAATAAAACGTCGCGTACTTCGCGTTCAGTGCTTTTATTAAACCGGTTCTCACCTCAAGTTTATAATGGAGCCGTTTTCTGCATTCCATGGAACAGTACCTGCGTCTGCTGCCGCTTACAATAGTTCCGCAGGCAAGACATCTGCCTTTTTTCTTGCCGTTTGGCTCAATTATATTTCGAATTATTAATTGTTTCATAACACTACAAAGTCAATAAAATGCGCACTGTTACATATTACAGAATGAGAGCAAAGTCAATCCCATTCAACATTTTCAACATTTCATCTTGCCTCAATATCTATTATTATAATATAAAGATTTGAAAAAAGGGATAGTTGTTTCTGTCTTTCCACGGTGGGATTCCATATGAGGATAACGTCCGCATTTATCTGTTTTATTGTTTTATCAGCAATATTTGCGTCTGCCGCCCTGTCGGATATTGTCGTCTATGATGTTGTGGCACTTAAGGGCAAGGAGGTTATACTCAAAGCCGAGACCCGGGGAACATTGCTCAGCAGAGGCGGAGAGCTCGTGGAGTTCTTTGTTAATGGAAAATCTATAGGAAAGAACCTTTCCGGCGGAGATGGATTTGCCGTGAAACGGTTTGTTCCGTTAAAAGCAGGTCTGAATAAAATACTCGTGAAGTCCGGAGATGACAAAGACAGCGGTGTGCTTCTCGCGCTCCCTAAAAATGCGAAGATTGTTTTCGTAGATGTAGAGGGATCTCTGCTGGAAGGCCCCTTTGTGATAACAGTAAGACCGGGAAGCAGAAAGGCCTTGGAAAAAATTCAAAAAAGATTTCCGATAGTTTTTCTCCAAAAAGGCTTTTTAAATGTGAAGGCTTTAAGATTATGGCTGAAGAAAAATGACTTTCCTGACGCGCCTGTACTACCATGGAGTCGGGGTGCAGTATTTGATGAATTAAAGGAAAAGGATTTAAAAATTAAGGCCATCATAGGAGCGCCGGACGTGATTGAATCGGCAGAGTCTTATAAGCCACGCGCCTTCACCTTTGATTCAGTGGAGGATGCGGAAGTCGTTGAAAACTGGGAAGAGATAGAAAAAAAGTTAAGATGACATTTTCTTTATGGCTGTCCTCAGGCTGTTTACCTTGGCGACAATATCCGTAGCTTCCACGATTTCCGTCACCAGCGCAATACATCGGGCTCCGCTGCGGTATACCTCAGTGATATTATGCTCTTTGATTCCTCCTATGGCCACAAACGGCAGCCTGATATTCTTCACAACATATTCGAGATATTCCAATCCCGCCGGGTTGCAGACATCCTTCTTGGTATTCGTCGCAAAGATGGGACCGACCCCTATGTAATCAACGCCCAGCTTAACTGCAGCCTCGGCCTGAGCGGGGGAATGTGTGGAAAGGCCGATGAACATTTTTCCCCCTACCAGTTTTCTTACCGCCGCCGGGGGTAGATCATCCTGGCCGAGGTGCAGCCCATCTGCCTTCACCAGCAAAGCCAGATCTACGTGGTCGTTTACAATAAAGGTGACACCGGCATCCCGGGTCATCCCCCGGATCTTCAGGCATTCTTCGTACATCTGTCGGTCGCTCTTTTCTTTTTCGCGATATTGGATAATTTTTATCTCGGCCTCAATCATGCGCGCCACAACTTCAATGTTGCTTCTCCCCTGGGAGTATTCTTCTGCTGTAATACCGTAGATGTCCGTGTTCAGTGGGCCGTCCGGCCTTCGTTTGTCCCAAATCATATTTTTTCCATCCTTTTTACCAGTGTTGTGTCTCGAAAAAATTTACAGTGCTGTCCTTCCGAACGAATGTGAGGAATCTTAAAGATCCCTCCTTTCCGGTCGCGACAAAGATTTCTCGTTTCACTCGAAATGACAAAAAAGAGTATGACACATCAGTCACTCCGATCCTTCGAAATGATACCCCTTATTGGTATGTTGGTCTAAGCGTTGTCAGATAAAAACTGCCAGTCTTTATATACCGGCTGGTAGCCCTGGGAGTAAATCATCTTTGCCATCTCGGAAACGCTCCGTTCATCCGAGATATCGAATTGGCCCGCTGAATAGTATTCCGAGCGGCCGCCGACGGCGGTACAGGAACCGGCCGACATTCTGGTAGCGCCCAGTCTAATCAGATAGTCCCGCAGTTCGGAACGCTCCCTTGTGGAAATGGTGATCCCGCCCCGGGGCATAAAAAGCCTGAACGCCAGCATGTATTGCACGAGGTTCCTGTCACTCACATCCACCATCGGCTGGAATCCACCCAGGTGCGGGCGCATCCGCGGCGGTGAGATGCTCATTTCTACTTCAGGGAACAGATTCTGCAAATAGTCGGCATGCAGCCCTGTGAAAAATGCCTCGGTCCTCCAATTGTTCAATCCCAGCAGGGTGCCCACATTTACTGTCCTTATACCCGCCCGGCAGGTACGCTCCGGCGCTTCCAGGCGATAACGGTAGTCCCGTTTCGGGCCTGCGGGGTGCATCAGGGCATAGACCTCTTCATCATAGACCTCCTGATAGATGGTCAGCCCGTCCACACCTGCGGCTATCACCTCGGCATATTCGTCTTCTTCGAGGGGATAGATTTCGATGCTGATCGATGTGAAATATTTTTTTAATATGTCAGCGCATTCACTGATGTATGAAACAGGTGAATGCTTTCTGGATTCTCCTGTGAGGATGAGCACGTGTTTCAGGCCGGTAGCGGCGATGATCTCCGCTTCTCTCTCCAGCTCTGCCATAGTCAGTTTTTTTCTATCCAGTTTATTGTTGACCTGAAATCCGCAATAAATGCAATGGTTGACGCAATAATTGGAAAGATAAAGGGGGGTGTAAAGAAGTATCACCCGGCCGAAGTGCCGGATAGTCAGGCTCTGAGCCTTCTCCGCCATTTCCTCCAGATAGTTTTCGGCAGCAGGAGCAAGCAGGGCCAGGTAGTCATGCTCATTTAGGCGATTTTTACCGATGATTTTTTTTATGTCGGTGCCGGTCAGCCTCTGAAAAAAACCGTCAAAATCAAAAGTGTGGTATTTCTGGATTTCTTCGTAAAAACTCATGGAAAAGTCATCCTTCATGCATCCCGCAAAAATCCCGTCAATGGTGAAGACGCTCTGGCGACGTCCATGATATCTCCCGGTCCTGAAAGGTAGGCCATACGCCCGGCTTCCACCGCCATGCCGAAGGCCTTGGCCATTGTTACCGGATCGCCGGCAGTTGCTATGGCAGTGTTTACCAGCACGGCCGCCACACCCATCTCCATGGCCTCTGCCGCCTCGGAAGGCCGCCCGATTCCCGCATCCACAACGATGGGCAGGCGGATTTCTTCAACTAATATCCTCACCAGCTCTTTGGTCTTCAGTCCTCTGTTACTCCCAATGGGTGACCCGAGGGGCATCACCGCCGCAGCGCCCGCCTTAACCAGACTCTTAGCCACCATGAGATCCGGGCTCATATAGGGAAGCACGACAAACCCTTCCCCCGCCAGGATTTCAGTGGCTTTGATTGTCTCGTAGTTGTCCGGAAGCAGGTACCTATTATCGGTGATCACTTCAATCTTCACCCAGTTGCCGCAGCCGGTAGCCCTGGCCAGTCTTGCGATTCGAACAGCTTCCACGGCGTTCCGCGCTCCAGAGGTATTGGGCATCAGGATGCAGTCTTTCGGCACGAAGGCCGCGATATTCTCTTCCTCGTATTTCAGATCCACTCGTCGCAGCGCCACAGTCACTACCTGCGCCCCCGAAGCCCTCGCGACTTCCGGGATCAATTTATTCGAAGAAAATTTTCCGGTCCCAAGAAAAAGCCGGCTCGTAAGTTCCCGATCCCCTATTTTTAAAATATCGCTCACCTTCTCAACCTCCTCCCACAAACCTTAAGATCTCCAACCGGTCATTTTCCTTGATAACCATATCGCTCCAGTTTTCCTTCTTAACCAGGTTGTAGTTATGTTCCACAATGACGGCGTTGGGGTTAAGTTCTTTCAATGCAATAAGGCCGGCAATTGTTGTGACTTCTTCCAGGATTTCTTCTCTGCCGTTTACAATAATTTTCATATTCGCCTCCGGAACGACATCTATTGCGAATGCACAAATAAAAAAGCCTACCATCACTGGTAAGCTCTTCATTCATTGATACCGTTGACTAATTACATCAACCGGCAGCTCAGCTTCTGCTTCCCTACGATGGCATTATCCATATCAGGTTCAGAGGGTTGAGATTATTCTCTCTCAGCCTTACAGCACCCCGAAGCTAAATTATTCACTTTTGATAATTTATATTTTATATAAAGGCGGCTGTCAAGACAGAAATGCATCGATATTGAAGGTGTCTTTCATGCCTCTTTCCCAGCCATCCCAAAGGTATGCGTCCGCTTTTCCGTCGGCTATGACGCGAAAGGCATACCGCACCTGTTCTTCATAAAATTCACAAAAAGCCCCTGTCGCGTTCATGCCGCCGTTCATTTCGTAGGCCTCGGCCGGGCATGGTGATCCGCAAAAGTGCCGGATTGCACAGCGCCGGCAAGGCTCGATGTCTTCGACCTTGCGGCCGGTGACCAGACGAAACGGCTCACTTTTTACCACAGTGGGAATATAATCTTTAAAAAGGTTGCCGGCCCGGAAGCGGTCAATACCGATAAACTCGCTGCATGGGAACATATCCCCGTTGGGGGCCAGTGCAAAGAAGCAGCGCCCGCCTCCGCAGGGAGAGATGTCGCACATCAACCTTCGTGCCGCCGGCGCGATGATGGCCAGAAGGATATTGGCGAAATTACCCACCGTTAATCTGCGGCCCGTCTCCTGGTACAGTTCATATGTGCGATCCAAGGCTGTCAGGAAGTGCCTGGCCGCATCTGCATCGCCTGGTTTGATGCTCCGTGATGGCGGGAGCGTGCAGCGGATGATGTTCATCAGGCATGTCGGGACCTCATGACCGTGAAAGAAATCCACCAACTTGGTCAGGTGCTGCATGTTTGCGCTGGTGACGGTGCAGATAACGCTCCAGCCCTCATAGCCGTTCAGTCGCTTCATGGCCGCAATGACCTGTT
This sequence comes from Syntrophales bacterium, assembly GCA_035542475.1. Lineage (GTDB taxonomy): Bacteria > Desulfobacterota > Syntrophia > Syntrophales > UBA2185 > DATKLL01. The sequence goes on from DATKLL010000107.1 coordinate 11,150, forward strand.
TGAACGTTCCCTGGCCGTCCCAGTTTTTGCGGGTCCGATCGGCAATCCGGGCGGTTGGAGCGTCCAGAGAAATTCCGATGCTCACGTTGCGGCTCATCAGAAACTCGATGGCGGCATCATCAAGCAGCGTGGCATTGGTCTGGATACCGAAAAGAAAATCCCCTTTGTATTCCTCAATACCTGCAAAGACTGCATCGCGATTGAGCAATGGCTCGGCCCCGTGGAAGATGATCTGAGGCATGGAACCTTTGGGCAGGGTTGAACGGAAGTATTGTTTGAGGAGACCGAGGGCTGCAATCAATTTTTGTGCCGGCATGTGCTCACCGCCGCGCCGCATCTTCTCTGGGATATAGCAATAGGTGCAGTTCATATTGCACCGTTCGGTAGGGTTAAAATAGACCGCGGAGGGAGTAAGACCGAAGCGCAGTGCATCCATCTCCTTGCCGAATTGTTTCGTCTTTTTTGCGTAGGCCTCGGGTAAATCGCCGGACAGCGCGTCTGCGAGTTTTTCTCGTTTCACCAGAGACCAGAAGGCTGTGTCCGGATCAATCACTGCCATGTATTCCCGATGGCCGATATCGATTGCCTGGAATGTAGGACCATTACCTGTGTTTACGAAGCGGCCCCGCGAGGGGGCCGCCGCGCCAACAATTTCCTTCTTCTTCGTGACCGCCATTACTTCGCTTTCCTGTCCATGAGAATGTAGTGGGAAAGCCCGGTTCCTTTGGCCTTGCAGCCCTTGCGATAAGCGATTACATCTTTTTTTACTTTCTCTTCCTTCACGTTTTTCTCCTTTCCTATAATTGGTGTTAAAATAAAAAAAGGGTTCCGACGGACGCTTGGCGTCAGTCGGAACCCTTTACCATCAGATTCCGTATTATCTCGGTTTTTGCAGGTCTTCTGGCTATTGGGTCAGCAGCTCTTCACGGTCTTCCCACCGGGGTGTACCCCGGTAGTGACCGGCTGTCAGCCATTGTGAAGAGCCTCGCCAATTACAGCGGCGGGACCGCCACGGACTCACACCGTGTTCCGGTTTGCTAAACCGATGCGCGCCTTATATATGAGGCCAGAGGAGAATGTCAAGCATTTTCTAGAAATCTGACCTGCACGCTGCATTATTTGAATTTCATCTTCATCCACAGCAAGAACAGGATGAGAACAAATGTGATTGTATTTGCGGCGATGATCGGGGGCGACCCGATCTGCAGCCCGTACAAAATCCACAGGAGTATTCCTGCCGCCAGGAGCAGGAGCATCGCAAGCGAGATATCCCTGGTTTCCCTGAGTTTCCAGTTGCGCACAACCTGCGGGATGAACGATATGGTAGTGAGAATTCCGGCGATGTAGCCAATAATAATAGTTGTATCCATGAGAATTATGTAGCTCCTTTTTTAGTAATGCACAAGCGAGAGCTAATCAAATTCGAGTTAGGTTGGAAATATTAAACCTACATAATCTACGCATCTTCATTTCTGTGAATCAACGATAACCAATAGTAATCTTATCAATACTAGCTTAGAATCTGGATCAGTTTTTGATGGGTCAGGTTATACTTTAAGAAATTTTTGTGAGGCGATTCCAGAAGTAACTTTCAATTTTAGTGGGGTTTCTTAAACTGATAAGTTTTAGATGAGCCTTTAACACTTTAGAAGAGCACCTCCTACCGCCATCAGACCCATGCATTTGATCATTCCAGTCGATTAGAGTCAATTTGTTACCTTGCAGAATCATATTATTCACCGTCCAGTCATTATGATTACAGTCTTGGATGCGCTCGAGCGCATCCTTAATCCTTTCCCTTGACGGATAGGCGCCGCTATACATTAAAAAGGTCACTAAATTAATGCCAGGCTTCCAGTTGTCCGGTTGTAAATGAGATACGCGTGGCGGCTTTTTTGTAATAGTTTTTAACCTGTAGCTGCTAACAATTGTGTGATGATCATCAATATTTTTGGGATGGAACCAGAACTTTCTCTCTATTTTAGTTTTACTTGTTTCAATGAGATAAATAGTCGCCATTTTGCCTCCAGAAGTGTGGCGGGGAACTTCCCCTAAAATTTTAGCATTCTTGAAAACCAGGTATTTTTCAATCGATTTCCTTATAAAATTTTCTTCTTGACTTGCTAAATGTTCCTGAGGGGGGGTTTCCACAATGATATTGCTTCCCATGTTTAAAATTGCATCGGTGACTTCCTTCCATTGAGAACCAAACCAATGAATGATATTTAAAGCTAAGACCACATCAAAGTATTCACATTCGCTCAGCCTCTGAAGGTCATCCGGGGTTACGCGCTTATTAAGCAGAATAATGTTTTCGAGAGAATCGTTTGCGTGACAAAGATCCAGCAATTGTTTGCCAACCATTGGGTACTCCGGATTATCCCCCTCGATCATTACGCAGACACAGTCATAGTCATGTGCTGCTCTAAACGAGTAGTACCCCTGGCTTGCGCCTATGTCCAGCATGTCTAAGGGTCGACTATATTTATCTAAAACTTTTCTAATGATATTATAGCGTGTTTCGTTATCACGATGATTGCCACTTGCATTCTTGACGACCACATTATTTACGATGATGTCTTGATATTGTTCATAGCCATATTTTGTTATATCAATAATATTCTGCTTTTTATTAAATATGGCGAAATTGGATCTGAAATTAGAAAATATCGACATGTGAAGTTTGCTGGTGAGTGCTTTGTTATTCTCCAAAATAATTTTTGCCGAGGATATCAAGTAGACAACGATTACGAAAATGCTGAAATGGACAATAAAATTCCAAGATTCAATCCAATAATTTTGAATAACTTGTCCAGCAAAAAGATTTGCAGTCAATGTCGTTCCCGTGCTGATAATCGACATAATAATTCCTGCGTTTCTACTGACAAGCCAGCATAAGATACCTATAGGCAATAAATAAAATACTTCTACTCTTACTTCGTAACCCGTTAAATAATTAATTACACCGATAATCAAATTGAGCAGAAGAGCGATAGCCCAAATGAAGTGCTTTTGCTTTTTCCCGAGATAATCAAGGAGATACATATTCACTTTTCCATTTCTTAGGTTTGTGCGAATTACAAATGGTGCTACTCTATTGTTCGTCGGTTAATTTAACAATTCCTTTAATATCTCATACATGATCTGTAATTCCCGCTTTCATGGCCACACAATCTTTATTGTAGGCAGTATATTTCTAGAAAAAACAAATTCCTAAACTCAAAAATGAAATAAAGTGTCCTGATTAACAGCTAAGTATCAGGTCGAGATTGGTACTACCCTTTCTATTATTGATATGGACAAGCAATAATTTTAAGTCCCCGACTTTCATCGGGACTGCTTTATCTACCAACTTCAATTTTTTCGAGTTGCTTTTGCAGGATGAAATTGGACATTGCTTGCGGTGAATATTTTATCCGGTAGGCGCATTTTGTTGGACATCTTCCGGAAATGCTGTCCGTATACCATCAGCGTTATGGCGGTTGTTATTGATTTTCTGTAAAATAGAGTCGACTTCAACAACATCTTCCAATAATACCACTGTGTCCGGCCATTCCCTAAAATACCAATATAAAAGATGGACTTCAAGAAACCTTTAAACCGCTCCCAGTCTACTTTTCTCTGCCTGAGAGGCTGATAGTGTTCCAGGAATTTGGAGACACGCTGATAATAATGGCGGGGACTGTAGATGGTCTTAACCATCTGATGATAACCTTTAATGAGTTTTTCCATGTCCAGTTTAGGAATGAAGTTGATGCTGCCGTCAGTATTGTTTCCGGATGAATGCAATAGAAGCCTGCTCTCATCCTTCATCCGCTGCCACAGCCTGGTGTTGGGCAAGGCATTCAACAGCCCTACCATAGCGGTTGCCACGCCGCTTTCCTGAATGAATTTTATTTGTGATGCGAAGATATTCTCATCGTCGTTGTCGAATCCGACAATGTAGCCTCCGAGAACCTCCAGACCGGATGCCTGCAGTTTCTTGATAGATCCGGTCAGGTCCCGCTTGCAGTTCTGATCTTTGGCGCACTCTTTCAGGCTTTCCTCGTTGGGGGTCTCAAGCCCTATGAAGACCCTGTCAAAACCGGCTTCAACCATCAAGCGGACCAGCTCATCATCATCGGCGATATTTACGGAGACCTCTGTGAAGAGTTCAAACGGATAACCGCGCTCCTTCATCCAGGCAATAACATTTGGCAACATTTTCTTTATGGCAATCCTGTTTCCGATGAAATTGTCATCCACAACGAAGAGGCTTCCCCGCCAGCCCTTATCATAAATAACCTGCAATTCATCCATGAACTGATCGACGCTTTTTAATCTCGGTTTGTGGCCGAAAAGGGCGGTGACATCGCAAAACTCGCAGTTG
>DATKLL010000108.1:0-80906 GCA_035542475.1 Syntrophales bacterium
GTCACAGGCAGGAGCAGGACCACGTTTGATGAAATGGTGCGCATTGATCTTAAATATATCAACGATTGGTCATTATGGCTTGATATCAAGCTTCTTCTCAAGACCCCATGGGTAATAATAACAGGCAAGGGAGCATATTAAGAAAGTATAAAAAGATGCAGTAAAAAGTATTTTCCGGTCACTTAACATTTTTCCCCTTCAAGACCAGTTCCGGTTTTTTCAAAAACACTTCCGTATCCGGCGGCACCGAATCGGTAATCCAGACGTTTCCGCCGATCACAGAGCGGGCACCGATGACAGTCTTACCACCCAGCACGGTGGCATTTGAGTAAATGATGACATCATCTTCGATGGTTGGATGGCGCTTTTTATTTCGCAGGGCGTCCACCTCCTCAGGGGGAAGAGAAAGGGCACCCAGCGTCACGCCCTGATAGAGCCTGACGCGCTTACCGATTATGGTCGTCTCGCCGATTACGACACCTGTGCCGTGGTCGATAAAAAAGCTCTCTCCGATCCGGGCGCCGGGGTGGATGTCTATACCCGTTTTACCGTGGGCGTATTCCGTCATGATGCGCGGGATCAGGGGGATGTCCTGCTGATGTAACTGGTGTGCTATGCGATACACGGTGATTGCTAAAAGTCCCGGATAACTGAAGATGATTTCATCGAAGCTTTTGGCTGCCGGATCACCTTTGTAGGCTGCCATGATATCTGAAGCGAGAAGAATACGCAATTGCGGCATGCCGCGCAAAAAATCGATAGCAGCCTGCTGGCCGCGTTCCTCACAGTTTGTACAGGCCAGATTGTGTCTGATGCAGTCATGGCGTATCGCCAGCATGATCTGTTCGGAGAAGGCCTCAAAGAGGCTGGTCACTTCCTGGCCAAAATAGTAGCCAACATTCACCTCATCCAAACGTGTACGGATAAAATAACCCGGGTAGAGAACCCGGCTTGCCGTATGCAGGATATCGATTATAGCTTCACGTGAAGGGATCGGCTCCGGACCGACATGGTCAAAGCAATCATCACGGCTGCATGATAATACAAGCTGATCAACAACAGCAGGGATTTCTTCGCGGAAGTTCTTGGTAGTGACTATATCCTCCTTACATTGCTCCATCTTTGATGTCTCATCCATGGCAATGAAACCTCCTTCACTGGACCGTGCATGCCTGATCGCCCAAGTTCCAGTATGGGGACAAGCCGCGCAGCCTTTCAATTACGACCGGCAGCTTTTCAATTACAAAGCCTATTTCATCTTCTGTATTATAGATGCTCAGGCTGAACCTGATTGACCCATGGGCCATGGTAAACGGGACACCCATGGCGCGAAGAACATGAGAAGGCTGCAGTGATCCTGAAGTACACGCTGATCCTGAAGATGCGCAGATACCAAACTCATCCATCAAAAGAAGAATGGCTTCGCCTTCAACGAATTCAAAGCTGATGTTCGTTGTATTGGGAAGCCGGTACAGACGTGTTCCATTCACCCGGCTGTTGGGAATACGCGCCAGGAGCTCAGTTTCAAGCTTATCCCGCAATTTTTTCACCCGCGTGTTCTCCACCTCCATATTGCGCGCCGCCAACTCGCAGGCCTTCCCCAGCCCTATGATGCTGGGCGTGTTTTCCGTACCCCCCCGGCGCTCCTTCTCCTGGTGCCCCCCGATCAGGAAAGGTGAAAACTTTGTGCCTCTGCGGACATAGAGTATTCCTATGCCCTTCGGCGCATGAAGCTTGTGACCGGATATGGAGAGCATGTCGATGACATTCGACTTCATGTTTATCGGGATCTTTCCCACTGCCTGAACGGCATCTGTATGAAACAGGATGCCCCTGTCATGGGCAAGCTCCGCCGCCTTTTCCACAGGAAACAGGGCACCGGTTTCGTTGTTGGCCCACATAAGGCTTACAACAGCAGTATCCGGCGTCAGACTTCTTTCAAACTGATTCATATCCAGGAGGCCGTCTTTATCTACAGGCAATTCTGTCACGCGATAGCCCTGTCTTGACAGATGAGCGCAAAGTGACTTGACGGCAGGATGCTCAACCCTGCTTGTTAGAATATGCCGCCGGTCGGGATGAATCGCCAGGGACGACCGGATCGCGGCATTGTCGCTTTCTGTACCGCAACTGGTGAATATTATCTCATCAGGCGTTGCTCCGATCAGCGCTGCCGCCTGTTCCCGGGCCTCCCGTATTTTCCGGGCAACCTGCCCCCCGAAGGAATGCATGCTGGATGGATTTCCATAAAGTATGCGGAAGTAGGGAAGCATGGCATCCATAACTTCTGCGGCAACCTGTGTCGTCGCGTTGTTATCCAGATAAATCGTTGTCATGGCGTCACCTCTTCGATTACAAGCTCGGGTGATACGAGGTCCCGGAGCTTTAATTCAACAAAATGCTTCAGTGTGATATCAGCAGCCTTGCAGGTCGCACAGGCGCCGCGTGTGGCGACAAGGACGCGGTTGCCGATCACATCAATGAGTTCGATATCACCACCGTCATTCTTCAATGACGGCCTGATTTCACGCTCTATGGTTTCCTCTATCATTTTTATCTTCTGAATATTGGAGAGCTTCGGCTTGACGACCGGTGCTGCAACGCCGGCCCGGACCCTCTCGATTATTTCCCTGATGGCGTCATGACATCCGCCGCAGCCCCCGCCGGCCTTGGTATAGTTCGTCACCTCTTCAACGGTGGAGAGGTTATTCTCCCTGACCGCCTGCTCGATTTCACTCTCCGTGACGCCAAAACATTCGCATATGATCTTCGCTTCCGGTTCTTTTGAAGGGCCGCCCCGATAATTTTCGATAGCCTTTTCCAGGGCCTGTTTTCCCATGACGGAACAGTGCATTTTCTCCTGGGGAAGACCGCCCAGATAGGCTGCGATATCCTGGTTTGTCACTTTTATGGCCTCTTCCAGTGTCATACCCTTGATCATCTCGGTCAGTGCAGAAGAAGTTGCAATTGCACTTGCGCAGCCGAAGGTTTTGAATTTGACATCCTTGATTTTTTTATTCTCATCCAATTTGAAAGACAGTTTGAGGGCATCTCCGCAGGCAATAGAACCTACTTCAGCCACACCGTCCGGATTTTCAACTTCCCCGACGTTTCGAGGATTAAGGAAGTGCTCCTTAACTTTGTCCGTATATTCCCACATAAGCTCGCTCCTTTTATTGATTTTTAGCCAAAAACATTTGTTCTATTGATATTCTCAAATTATTTCCATTTTTGCAAGCAAACTGATGAATTGAATAACGGTAACATCTACTTTGTCCTTTTTCCGACCATCTTCTCCGGCCGCACCCATTCATCAAATTGTTCACCGGTAACAAAACCAAGCGAAACGGCCGCGTCGCGGAGCTCTGTGCTTTCCTTATAGGCCTTCATTGCAATCCGGGCAGCCTTGTCGTAGCCGATATGGGGTGTTAATGCGGTAACAAGCATCAGTGAATTTCTCATAAGGCTGTCAATACGAACGCGGTTGGCTTCAATGCCTGTTGCACAGTTATCATTGAAACTAATCATACCGTCCGCGAGAAGACGTACACTTTGCAGAAAGTTATAAATGATCAGGGGTTTAAAGACATTCAACTCGAAGTTCCCCATAGCGCCACCCATGTTGATGGCCACATCATTCCCCATTACCTGAAAGCAGAGCATCATCATTGCCTCCGACTGGGTCGGGTTTACCTTTCCCGGCATTATTGAGCTCCCCGGTTCATTTTCGGGAATCATCAACTCCCCTATGCCTGAGCGGGGTCCGGAAGCAAGCCAGCGCACATCGTTGGCAATTTTTATCAATGAAGAGGCGAGGGTCTTGACCGCCCCATGGGCGTGAACAAGTGCGTCATGAGAGGCGATTGCCTTAAACTTATTCGGCGCACTGACAAACGGCATGCCAGTGATTCTGGAAAGCTCACCAGCAACATGGTTCCCGAACTCCGGATGCGCATTCAGACCTGTACCGACCGCTGTCCCTCCTATCGCCAGTTCATACAGATGAGGCATGGATGCATCTATGTAAGACAGGCTTTTATTCAATTGGGCGACATAACCGGAGAATTCCTGACCCAGGGTAAGCGGCACCGCATCCTGCAGATGCGTGCGGCCGGTTTTTACGATATTATCAAACTGTGCAGCCTTTCTATCCAGCGTTTCCTTCAGTTGAAGGATGGCCGGCTTGAGGCGGTGCGATAACGCCTTAACCGCTGAGATGTGCATCGCTGTCGGAAAAACATCATTTGTCGATTGACATTTGTTGACATCATCGTTCGGGTGCACCTTGCGTGCTTTACCCCGCCTGCCTCCGAGGATCTCGCTCGCACGGTTGGCAAGGACTTCATTCATATTCATATTGGTCTGTGTGCCGGAACCGGTCTGCCAGACCAGAAGAGGGAACTCTTCTTCATACTTGTCCTCGATCACTTCGTCCGCGGCGGTAATGATAGCTCCGGCCTTTTCCGCCTCCAGGAGGCCCAGTTCACGGTTCACTGCGGCTGCTGCCCTTTTGACCAGTGCAAGGGCGCAAATCAAGTCTGACGGCATACGCTCGTTGGAAATCTTAAAATTTTGCAGAGACCGCTGAGTCTGCGCGCCCCACAGCCTATCCGCAGGAACTTCAATGTTTCCGAACGAATCATGTTCGATTCTCATCTTTGTCATTTTGTCGTCATTCTTCAATCATACTTAGGTATATATTTTTATAATTACCAAGATTTACATTATAAATCAAAATTGAGGGAAAAAAAATATATTTTAATACTTGCGCAAAGTACCTTTAAGCACTCTTGAACTATAGAATTCTCGAATCCGTTTGCAATTTAGGAGAACCTAATTATTTGACAATCAGATAATCATCCATAGATTAAATGTAATAATTTTAGTTTAAGGAGGACAAAATGAAGGCTCTCCTCGTAAGTTTAATATCCATTATATTTGTTCTGGGGTGCCAGAGTTCCAGCAGCAGCCCACAGGAGGTAAAAGATAAAATGAAGGAAACTAATGCGACAACCCAAATTGCCACTTTCGCCGGTGGGTGTTTCTGGTGTGTAGAGTCTGATTTTGAAAAAGTTTCAGGAGTATCGAAGGTCATATCCGGTTACACAGGCGGGCCCGGGGAAAATCCAACCTATGAAACTTACGCGAAGAAGGGACACGTGGAAGCTGTTCAGATTTATTTCGACCCCGCAAAAGTCACCTATGAACAACTGCTCGATTACTTCTGGAGACATATAGATCCAACAGATGCGGGCGGACAATTTGTTGACCGGGGTCCTCAATACAGAAGCGTAATCTTCTATCATGACGAAGAGCAGAAACGTTTGGCAGAAAAATCAAAGGAAGAATTGGCCAAATCCGGACATTTTACCAAGCCGATAGTCACGGAGATATTGAAATTCACCAAGTTTTATGAAGCGGAGGATTATCATCAGGATTACTACAAGAAAAACCCGATAAGATATAAATATTACAGACACGGGTCGGGACGCGATCAGTTTTTGAGAAAGGTCTGGGGAGACGAAAATGCCAGTATCAAACCCGCGGCAGCCCAGGAATACAAAAAACCTGACGACACGACGATAAGGAAGAAACTGACTCCCATCCAATACAAAGTGACTCAGCAGGAAGGAACAGAACCCGCTTTCCAAAATGAATACTGGGATAATAAGAAAGAGGGCATCTATGTGGATATTGTTTCCGGCGAACCGCTCTTCAGCTCTTTGGATAAATATGATTCCGGTACGGGTTGGCCCAGTTTTACCAAACCCCTTGAGCCTGATAATTTTGTAGAGAAGGTTGACCGCGGTTTTTTCATGACGCGCACGGAAGTCAGGAGCAAGCATGCGGATTCTCATCTTGGGCATGTCTTCCCGGACGGGCCTAAACCGACCGGACTCCGGTATTGCATGAACTCGGCGGCCTTGAGATTCATCCCCAAGGAGGGTCTGGAAAAAGAAGGATACGGCAGGTATCTGAAATTATTCGGTCAGAAGTAATATCAAATAAAGAGGGGTTCATCACAACGATGAAACCCTCTTTTTGTATCAGCCCTTCGCCTTTTAAGAGGAAGCGCCATTCTCTTCTCAACCGAGAACATGACAGCTAATTTTTCAGTTTGTGCGTCATATAATCAATTATGGCTTTTATTTCCTCAGGCTTCAAATTTTGCGCAGGCATCACTCCCTTGCCTTTCTGTAATACCTGCATAATCTTCTGCTCATCAAGGCCCTTCCACGCGTCGATATCCTCGAAATCCTTCGGTCTGAATTGCATATAATAGGCGGAAGAATAATTATCATCCCCTTTCAGATGATGACAAAACTGGCAATTCTTTTTAAACAGGGTTTCCCCCGCACTGTATTCATCACTTTTAACAATAGTGGTGAATAATAGTAAAGTTCCAAAGATCAGTAATGCTGAACCGATGATAAGACTCCTTTTCATAAGATGACCCCCCTATCAAATATTCTCGCATAATTATCTCGATACATTTTATAATTTATAGTCAGGCGACGGGTCAAGCCGAGATCTTTAATAGATTATAGCCGTAGGCGAGATTCATGTCCAATCAGTCCGCCTCGTCTATGTCAGCCGGTAATACACGACCCCGTTGAATAAAAACCAGGTTGTGCTACCGGCTGAAACTCTTATCAATCCCCATCGTGGCCTTGTGAGGAATGAGAAAGATCTCTTTTTGAAGACAATAACGTTGTTCGCAGGCAATCATCACGGCATACACGCTGCTATTCGTCAAGGATGGTTACCATCTCGCCGCCGCAAATTGTACATGTTCTGGTTTCTTGCTGTACCTTCCTTCTGGCACCGGATGAATCCTCCCTTTCGATCAATTGACAGGTTATGGTCATATCTGCTTCACTTCCACATTTATCACAATGGCATTCTTCTATCCTGTTTTCCATAGCTTACAACCTCCTTTTTAAATTATGTATTATTACCCTCTCAGGCAGGCAAAACTATATAGCTTCACACATGGCCAACAAAATAATAATTTATAGAGGGCTGAAAGGGAATAATAATAAAAGAGGTGTGAAATGGGATGGAATACCTACTATTCCATTGGCTCTCAGGGCGGGACATTAGACAGACACTCCTTTATGCAGTCAGCTTTCTTATTTTCCGGCACTGCCTGCTATCCTGTTTGACTTACCTTGACACAACGTTATCTTACTGACAGAATACGGCATAACTTCAGAAGAGCCTCTTTCCTCGCAGTAGCCCGTTACAGCACCGGGAAGCAGGCTTGATTTCATGCCTTCAAAAATATGTGACTCGGAAAGGAAACTCTGTCGATGAACGAGATTAAACGTTCTTTGTGGAATCGGTTTGTCACTATTGCCCAGCCTTATTTTTTCCCCACCATTCGCGGTGGAAGCTGGTATATGCTCCTTCTTTTATTGATGCTGCTGGTTTTCCTCTTCGGCATCCTATTCATGATTGTCGCGGGGATCACCCTGGTAAGCAACTTCCTTGCACCTTCCATGACAGCCAAAGTAGCATCCGGGCTGTTATCCCTGATCCAGTATACCTTCCATTCCAGTGCCTGGATGATTGTTGCCGGTATACTGATTATTCCTGCCGCCTGCTTCATGCTTTTCGCCCCGCAACTGCAAACCCGCAAGCGGGCATGGACACTCCTTGCCATTGTGCTGCTCCTTTCCTTTTCTGTAACAGGGATCAATGTCGCCTTCAGCTATATCAGCAACTACTTCACCAACGCGCTGGTGAAGAAAAATCAGGATTTGGCTTATCTGTTCGTTGCCGTATATTTTTGCGGTTTCCTTGTGGGAATCCCTATCGTCGCGCTATACAGCTATGTCCAGAATTACCTGGGAATGCGCTGGCGGGAGTGGATGACGGGAGAGTTTCTCAATAACTATTTCAAGAACCGCAACTATTATGAGATTGAGATAAGCTCGAAGATAGACAACCCCGATCAGCGTATCATGGAAGACATTCGCTCATTTACCCGGATTTCTCTGCTGTTTCTTTTGATTCTGCTCGGCTCTCTGATGGATCTCGTTTCCTTTACCGGGATACTGTGGTCGAAATCGGTCCTCCTTGTCGTCGTGGTCCTGGGCTACTCTTTACTGGGCACTGTCCTCACTGTCCTGATAGGACGGCGTCTCGTCCGTTTGAATTTTAATCAGCTCCGGTATGAAGCAGATTTCCGCTATTCCCTCGTGCATGTACGGGACAACGCCGAGTCGATTGCCTTCTATCAGGGCGAGAAACCCGAGGTTGCCCACATCGGAGATCGCTTCCGCAGCGTCCTAAGAAATTTCAGTCTCCTCATCGGCTGGCAGCGGAATCTGTCGTTCTTCACGACGGCGTACAGCTACCTCCCTGTAGTCCTGCCCTTTCTCGTGCTGTTCCCCCAGTACTTCGCTGGTGAAATTGAATACGGCGACATGGTGCAGGCCAATTTTGCATTCTCCCAGGTTTATGCGTCACTCTCTCTTATCGTCTCTCAATTTGAGCAGATAACAAACTTCGCCGCCGGTGTGCAGCGGCTGTCAACATTTGCCGATATAACAGCACCTGCGCTGGCGCCGGTCCCCGGCATCAAGTCTCACGAAGTCGACCGGTTTGCCCTGAATAATCTTATCCTCCTTACACCGAACAGGAACCGCACACTCATCAATGATTTGACGGTGGATTTGAAGCAGGGAGACAATATGGTCGTCGTCGGTCAGAGCGGTGTGGGGAAAAGCTCTCTCCTCAGGGCAATCGCCGGCTTGTGGACTCAGGGCGGGGGCGAGATCGAAAGGCCGCCTATGTCGGACATCTTTTTTCTCCCGCAAAGACCTTACATGCTGCTTGGATCGCTGCGGGATCAATTGCTTTATCCCCGGCTGGAGAGAAAAGTTTCGGAAGAGGAATTGCGTCATGTCCTGGAGACGGTCAGGCTTGCTGACCTGCCGGAACGGGTAGGCGGCTTCGACGTGGAGCTCGATTGGGCCGATGTCCTTTCCCTGGGCGAACAGCAGCGACTTGCTTTTGCCCGGCTGCTCATGAACCGGCCTAAGTTTGCCGTCATGGACGAAGCGACGAGCGCCCTTGATCTGGAGAATGAGGCGAACCTCTACCGAAAACTAAATGAACTGGATATCCACTATATCAGTGTAGGCCACCGCACCAGCATCCTGGATTACCACAACCGTGTGCTGGAGCTGCAGGGACAGGAGAAGTGGCGATTGCTGCCCGTTTCAGAATACCGGACAGCAATGAGTATCACCGCATAAATTTAGTCCTGCATGAAACGATTTCATGCACGTTTCGTTCAGTATACCGATTGATGGTGAAATATATTGTTTATGCTGTGCTCTTTAATGATTCACTTTCTGATAAAATATCTTTTTTGCCAGCTCCGCTGTTAAGACATAAAGCATCACGATAAGGCCCATCATCACGAGAAATGATGCAGACAGTGGTATAAACCCGAAGATCTCACCGGCAGGCGTGAACGGAAAAATAAGTGTGGCGGCAACGACAGCGATTGTGGCCACTGATAGATACCGCCCCGGCCGGCTCCTAAAGAAAGGCCTTCTGCTGCGGATTACAAGCACGATGATTGAGGCGGAAATCACAGACTCCATGAACCACCCCGTCCTGAACTGATCGGGTGTGGCATGGAGGATGAGCAACAGAACCCCGAAAGTAAGATAATCAAAAACCGAACTGACCAGGCCGAAGGTGAACATGAATTTCCGGATAAAGGCAATGTTCCACCTTCTGGGTTGATCGACCATCTCGCTATCCACATGATCCGTGGCAATGGTCATTTCCGGAAAATCAGTCATCAGGTTGGTCAGCAGTATCTGTTTCGGCAGCAGAGGGAGAAAAGAGAGAAAGAGCGATGCGCCGGCCATGCTGAACATGTTCCCGAAATTGGCGCTGGTCGCCATAAAGACATATTTTAAAGTGTTGGCAAACGTTGTTCTCCCCTCCCTCACACCCTGTATTAAGACAGCAAGATTTTTTTCCAGAAGTACGATATCCGCGGATTCTTTGGCTACATCAACTGCGGTGTCCACGGAAATGCCCACATCTGCCGCGTGGAGCGCGGATGCGTCATTGATCCCATCCCCCATATATCCGACGACGTGGCCTGCCTTCCTAAGCGCGATGATAATGCGTTCTTTCTGATTGGGCTCTACCTCCGCGAAGATGTCCGTCTCGTTTACTTTTAGTAAAAGGGCCTCATTGCTTATTTTGCGGAGTTCACTTCCGGTGACAATCCTTGCATCCCGTATCCCCACATCCTTGCTCACTTTGGCGGCAACGAGGTGGTTGTCCCCGGAAATAATTTTTAAAGAAACACCAAGTTTATTGAGGACGGCAATTGTTTTGGCAATCCCCGCTTTCGGCGGATCGAAAAAAACAAGAAATCCGAGAAAGGTCATATCCATTTCATGATCCTTATTGATGGAGTGCTCCGCGCCTCTGTCCCGACAAGCGATACCCAGTAGACGAAACCCCTGGTTGCTTAGCGTCTCAAATTTCTGCTGGATCTGCTCATTTACCGACGTAATGTCAACTTCACTGCCTGAAGGGGTCTCCGCCGTTGAACAAACGGCAAGCACATTGGAAAGAGTGCCTTTGGTGACCATTAAATATCTGCCGTCCTTCACCAGCAGGATGCTGAGCCGCTTCCGGATGAAGTCATATGGGACCTCATCCGCCTTCTCGTATCCGGTAATGTCCGGTTGTTTATACGAACGGATCGCTTCATCGATAGGATTGGAGAAGCCAGTCTCGAAGATGGCATTAAGGTAGGCATGGAAAAAAACCCGTTCACTGGGATTGCCTTCCAGATCCAGGGCCGAGTGCATGCATACTTTGCCTTCAGTAAGTGTTCCCGTCTTGTCGGAGCATAGAACATCCATACTGCCAAAATTTTCGATGGCGGCAAGCCGCTTCACAATGACTTTATTTTTTGCCATTTTCTTGGCGCCGTGAGCCAGGTTGATGCTGATGATCGCAGGCAGTAATTGAGGGGTCAGTCCTACCGCCAGGGCCAGAGAAAAAAGAAATGATTCCAAAACAGGCCTGTGGAAATAGACATTGACGGCAAAAATCAAAAAAACCAGCGCCAGCGTCACTTCCAGCAACAGATACCCGAATTGACGGATGCCGTGTTCGAATTCGGTCTCCTGGCTCCTTATTTTCAGCCTTTCCGAAATTTTGCCGAATTCCGCCTGCTTTCCGGTGAAAACCACAACGGCCGTGGCGGTGCCGCTGATTACATGGGTCCCCATAAAGAGGCAGTTGCTGCGCCTGCCGAGGGGCGTTTCCATCGACAACACGCCTGCCTCCTTCTCTACATGGTACGTTTCACCCGTCAGGGTTGCCTCATCGACAAAGAGATCCTTTGCTTCCAATATCAGGCTGTCTGCGGGGATCGCATCTCCGGCATTCAAAATAACGACATCTCCCGGGACGACATCTTCTATGGGAATGTCTTTCTGGCTCCCATCACGAAGAACTGCAGCCTTGATCTTTACTATGGCGAGGAGCTTTTCGACGGCATCGACGGCGCCCCGTTCCTGCCAGAATCCCAGGAGACCGCTGATTAGAACAATACAAAGAATAATAGCGGCATCTACGTGGTCTTGGAGGAAGATAGATAAGCCGGCAGCAAAGATGAGCGTGAGGATGATGGGACTTTTGAACTGGGCTATCAGCAGCGCAACCGCATCAGTTCGTTTCGGGGGCTTTAGCAAATTGGCGCCGTAATTAATCAAACGGCGCTTCGCCTCATCACTGCTCAATCCTTCCTGCTGAGATGCAAGCTGGACAAGTAGATCGGCCTTAGGGATATTCCAGAAATTGAACGGTTGTTGGATCATTCGGCTTTTCAATTGCGACGGCGGATTTATGGTTATTACAAACAGGTGCTGGAATTAGAGTATGCTTAATCACTCACTGCTTCAATAGACAGACCCACACCTTCCGATGGAGGCTTCGCGGGATTCCAGCTAAACTTCCAGCGGGAAGCTGCCGCATTAACAGGAGTGGCAATGTTCGGTGAGCTGTACTCTACCCATACGGTCAGAAAAAACCACCAGTTCAGTATTGCCTTGTAGCCCCAGAGGTGAACCTTGCTGGCCACACCCGGGTGCTCAGCAAGCAACAGATCGTACATGTCCCATTTGAATGTCTCTCCCGGCGGTAGCGATTCCACAGTCTTCACCCGGGAAAGGGCTCCTGTTAAATCTTGAACCGATCCCCCCTCCTGGGCCAGTGTGGCATGCGGCACAAACCCGGTAATTGCCTTATCACCGGCATTTCTTATCGAAAGAATCGCCCTGCCGAAGGGTATCTCTCTGCCGCCGGTTACCTTAAGCGTTGAAGAGACCGCCTGCAGGGAAATTTCAAAGCTGATTTCTTGTCCTTCCTTCGTCGCATCCTTATCCGTCATATTTGGGTTCATGGTCATCTCCCCCTTTTGATCTTACCTATCCTCTTTTACTATGAATAGTGTAAAAGAAGAGAAATTATTCGTCAATCAAGAAAAATTTTGCAGCCTCCCTATATCCCGCCTCCAAGAAAAGGCTTGATATGAGGATCTCTAGTTTCCTATTACGAAAAATCCCTTGACTCATTCCCTATTCACGTATATTTTTACTTTAATTTCAACTGGATATTACGATAGCTCAGCAGTGCTTTTTACCTAATGAACTGAAAGGGCAGAAACCTTTATTGACAAGTTCATTCAATCTTCTCCAAAGCCTTTCGCGCTGAAGTTATCAATGAAACTACTAGACACTGTGGTCAGTCCACTCTTTATAAGAAAACTTATGCAAACAATCTTTTCATTAGACAATGCGATTTTAGGAAGACTTGAAGCGGTATCTGCGACAAAAGCGTTTCGTAATCTACTTTGGTGTGAAGCCTCAAGAACGGGTCTGTCTCCTCACAAGATCGTAATCAGTTTACGTACTACTGTACGTGATGAGGGAATTGATGCGCGCGTTGATGGTTATCCGATCGTCGATTCCATACTCGTGAAGGGATCTACTTATTTTCAGGTAAAAGCAGGGGAAACATTTAAACCATGGCAGAAAAATAGTCTTAATAAGGAATTTTTTGGCAGCACTAGGGCCAAACCGCGCCGGGAAAATCTATCTCCTGGTATTCGTGAATGCCTCCGCGTTCGTGGACGGTATGTAATCGTGACTTTTGGCCATGATCTCACTCCTAAACAACAAACCAAATCTATAAATACTATTTCAGATTTACTTGAAAATTGTGGATATAAGAAACCAAGGGTCGACGTTTGGGGACAATCTCAGTTACTGGGACTTCTATCATTTTTTCCTTCTTTAACTCTTGAACTCCTTCAAAAAACAGACTTGCCATTTCTGGATCATAACGGTTGGAAATCAAGAGACGACATGTTACCAGCATTGCACATCGCAAAAGCCCAATCCGAGATTATCAATTCTATCCAAAGCAATCTGAGAGAAAAGAAAGTCCAACATGTTCGGGTTATCGGTGAACCGGGAATCGGGAAGACCCGTTTAGTTTTAGAGGCATTATCTGTTGATGATTTGTCACCTGCGGTGATTTATGTACCCCACGCGGAGGACTTTCAACGTAGTCCGCTATTTAACGAACTGCTTCGAGGCGATATCAGCTATTATGCAATCCTGGTCATAGATGAATGTATAGAAAAAGACCGTGCATCAATATGGGGTGCACTCAAGGGGAAGGTCAACACGCGATTAGTGACGATAGATCATGGCCCCGAGCTAAGCAGGGATTCGGATATGTTCGTCGTTGAATGCTCGGCATTGCCTGAAGATCAAATCAAAGAAATCATTGCCTCCTACCTTCCGAAACATATGGGCGTGTCTCATTGGGCGCAGTGGTGTGATGGCTCACCTAGGGTTGCCCACGCTGTAGGTGAAAATTTAAAGAATAACCCGAATGATCTCCTAAAACCACCTGCTACAGTACCCATGTGGGAACGATTCGTAGCAGGTTATGAAAAATTAGACAGCAAAAATGCACAGGATGCGCTTATTGTCCTCCGTCACATATCTCTTTTTACAAGATTCGGTTTTGAAGATCCAGTTTCCGGAGAAGCTCAGTTCATCTGTAGACTTGTCCAAGAAGTGGAGCCGTCTATAACGTGGCCTCGTTTTCAGGAAATTGTGGAACGCTTGCGCAGGCGAAGGATTCTCCAAGGACGTCATACCCTCTTCATCGTTCCCAAAGCGCTTCATATTTATTTGTGGAGAGATTACTGGAATAGCTATGGAAGAGGATTCGATTTCAAAGACTTCTTTGAGAGAGTGCCTTCACAAGTCAGGCACTGGTTCCTACAGCTTTTCATCTATGCACATGCAAGCCCGGTTGCAACTAACGTAGTTAATAATATACTTTCACCAGGTGGCCCGTTTGCTCAGCATGAATTCCTCGTTTCAGAAGCGGGAACAAGATTTTTGAACTGTCTTGCAGAAGCTGACCCCGGAGGAACTTTAAGTGTTCTCGAACGCACATTTGGTGCCTGGTCTCATGAAGAGTTAAAACAATGGAACACAGGGAGACAAAACATTGTATGGGCATTGGAAAAGATAGCGGTATGGCAAGAACACTTCCTTCGATCTGCTAATCTTTTAGTCAAGCTTGCACTCGCTGAGAATGCAGGGAATGCCAATAATTCAACTGGAATTTTACTTGACCTTTTCATGGTTGGTATGGGGTGGGCAGCAACTCAGGCCTCACCAGACGAGCGCTTTCCAATTATTCAGAAGCTGCTTGATAGCGATGCTTGGCCACGTAAAGATTTGGGAATCAAATTGTGCAAAAGATGGCTTGATACTAATGGTGGCATTAGAATGATTGGGGCAGAGTACCAGGGTTTACGCCCCACAATTGAGTTTTGGATACCTAAAAAATGGGGCGAGATATTTGATGCTTGGCGTCTCGTTTGGAGGCATCTTTATTCTGTATCACGCACATGGGAGTCTAAAGAGCGGCAGGAGGCAAACAGCGCTCTCATTGAAGCCGGTTTACACCTTATCCATCATTCTAATGTTTCAGATGAGATAATAGGTACAATATTCGAGATATCGGATGATGCAGCAACAGATTTCCGATTTCTCACCCATTCAATAATAACTGAAATGAAATTTCGGTCGCAAAAGATGCCAAAGGGTATACTTGGCAGACTTCGGAAACTTGATAAAAAAATTACAGGTAGCACATTTTTTGAGCGGTTTAATCGATATGTCTTGAATACGTCGTGGGATGAAGACTACAATTACAAAGGTAATGACATCAAGGAATCTGATCTACCCTCAAAAAGAATCAAATATCTTGCTTCAGAAGTAGCGGCGGATTCTTTTTTGTTTCGAAAATATTTGCCTCAGTTTGTCGCTTCTGATGGTCATAGACTTTATGAGTTCGGCCGGAGGTTGTCTGAACTACTCCCCTCACACGAAGCGATTGAGGCCATCATTGTAACACAGTTAACTGCATTACCACTGAAACAAACTCAATTTATCGGAGGATTTTTTTTCGGACTGAAAAAATGTGTGCCCGAGATATGGGAAGAAACCATCCTACGTTTGCTTGATGATAGCTCAAGCAGAGACATAGGTGTAGACCTGATTCTTAGGTCTGGTGTATCAAAAAATCTTATTCAAAAACTAATCGAACTGTCTAAGCAAGGAGTCGTTAATTCCGAAGTATTCAGCCAGTTGGCATGGCAATCGAAAGAAGACGATATCCCTCCAGAATTAATGGAAGAAGCCCTCAATGTTCTTGTGATATCGCCCGACGCTGCTGCATTGCGAGTTGCCATTGAACTGACTGACTACTATTTTTTTAATAGAGAACAACCCAAATTTTGTGATGAGAATCTTTTGTTCAGACTACTCACGAAAGAAAAGTTCTTTGATAGGAAATTCAAAAACATTAAAGGCTATCACTGGTATGTGGTAGCTAAAGGCTTTCTCCATCGTTTTCCCGAACGGTCTATTGAAATCTTTTCGGTGGTTATGTCCCACCTTGAAGATATGTCGAGTTTACGTTCCAATAATTATCCACTCCAGATCGCTGATGAAATCGCAAAAGCGCATCCCAATGAAACATGGGCAATAATTAGTTCAATGCTTGAGTCAGACGAAATGAACTCCCACTATTTGACATCCTGGCTAGGTGACGAATTTACTTTTGAAGATCATGCACAGTCAGGTGTGATCATACTTTTTGACCCCAAAATAGTTATGAATTGGGTATTATCCAGAGTCTAACTGAAATGATTAAGAGAGCCGAAATTGAAGAAGAACGGCGTTTTTGACCCACGTTGCAAAATGGTCCACGATTCGAGGAAGGAAAAGGAGCAAAGAGGTAGTATGGATAAGGGAGAAATCATTATTTATCAAACAGATGATGGTAAATCTTCTTTAGAGGTTAAATTACAGGAAGATACCGTCTGGCTTACCCAAAAACAAATGGGTATACTTTTCGATAAAGATACCGACACAATCGGGCTGCATATTAGAAACATTTTCAAAGAGGGAGAGTTGCGACCTGGAGCAACTACCGAGGAATCCTCGGTAGTTCAGGACGAGGGTGGTCGGCAGGTGCGTCGTAAAGTAAAATTCTTCAATTTGGATGTGATTATTTCAGTCGGTTATCGAGTTAAATCCTTGCGCGGCACCCAGTTCCGGATCTGGGCAAATAACGTCTTGAAAGACTATCTGGTTAGAGGATATGCCTTAAACGAGAAGCGGCTGCAAGAACAACTGCAAAGATTTGAAAGCCTCAAACAATCTATCAGACTTATTGAAGATGTTACTCGTCATAAGATATTAAGCATAACAGAATCTGAAGGATTACTAAAAGTAATCGCCGATTTTACCTATGCTCTGGATATACTGGATCAGTATGATTATCAGATACTGCAAATTGTCGATACATCCAACAAAGATGTAATTCCTATTCTTTACGAAGAAGCCATGAGGGCGATTCAAAAACTGCGGGGGAAATTGAGCAATGCAGATCTGTTTGGGCGGGAAAAGGATCAATCATTCAGAACTTCTTTGGATACCATTTATCAGACGTTCGATGGGAAAAGCTTGTACCCAAGCATCGAGGAAAAGGCATCTCATCTGCTTTATTTCATAGTTAAGAACCATTCTTTTGTCGATGGGAATAAGCGAATCGCTGCGGCGATATTTACCTGGTTTCTGGAGAAAAATCAGTTATTATATAACTCCGATGGTACGAAGAGAATTGCAGCTAATGCTCTTGTGGCACTGACTTTGATGATTGCACTGAGTGATCCTAAAGATAAAGATATCATAATCAAAATCATCGTTAATTTAATCAACAAACATAACTGAGAGATTATAAGGAGACCCCAATGAAAGTAGTAGCCCTAAACGGAAGCGCCCGCAAGGACGGCAATACGGCAATTCTTATCAATACGGTTTTCGGCGAACTGAAAAAGGAAGGAATCGATACTGAAATGATTCAGCTCGCGGGAAACCCGATAGCGGGATGCATTGCCTGTTACAAGTGTTTTAAAAACAAGAACCGCCGCTGCTCGGTTGATAAGGACATACTTAATGATTGTATTGCAAAGATGGAGAAGGCCGAGGGCATATTGCTGGGATCACCCACATATTTTTCCGATGTCTCATCGGGCATGCGGGCATTTATCGAGCGGTGCGGTTTTGTCGCGCGGGCCAACGACTATATGTTCAAGTACAAAATCGGCGCCGGTGTTGTTGCCGTCCGTCGGGCAGGTGCGATCCCCGCATTCAACTCCATGATGCTCTTTCTGCATTACATGCAGATGTTCATCCCAGGGTCCAGCTACTGGAATCTGGCAATCGGAAGAGATCCTGGCGAGGTTCTGAAAGATGAAGAAGGCATGCAGACCATGAAGACACTCGGGCAAAACATGGCATGGCTTCTCAAAAAAATCCATGGATGAGGTTACGGATACCTAATCAGCCCACTTGACATATTCGTCTATGCCGGCCCTCTTTCTTTCAAAGCTGTTGATGGGATAGCTCTGATCAGGATATCCCAGGGCTAATCCGATGACAATCCTCCGATCCTCCGGAATGGAGCAAATTCTGCGCAACAACTCCGGATGTCCGACAGAAGCGGCCATGATACAGGTTCCAATCCCTTTTTGATGGGCGACAAGACATATAGTCTGCACGATGAGACCCACATCGAGCATGGCATATTCAACAAGGGTGTCCCTGGGAATACAAGCGACAATCAGACACGGTGCACCGAAGAGCAAGGCCATGTTTTCATATAATTTCTTGCGGGCTTCCTTGTCTTCGCGCTTGATGTTCAAGGTCGTGAGAATTGTTTGCCCGAGTTCGCCATACCTCTTTTTCAGGTGCGCGGGCCAGACTTCCGGCATAGGCACATCGGGAGTAAATGGCCGGTCTTCGACTAACAACTTGTGGTTTGCTTTTCTGAAATCATCAAGGAGTTTTCCCGTCAGTACATATAATTCCCACGGCTGCGTATTGCCCCAGGATGGAGCCCAGCGTGCCGTCTCCAGAATTTCACGTATAACCTCCCGGGAAATCCCGTTAGGTTTGAATTTCCTGATGCTACGCCTGCCTTTGACAACAGATACTAATTCCATTTCAGCATTCCCCCATGATTATCCGAATTGGCCCTATGCCACAACCGGAATAGAAGATACCCGTGCCGCTTTGAACAAAAGTCCCTGCGAAAGGAGGTAAAATCAGGGACCTCTGTTCAGCGCTCAATATTTCATTACTCCCGACAACTTAAGAGCAGGCAGGTTAAACCCCGCAATGATCAAAACGCTGATGATGACGGCCCAGGTTATGTATTTCAGCATTTGCCGGTCATCAAATTTTTCTTCAAGCTTCATCCCCGAAAAAATAAAACCGAGAACAAGAAACACAACGATGACAATAACACCGTGCGTAGTCCAGTGGTGCCCCAGTGCTGCCTTCATGGCGCTCATGACAGCGTCATTCTTTTCCTTGATGATCAGGATAACGGCATTTAAAAAACTTGTTACGACCAAAGAAATGCCAAACCCGGCGGCATATTTATTCATCTGAGTATTTTCCATAGCTCCTACCTCCCCATAAGTCCCATGGTCACGCCCTTGCTGATGATCCCTCCAGCGCCTTCCATTAAAAATCCCAATAAAACAATCAGAGCGGAAATTCCAAGAATCAGATTTCGCTTATGCTTCTCCACGAGCGGAACATTCTTATAGACAGCGATCGGCAGGTATATGGCAAGTAGTAACATTGCAAAAAAGATATGCTCCTTGACTTCCATGAAAAAGTTGTGCGCCCACGGCCATTGACCCGCCTTTATGATATCCCTGTCGTGGCCGTAATAAACCACGTACCAGTATCCTCCGATGATATAGGCAAGGACAATAAACACGGCAACGGCCAGGCTTAATTTCTTTATCCTCTCAATATTCCCTTCATGGACATTCAAGACATCTACAAACAGCGCGACAGCAAACATGATGCCTATGACTCCTATTGCCACATGAGTCATCATTACTCCCTGGACAAACATAATTTTCCTCCCTCCATAAAACTTAGCATTGAATGCTTTATTATTAAAAATTAAATTTTGAAGATATCCTCCTTAATTACTTTTTCTCTTCCTTCGGACCGAAGGTAAACTGATAGGCAATGTAAAAGTTGTAATAGTTGGGACCATAAATATCCTGACCCGCGGAGACAAGTATATGATGGTTATCCGTCAGGTTTATGATAGCGCCGACGGTGTAGCCTTTGCTTTCATCAATATCTGCCTTGCTCGCTGTCTTGTAGTAGAGTTCCACTCCCAAGGTCAGCTTTTTTGTGATCTCCCGCTGTACCAGCCAGCCGAAATACCACCAGTCCCTGTTATCTTCACCGGAGGTAAACCAGTAGCCGCCTCCCCCATAGGTAGTCCACGGTCCCCAGCTCTTCTGAAACCACAGCGGCAAGAAAAACTGGGTCTTGCCGTTTCCAAGTCCTCTCGAAGAGTCACCGGTGGGAATTTCCAGGAGCGGGAAAGTTCCTATCATTGGAAAATATTTTGTCTCCTGTATGAAGCGATACTTGATGCCGACCTCCGTATCGCCATAGCCGTATTGCGACCCCTCCCCCTCCGGCTTCACATACTGCATCGGGGCTATAAGATGGATCTGCATATTTGGCAGAGCGCCGTAATTCACCTCCAAGTGGGGTAGGGTGGCGGAATTCTGATCCCGGTCATGACTGTATTGTGACGCGAGATATATCTCCCAGTGCTTGTATTCCACCGGCTCCGGATCATCTGTTTTAAACGGCGGACCGGCGAAAGCCGCCCTCGGCGCAAGGACAAGAATAAATAAAAGTGCCGCAATGATGAATACGTTTATTTTATTCATCAAATCTTCTTTCCGATTTTGAAGGCCCTTCCCAGATATCTTCCTACACTATAGTAGGATTGTATCTCCGGACCAAAAAGCAGCGGCCTCACTTTTTCCATATCCGGCAATCCGTTTTCCCCAAGCACAGACTCATCCGCTTTGACGTCCACAATCTCGCCGATAAAGTGTGTGTGAATCCCGATTTCACTGGAGCTGAGCAGTTTGCATTCCAGGATCAGAGGGAATTCCTGAATGTAAGGGGCATCCACCTTATCGCTCTTCACGGCTGTATGTTCAGTGGCGGAAAATTTGTCGACGCTTCTCCCGGAAACAAGCCCGAAATAGTCAGCCACTTTCACTTGAGAAGCGGAAGGCACATTTACGGTGAAGGCCTTGCGTTCTACAATGTTGCCATGGGTATAGGTGGCACTTCTTATCGAAACAGCAACACAGGGCGGTTTGGAACTGCATACACCACCCCATGCTATAGTCATTGCATTGGGTTCACCGGCTTTATTGTACGTCCCTATAACCCATACGGGTGTCGGATAAATCAGCGTCCTCGCACCGAATGACTTTTTCATAAGTCCCCCATTTATCAAATATTTAAGGTTATTTTAGAGGAACAGTCCGATGATTCAATGATAGTTTAATTATAGTATAATGGTAATTTGATACTGCCATTAATTTTTACCTCGTTTTACTTTTTTCTTGTTTTTTTGGAGGAGACAGTTATACGATTAAACAGTTTTTCATGACTATTTCAGTGCTCACATTTAGGGAACGCATGGATATTTGTGGAATTTGTTTAAAAAGAAAAGTATTTACAAAATGTTTAGGATGCGAAAAGCATCTATGTGAACAGTGCGCCCGCTTTGAACTGATAGGTTCAGGCTGCGGGTGTGTCTGGCCGGTATACTATTGCTCCAAATGCGCGCATGACCCAATGATAAACCCGAACGCTGTGTTCAGAGAACCGGAAATATAATTGTCCCCCGCTGGCGGGGGTGCAGGGGGTGGTCGAACCTCTTGCAGAAACCTCCCCCTATCCCCCTCCGGAGGGGGACAAGGGTAGTCAACTCAATCTATTTTTACAATCGGAGCTGACATGGAATTTTTCATAAAACTACTCATAAGTGTTGTCGTTATAATTGTCTGCACACAGATCGGCCGCAAACTTCCTTCTCTCAGCGGCCTCATTGCCACCATGCCCATCGTAAGCGTGATCATCCTTGTCTGGATATATTCGGACAACCCGGGAAATTTCAAACTGATGGAAGACTTTACAAAAGCAGCTTTGTGGGGGATTCTGCCCAGCGTCCTGTTCTTTCTCGTTGCGTATTTTTGTTTCATGAAGCATTATCCCATCGGCATTGTTCTTTGCGCGAGTTTCGGCATATGGCTTATGGGGGCATTTATTCACCAGTGGTTTTTGAGATGAGGTTGCGAACATGACAATTATAGACCCCGGCAATTACAGGAGCATTGTTTTTTTCACCGGTGCAGGGATGTCCGCCGAGAGCGGCGTTCCCACGTATCGCGGCAGAGGAGGAGTCTGGAGCCAGTACAGATGGGAAGAATACGCCTGCCAGGAAGCATTCGACAATGATCCGGAAAAGGTGCTGAAGTTTCATGAATTGAGAAGGCAGTCGGTGCTTAAATGTGCGCCCCATGCGGGGCACCATGTAATCTCGATGCTTGAAAAAAAGCATCCCCATGTCCGTGTTGTCACACAGAACATCGACGGTATGCACCAGCGGGCGGGAAGTAAGAATGTAACAGAATTGCACGGCAGCCTCTGGCGTTTGCGGTGCCCCTCCCACGGGATATCCGAAGATATTGGAGAGAACTATAAAAATTTCAAGTGTGAAAAGTGCGGCCGCTGGCTCAGGCCGGACATAACATGGTTTGGCGACATGCTCGATCAGGACGTCATCACTGAAGCCAATCTAATAATCAGACGCTGTGACCTTTTCATCAGTATCGGGACATCAGGTGTAGTCTGGCCCGCTGCCGGCTTTCCGAAAGTCGCAAAGGAAAACGGCGC
The DNA here is from genome assembly GCA_035542475.1 of Syntrophales bacterium. Lineage (GTDB taxonomy): Bacteria > Desulfobacterota > Syntrophia > Syntrophales > UBA2185 > DATKLL01. The sequence goes on from DATKLL010000108.1 coordinate 22,461, forward strand.
TTATTGCGTAGAAATCAATCCTGAGCCGAATGAAATGTCACTCCTGTATGATAAAACAGTGCGAGAGACGGCAGGGTGTGCGTTGCCCGGACTTTTCCCTAATGACATCTGAAAAACGCATTACCGGACCAACAACTTTTCGAGTAAACGGATAATTTCCTTAGTATGAAAAATTATTCCCGAAATTGCACGAGGGTCATCCGGGAACTGCTGATTTCCATCCGCCATGCCTCTCTCAGTCAAACTTATTGACCTGAAAGACAGCATTTCATATACTCCGCGCAGCCAGATAGAAGTTTAATAAGACTTAATAAAAACAAAGCCCTGAGGTGATTATTAAGGTTTTTGGAAGATAAGAATAAGAGATCGGATTATAGAAGTTTAATCCCTTTTATATTAAGAATTTAATCCAATTACTCTTACGCTCCTCACAATAACCGAATGAAAGTTGTACAAACATTTCATGATATCTAACTTATGAGACAAACATTTAATGTTTTTGGGAAACTGACATGAAAAAAAACAACCAAAAGCGGCGAATGGCGAAAAAAGACGCCAAATTAACAGACAGCCGCATAGAAGACAAGCATCCTATCATTGTGGTAGGCGTAGGTTCCGCAGGTGGGGGGCTTAACTCGCTGAAACAGTTCTTCTCAAAGATGTCCACCGGACACGGTGTGGCCTTTGTGCTCATCCAGCATGTGCAGCGTGCGCTAAAGAACCCGTCCGTAAAGGCGCTAAAAAATCAAACGGCGCTTGCCGTTGCGGAAGCGACGGACGGGATGCCGGTTCTGGCAGATCGCATCTATATCATACCGCCGGACAAATTCCTCAACATTGCAGCAGACAGACTCACCTTGCAAGAACCTGTTATATGCAACGGCCTGCGCATGCCCATTGATCACTTCTTCTGCTCCCTCGCCGTCGACCAACGTCGCCGCAGCATCGGCATCCTCCTGGCGGGAAAAGGAAGCGATGGCACCCTCGGGCTTTCGGAGATAAAGGCGATGGGCGGGAGGACCATTGCGGAAGACCCCGGCGGCGTGAAGTATCCGACCATGGCTAAAAGTGCCATCGACGCGGGTGTAGTTGACTCTATTCTACCTGCGGCCGATATGGCCGAAGCGGTAATGAAACTGGCAGAGCAAGCGACTGCGGAAATCAGCAAGGATCAGGCCGAATCGTCGAATATTGATCCAGACCTGCGCGCCATCTTGGACATCCTGAGCGCAAAGGTAGGACATGACTTCCATTGTTACAAGTCCGGCACCCTTATCCGGAGGATCCGGCGGAGAATGAGCCTCGCGAAGGTTGCGTCGTTTAAGGACTACGCAAATTATCTGAACGAGCACCCTGAAGAGGTCGGCCTGCTGCAGAAAGACCTGCTTATTGGTGTGACCGATTTCTTCCGCCAGCCCCATGCATGGGAGACTCTGGAGGAGAAGGTCATAGCCCCGCTTGTGGAAGGCGCCCAGCCGGAGTCTGAGATTCGCATCTGGGTTCCCGGCTGCTCTACAGGCAATGAGGCCTACAGCCTTGCCATGCTGCTTTCCGAGCAGATTGAAAAGTCCGGCAAGAATGTAAAAGTGCAAATTTTCGCTACCGACTCTGATCTTTCCGCACTGGCTACGGCGCGCAGCGGCGTCTATTCAAAGGAAGATTTGGGTGGAAACATCCCACAGGAACGGCTGAAACGGTTCTTCAAGCGTAGGGACGGTCATTACCAGGTCATCAAGGATATACGTGAGCAGATCGTCTTCGCTCCGCAAAACATCACCGCCGACCCGCCCTTCTCCAGGCTGGATCTGATCAGTTGCCGGAATCTCTTGATCTACCTGGATCAGCAGGTACAGAAAAAAATTATCTCCCTGTTTCACTTCTCCCTGCGCGAAGGAGGCTTCCTTTTCCTCGGCACTGCCGAGACCGTGGGAGGCAACGAGGAACTTTTTGAACCGGTCTCAAAAAAATGGCGCGTCTACAGGCGCATCGGCATCGGCCATCGCCTGGGTGTCGAGATTCCTGTATGTCTCTCCGCCGAAGCCGGCCGCACCTCTACAAATATACAGCTTGCGGTGCCCCGGTCACGTATGAGCCTGTTATCCAGCGCCCAGCAGGTTCTGCTTGATCGCTTCACCCCTGCCTGCGTAATGATAGACCGCAAGCTCCATGTGCTCTACGTGCACGGAGTAGTTGAGGACTATTTGACATTTCCGCCGGGGGAGCTAACCACACGTATCGTGGATATGGCCAGAGAGGGATTGCGGGCGCGCCTCCGAGGCGCAATTACCAAGTGTCTTGAATCCAACAAGACCTTCTCCGTCACAGCACGGGTCAGACGCGGCGACAAGTCCATCCCCATCAAGACCGTCGTCAGTCCGCTGCGCTACCCGCGGGAGATCGACGGCCTGCTTCTCATCACCTTCGAGGACTACCACCTGTCCGTTGCCAAGAAGCGCGGCAAATCCGCGGAAAGTGGCGACACGCAGCATTTGATGGACGAGCTCAAGATCACACGCGAAGAACTTCAGAGCACCATCGACCAGTTGGAGAATTCCAACGATGAGTTAAAGGCATCCAATGAGGAAGTGACCGCCACGAATGAAGAACTGCAATCCGCGAACGAAGAGCTGGAGACATCCAAGGAGGAACTCCAGTCCCTGAACGAAGAGTTGAACACCATCAATACCCGTCTTCAGGAAAAGGTGGACGAGTTGGAAGGCGTCAATAACGACGTGATCAACCTGCTCTCCAGCACCGATATCGCAACGGTATTTCTGGATAAGGACCTCCGGGTCAAGCGTTACACGCCGGCGATTACACGTCTCTTTTCCCTTATTCCTTCTGACATCGGCAGATATCTTGGCGATGTCCTGCGCAAATTCAGTGACGAAGCACTTCTCAGTGACGCGCGTCGGGTGCTCGCTAACCTGACACCTCTTTCCGCCGAGGTGCAGGACGACGACGGCCGGTGGCACATCCGCCGCATTACGCCCTACCGCACACACGACGATCGCATTGAGGGTGTAGTCATCACCCTTGTGGATGTCAACGACCTCAAGAGGGCGCAGAATGCGCTCCGCCGGCTCAACGCAGAATTGGAGGAGCGCGTCAATGAGCGGACCGCCGAACTCAGGACAGTCAATGAAGAGCTTCGGACAGAGATCAACGAGCGCAAGCGGGCCGAGGAATCCGTCGTAAGCGAAAAGCAGAGGTTTTATGGCGTCTTGGAGACACTCCCGGCTTACGTGATCCTGCTCACACCGGATTATCATGTGTCTTTCGCCAACCGCTTCTTCCGGGAACGCTTCGGCGAGGCCCACGGCCGGCGGTGCTACGAGTACTTATTCAAGCGCATGGAGCCTTGCGAAGTCTGCGAGACATACACGGTACTGAAAACCGGAAAACCCCACCACTGGGAGTGGCTCGGGCCGGACGGCTGCAACTACGACATCCACGATTATCCTTTCACCGACTCGGACGGCGCCGCCATGATCATGGAAGTAGGTATCGACATCACCGATGTCAAGAAAGCGGAAGCGGCGCTCAGAGAAGCCAACGAAACCCTGGAGCAGCGCGTGGCCGAGCGTACGGCAAAGCTTGCGGAGAGCGAAGCACGTTACCGCACTGTGGCTGATTTCACATACGACTGGGAATTCTGGATCAGCCCGCAGGGGAGGTTCCTTTACGCCTCACCTTCAGTAGAGCGCATCAGCGGCAGGCAAGTAGGCCCGGATGTAAGCGCCGAGGAGTTTCTCCGGCAGATAGTCCATCCTGACGATCTGCAGAGACGCCTCGATCACTTGCAGGAGGAGCTTGCCGGCAGTGGACCCGGTGATATGGAATTCCGCATCCTGCGCCCGGATGGCGAGGTCCGCTGTGTTCATCATGTCTGTCGACCGATCTATGACGCCGAAGGCAGTTTCCTGGGCACGCGCGGTTCGAACCGGGATATTACGGAGCGCAAACAGGCCGAGGAAGCCCTGCAAGAATCCCAGAAACGCCTGGCGCTGATAGGAGACAGCATCGCCGACGGCGTTTATGCAATCGATCCGGACTGGCGATTCACCCACGTCAATGATGAAGCCCTGCGCCACATGCGTAAAACCCGGGAAGAAATTCTGGGACGAACACTTTTTGATGTCTACCCTGACGCCCGCGGTAGCGTCATTGAAACAGAGTTTTCAAGAGCCATGAAGAGCGGAGAGCCGGGCCACTTTGAGAATCATTCACTGATTACTGAGAAGACATTGGAAGTACACGCTTACCCGGGCATAGACAATCTAACAATTCTTTTCCGCGATGTGACAGAGCGCAAACAAGCGGAGAAAGAAATCCACCTGCAAAACAGTATACTCGATGCCATGAACCGCATCTTCCAGAAGGTCATTACCTGCGACTCTGAAGAGGGACTGGGTGAACTCTGTCTCGACGTGCTCCAAGAGCTGACACAGAGCAAAATAGGATTCATAGGCGAGATGGGACCCGATGGACTCTTTCATGACATTGCAATCAGCAATCCCGGCTGGGAAGCATGCCTGATGTATGACAAGGCGGGGCATCGCAGAACGCCCGGCGATTTCAAGATACACGGCATTTACGGTTCCGTGCTTAAGGACGGAAAGAGCATTATCGCCAATGATCCGCCGTCACATCCAGAGAGCATCGGCATTCCGGAAGGCCATCCGCCCCTGGCTTCATTCCTCGGTGTTCCATTAATTCTGCGTGGCAGAACTGTCGGTATGGTCGCGGTAGGCAACCGTAAGGGCGGGTACACTGAAGATCAAAGGCATGCCCTGGAAGCCATTGCTCCCGCAATCCTGGAAGCCCTGGCGCGGAAACGTGCCGAGGCGGCCCTGCGCGATGAGCACGACAGATCGGAATGGCTGGCGAGGTTCCCGGAAGAAAACCCCAATCCGGTCATGCGCGTGGCGGCGGAAGGCAAAGTGCTTTACTGCAACCCGGCATCAGCAGAGATACATGGGTGGCCTTGCGTAGTCGGCAAACAAGTACCTGACTTATTCCTGCCCCTTCTCGAACGTGCGATGGCAACCGGACGCGAAACACTTGAAGACATAGTACTGGGCGGCAGATTTTATTCCGTTGCGTTGGCGCCATTTCCCTCAGAAGGCTATGCCAACATCTATGGCCTCGACATTACCGCCCGCAAGCAAGCCGAGGAGAACCTGCGCGAAAGTGAGGGGCGGCTGAGGCTTGCGCAGGCCTCAGCAGGCGCGGGCATGTGGGACTGGGATATACCCGGCGGCAAACTTGAGTGGTCGGAAGAGCTTTTTGGCTTATTCGGCCTCGATCCCAAGAAGGCAAGCGCCGGCTTTGACTCCTGGAGAAGCGCGATTTATCCGGAAGACAGGAAGATCGCGGAAGATAGAATCGGAGAAGCAATAGAAAATGGCACTCCGCTTGACAGCGAATACAGGATAAAGCTCCCATCGGGTGAGGTTCGGTGGATAAGGGCCCTCGGTAGTACCATCCATGACGATAATAACAAGCCGCTTCACATGTCAGGCATTTGTCTCGACGTTACCACGCGCAAGCAGGCCGAGCAGGCCGTGCACGAGAGCGAGGAGCGGCTCCGACTGGCGGTTGGTGCAGCGAAGTTGGGCGTGTTCGAATGGAATGTTCAGGCCGACAAAGCGATCTGGGAGAATGACCGGATGTACGAGATTTTCGGCCTGCCGCCGGGAAGCGAGGCGGTGAACCGTAAACGATTCCTTCAGGACGCCCTGCATCCCGATGACTTTCTACGATTTGAGAAAGAGATCAGCGAGAGCATGCGGTCCGGAGGACTGTTCCTGGGAAGCTATCGCATCCGGCGATTTAACGACGGGGAGTTGCGGTGGATCGAGTATTTTTCCCGCTTCGAAACAGGCGCTGATGGCAAGGTGACCCGGCTTCTAGGAGTGCTAGAGGACATTACCGAGCGAAAACTAACTGAAAATGCACTGCAAAAGAGCGAGGAACAATTCCGTCTTGCCATCAAGGATGCGCCTATCCCGGTGATCATGTATACCGAGGACGGACAGGTGCTCCAGATCAGCAACACCTGGACTGAGTTGACCGGCTACACTACCGAGGACATGCCGACCTTCGAAGCCTGGCTCAACCGCGCTTACGGCGAAGGCGCCGAGGCCGTACGCAACCACATGCAGGAAGTGTTTAGCGGTACGCGGCGGTCTATCGACTTGGAGTTTGAAATTCATACTCGAGACGGCCAGACGCGCCACTGGAGTTTCAGCGCTTCTGCACCGGGTACCCTAGCCGATGGCCGTCGCTTTGTCGTTGGCATGGCCGTGGACATTACTGAGCGCAAGCAGGCCGGAGAGGCGATTTCCCGCGCTAAAAAAGAATGGGAACGGACCTTCGATGCCGTGCCGGACCTTATCGCCATCCTGGATGACCAGTACCGCATACTGCGCGGAAATAAGGCAATGGCGGACAGGTTGGGACTTACCCCTTCCCAGTGCATCGGCAAAAATTGCCACGAAGCAGTGCACGGGACGGACTGCCCGCCTGCTATATGCCCCCACGCCCTCTCCCTTGCGGACGGACAGGAGCATGTTGCCGAAGTGCACGAAGAAAGTCTGGGCGGTGACTTCCTGGTCAGTACTACACCGCTTACTGATGAGCAGGGGCGGCGCATTGGCTCTGTGCATGTCGCGCGGGACATCACTAAACGTAAGCAAGCTGAGGAAGCACTCAAGCAGCGCACGGCGGAGTTGGAAGCGGTAAATAAAGAGTTGGAGAGCTTCAGCTATTCCGTCTCGCACGACTTGCGGGCCCCTTTGCGCGCCATTGACGGGTATGCACGCATGATTTTCAAGAAACAGGGAGATAAATTCGATGAGGACACCAAGAGAAAGTTCAATGACATAAGATCGAATGCCCAGATGATGGGCCATCTCATTGACGACCTCCTGGCCTTCTCACGCCTCGGCAAGAAACAGATGTCCGCAACCATGTTGAGCATGGATGCCGTTATAACGGATGTATGGAAGGAACTGCAAATTATCAATCCCGGAAGAGACATGAAGTTGACTCTCAACAGCATGCCTGCCGGCTACGGGGATAAGACTCTCATCAAACAGGTCTATCTCAACCTTCTCTCGAACGCCGTCAAGTTCACGAAATCCCGGGATGTCGCCCGGGTAGAAGTCGGCGGCTATAAAGAGGATAATGAGGATGTGTATTATGTAAGGGATAACGGCGTTGGCTTCGACATGGCATATTACGATAAACTGTTTGGCGTGTTCCAGCGGCTCCACAAGCCCGATGAATTTGAGGGGACCGGTGTCGGACTCGCCACTGTCCAGCGCATAATCCACCGGCATGAAGGCCGCGTCTGGGCAGAAGGCAAAGTGAATGAAGGAGCGACTTTCTATTTCACGCTTCCGATGAAGAGGTGATTGAGGCAGCAATGTCGCAACAACAAAATTGTCCGGCGCCTACACTGGCCGCAGGTGATGAGCTCTATGGGTTTCTGGTACTGCGGGTTGAGCAGATCCCTGAAATACGAATAACCGCATATGAAATGGAACATGAAAAAACCGGCGCAAAGGTCATTCATCTTCACTGCGATGACCGCGAAAACTTGTATTCCGTTGGCTTTCGTACTCCAGCGCCGGATTCCACGGGGGTGCCGCACATCCTCGAACATTCCGTCCTTGCCGGTTCGGAGAGATATCCTCTCAAGGATGTCTTCAATGAATTAATGAGGGGAACTCTCCAAACTTTCATTAACGCCTTCACCTACCCCGATAAAACCATATATCCTGTAGCTAGCCAGGTGCGGGCCGACTTCTTCAATCTTGCCCGCGTGTATACCGATCTGGTGCTCAGACCGCGGCTGCTGAAGGAAACATTCTTGCAGGAGGGTCATCATCTGGAATTTTCAAATCCGGAAGATATCGGAAGTGATCTTATCATCTCGGGTATCGTCTACAATGAGATGAAGGGAGCCTATTCCTCGCCTGAATCGTTGATGTACAAGGCTATTCAGGAACATCTTTATCCCGATACAACATATTCCTTCGATTCGGGAGGAAACCCGGAAAGTATTCCGCTCCTCACCTATGAGCAGTTCAAGACATTTCACCGGACCTACTACTCGCCGACAAATGCGCGCTTCTTCCTTTACGGTGACATACCGCCGGCGGATCATCTGGCATTTTTAGCCGAGATGCTGGCAGGGTTTGATTGCATAGCGGTAGATTCAACGATCAAAAGTCAAGCAAGATGGCAACAGCCATCTTCAGTCCGCGGAACCTATCCTATCGGAAAAGAAGATAACCCCACAGGAAAAACAGTTGTCAACACTGCATGGATGATGGCGGAAAACACTGACTACGAATCGGCCATCCTCCTTCAGATCACATCCGGAATGCTGGTGGGAAGCGCTGCGGGGCCTCTACGCAAGGCCCTGATCGATTCAGGACTTGGTGAGGATCTTTCTCCCGTGACAGGCACTGAGAATGATCTGAAGCAGATTGCATTCGTCGTGGGCCTGCGGGGAACAGATCCCGATAAGGCCCAACGCATCGAAGAATTGATTATCGATACATTAAAGAACATCGCTAAATCAGGCTTTGATCGGGAACTGATCGAAGGCACCCTTCACCAGGTAGAATTTCATGGAAAGGAGATTGTTCGCAGCACATACCCATACGGGATTGTCCTCATGGGGAGAGCTTACCATGCCTGGCTGTATGACGGTGATCCCTTCAAAGTTTTAAATTTTACCCGCATCATCGAAGAAATACGAAGAAAGTGGGATGCCAGACCGGAGCTTTTTCAGGAGATCATCCAAAAATGGTTTCTTGATAACCCACACCGATTGCTTTCTGTAATGGAGCCGTCCAGGACATATCAGGCTGAACAGGAGGAGGCATTTAAAAAAAAGATGGCCCAGCTCAAGGCATCATTGTCCGAGGGGGAGCTGGAAAAAATCCGGCAAGATGCTAAGACACTGAAAAAATACCAGGCGGAACCTGATCCGCCCGGGGCCGCGGCAGCATTACCCAAACTGGGTCTTGGCGATATCTCCCGAACAATTGAAACAATTCCTACAGTCAAGTCGGTCATCGAAAACGTGCCAGCCACGATGCATGACATATTTTCCAATGGCATCGCCTACCTCGATCTGGCTTTCGATGTGTCCGATGTGCCGGAAGACCTCCAGCCACATCTCCCGCTCCTGGGAAAGTTGATTACGAATATGGGGGCGGCAGGCTTGAATTATGAAGAAATGGCAAAGCGCATTATGTTGAAGACGGGGGGAATAGGCTGTCACCTTGCGTCGGGTATGGCGGCAAACGGCGAGAAAAACTGGCAGAAGATGATCTTTCGCGTCAAGGCACTCCATCGAAATATCAAAGATGCGGTCAACATCATTTCGGATATTCTGACCTCCGGAGACATGTCGAATGAATCGAGAATGCGCGAACTCATAGCGGAAAAGAAGAACGACCTTCAGGCAGCAGTTGTCCCTTCGGGTCATATTTTTGCGCGGCGCTCTGCCGGTGCAGCGCTGTCCGTACCGGCATACAGGGATGAACAGTGGCATGGAAGAACACAGCTTAAGATCGTCAACCGCATCGCTGATCAATTTAAAGAAATAAAAAGTGATCTCTTGGATAAGCTTACTCACCTGCATGACATGGTGTTACGAAAAGACAGGCTGTACATTAATTTAACGGCGGATGCGGAAGGCATTTCTCTTTTGTCGGAAAGCGCAGCCGGTCTGGTTAGACGTTTATCCGGCGATAGAGGTATAGGAAACCCGAGTATCCCGGCTCTCTCCTCCATCCATGCCGGGGTTGTCATTCCCGCCCAGGTCTCATACGTAGCCAAGGTCTTTCCCGCACCGGCATATGCCGATCCGCTCTCACCATCGCTGCTTGTCCTGGCCCGACAGCTGTCGACAGGGTACCTGTATAAACATATCAGGGTTCAGGGCGGTGCCTACGGTGGCATGTCTCTATATGATCTGACGAACGGCACTTTTTCATTACTCTCATATAGGGACCCGAATATCACTAATACCATGAATGTTTACCGCGATGCGGCGGATTTCATATCCGGGAACAAAATTCCCGGGGAAGAACTTGAAAAGACCATCATAGGGACAATCGGCTCTCTCGACAAACCCATGGATCCGTCGAGCCGCGGCTACATTGCCATGATCCGCGAATTTACAGGTCTCACAGACGAAGACCGCCTGAAATTCAGAAACAACATCCTCGATATGACACCAGAGATATTGCTGAAGGCCGCTTCCCGGTATTTCGATTCTGCTGTCGATTCTGCAGTAGTAGCCGTATACGCTTCACAGGAGGCTCTGGAGAAAGCCAACAAAATACTGGAGCCGAAACTAAATATAGAGACATTGATCTGACCATCCATTGAATGCCCTTGCGGAGAAGGAAGACAGGCGTTATAATGATACAATATCCATATATAGCGGATCATCATGAACAGGCAGCAGGATTTTATCAAAGATCTAAGTACCGTAACCCGCAGGGTATGCCTCTATTTTCCGGAAACCATAGCACCCGTTGAAGAAGCCTTTTTATGGAATGTGTCTCTTACTCCTGAGCAGACCGATGAATATCTCGCGCATGGGTGGCGGCATGTTTCCTGGTACTTCTATCGAAACAGTTGCAGTAATTGTCGGCGCTGCCTACCGATCCGTGTGCCTGTTGATCAATTCAAGCCTTCAAAGAGCCAGCGACGCGTCCTTAAGAAAAACGTAGAGACAGAATTTAAAATGTTTAAACCTGTGGAATTCGCTCTCAAGCATATCAAGCAGAGTCTGTCACTGTACAATAGATTTCTGGATATTCGCTATGATAGAACACCCCGTGATTTGGGCGAGTACTACAACGAGTATTTTGTGTCACCTGCACAAACACTTGTCTCCGCTTTGTTCATAAATGGTGAGCTTGTGGGCAATGGATTTCTCGATCTTGGAAAGACGTCCCTCTCCACAATCTACTTTGCTTTTGACCCGCGCTTCAGTTCCTTCTCTCCCGGAACCTTCTCCATTCTTAAAGAGATTGAATGGGCCAGTCAAAATAGTCTTCGATATTATTATCTTGGATATTATATATGTGAGATCAGCGCCATGCGATACAAGGGGTTATTCCGGCCGTTTGAACTCCTCGATTTTGAGACAGGACAGTGGAAGGAAACTGAATCCGACATCAGTGAAGCTGAGCCACGGAACGTAAAACCGAAAATCAAACGATGGTCTAGTTAAAAAAAAGATAGCTCAATTCAAACCCAATATCTCTTTCAATCTCGCAGCATTTTTCGGGGCATACCCGCCGAAGTCGTTGTCAAAATACACGTAGGTATCTCTGTTCCATATCTTTATTTTCCTGGCCAATGTCCGGAGTTCTTCTTCCGTATAGTCCGATGCATAAAGTTTCCTCGACCCGTGAAGACGGATATAGATGAAGTCAGCAGTAACCGCTTCGCTATAGGGATAACGACCGGCAGTATCTGATATACAGAAGGCAATATGATGCTTTTTGAGCTTTGCAAGAACGCTTTCTTCCAGCCAGCTCTTATGGCGGACCTCAAGCGTGCAGCGATGGTGGTATTTTTCCAGACTTGCGCAAAATTCATCAAATACACTTTCATTAAAGGTAAGACCCGGTGGCAGTTGAAAAAGAATAGGGCCGAACTTTTCTTTCAGTATCCCTGCAGCGTTGAAGAATCGCTCCAGGGATTCACCTGCATCCCTTAACCGCTTGATATGTGTTATATATCGGCTTGCCTTGACCGCCCATACAAACCTTTCCGGCGTTTTCTGCCTCCAGTTTTCTAAAGTTTCCGGCCTGGGTTGCCGATAAAAGGTTGTGTTCACTTCGACAGTTGTGAAGTTCCGGGCATAATACTGAAGCCACATAGATTTCGGGCACTCGCGAGGATAGAAAACATCCCGCCAGTGATCGTAGTTCCAACCCGATGTCCCAATGTAAATATTGGAATTCATTTTCTTTGACATAGACCCATATTTACCCTATACTTGCAGATAATATCATAAATATGACAGAAATATTTGCATAAAGTGAAAAAGTACTGCTAATGAAAGGAGACCGAGAATAATGAGAAGACTTTTTGTATGTTTTATTTTGATTTTTCTGTTTGCCGTTTACGGTTGTGGCTGGAATCGATCTTTATATTATGACGTTAAAATAGTGGGTGACGAAGAAGCTATAAATCATAATGCCAACGGAAAGGAACTAGCCTCACAGGATAGGCATAAAGAAGCTATCAAGGAATTTAAAAAAGCAGTGGCGCTTGATCCATTTTATTCGGAGGCATTCCTCAACATGAGCAAATCTTATTATGCCATAGACGATATGGAGTTTGCTCATTTTTACAACATTAAGTATCACGAAACCGATCAATACAGAGATTACATGTATAAATATCGGTTGGACTATCAACTGGTAAGCTGGTAGAAATAGATCGGGTCTCCATGTAGAGAGGATTCGGGATAAAGTACTTCCGAATGCCTCCAGCCCGGAATGGGGAAGTTGCAGGATATAACGCGGGTCCCCGGACGAAGCTCTGCTTCCAGTTTATGAGCAAGCTTCCCCATGACATCGGGAAAGAGGTAACAGAAAATCACGTCGGCATCCCGAATATTTACATTCCAGAAATTGTTTAACCGAATTTCAATCCCTTCCATGCCAAATGTACGGATACGCGCCAGTATATAGGCCAGAGGGTTAACTTCAAAGCCCAGCGCCTTTACGCCGTATCTTTTCTTTGCTTCCCGAAGAACCCTTCCGTCCCCGCACCCAATGTCTACAAAAAGATCATCCCTTTTCATCGGCAGATGATCAAGGAACGTTCTCACACGCACACGCGCGGACGGGTGGAACATGGCACCCTGAGTTATAGGAAACACTGTAATAATACAAAAAGCGAATAGCAATTTGAAGGCAACGAGAACCCCTATTACGATAAAAACAACGATAATCCATGGCTGCATATCGATTTCTCCCCAATTTCTCCATGCAGGTATTGTCTTTTATGAATTTCCTTCAGATATACTTTGAATGAAGCTTCCGGGATACATTTCAAGTACTTTTTTTTCCTTCATATACGTGGAAGCCTCTTTGGTATTTGCAAAATGTCCGATCAGAATTCTATACCATGTCCCCCGTCCCGGGATATTCGCTCTTTCCGTGCGGACGTCGCGGTGTTTTTTTTTAAGGTCTGATACAAACTCCGTTGCGGCATTTTCTTCGTTCTCCGGATAAGACCTGATCTGTATAGAGTACTTCTTCACGTTTGATGTTTTCGACGAATCAGTTACATATGCAATTTCAGTTCGTCCTTTTGGCTTTGTATCTTCAACGGGAGGAACAATAACCGATTTGCCCGCCGGTCTGTTAATCCTTTGAGAATAAATTTTGCCTCCGGAATCAGTCGCATAATGTTGTTGAACGGCCGGCCAGAAAAAAAACGCCGCAAGAACCAACAGAACGATGGATATAATTGTAAACGAGGCGATTAACGAAAAACGGGTTTTTTGCTTCTTTTGCTTTATTGAAGGCGGCTTCTCTGTTTGACTTGGAAGTTTGACACCGACAGTCGTCTCTGATTCTTCTATGTGGGAAAACAGGTCTTTTTCGCCTGCAACTTCATAATAGAGAGCTTCCAGTTCATGTTCGAGTTCACTCTCTTTCAGGCTATCTTTTTCCATAACATGTTTATTCTTGACGACTTACCGATAAATTTAGCTTTCAATACCGAAGCGCTTGATATAGCCGTTGATAACAATACTTTCATCTACCTGAAGACACCGGGCATATGATTTTAAGAAGCCTTTCAGATATACCATCGGCAGAAAAAGGTCGAATTTATCTTCCTCAATAGCTTGAAGTATACCGACCCTAATATTAGTCAGCTCGGCGATTTTTTCCAGTGTAATTCCCAGAGCCGTTCTTATTTTCTTTAAATCCTCACCGCTCAGGATATCCCGAGCGAGGATCTCTTGAATCAACGGATTTTGTAAGGCCCGGCTTCTCAAATCCTCCATCCTGTTATTTTGAGGCCGAATAACCGGATGGTCTTTCCTGAACTCATATATTGAAATAGGTTCCTTCACCTTATCACGGTATTGCTGTCCTTTCTCCAATACACCAAGCTCAATCAGTTTTTTATCGTATTCGGTCCTTGATTCAGGGTTGATCAGGGTAAGGTAAGCCTCTTCCAGACAGCAAACAATTTCTTTTCTTTCCTCCGCGGAAAAGAAGGAATAGCTTGCCATTGACCCGTCATGATAAAGCTCAAACGCTTTTTTATAGGCTCGGCTGATCTCCAATGGAGATGCGTCAGGAGAAAGCTCCAGCAGCTCATAGTAGTTCTGTTCCCGGACAGGTTTCATGGGATCTTTTTTTATCCTTAATATGCAAATATAATCAATGATAATTCGAGAAAATAGATTTCTTCTCTTTTATTATTGACTGCATGTTTTTGCAGCACTCCCTGAGGTCAAGGGCGGTCTGGGTATAAGGATAAAGATCGAGAAATGGTATTTTTTTGCAGATTGAATTATGAACTCTATCATCAAAGCTGATACTGCCAAGAAAATGCATCTTCAGAGAAAGATGCCTTTCTATAATTTTACAGATCAATACGCCTGTATTAGGATTATCTTGTTTTCTCAGTTGATTAAGAATCAGCTTGAAATGGAATTCCTGAAGAGCCTTCTCAAGGTTCTCCCCTTTTTCCGGATCCAATTCTTTCATGATATTAAGAAGGACTTCCGGATTATTTATGGTAGCTCTTCTGTTTCTCCTTTCAGCTTCATCAGCCAATGCCCTGTAATTACTAACGTTGAGCACCTGGCGAATCTTCCGGATATAGACGGAACGGATAAGACGGTAAATATTTTCTATAGAAGTCGGCTCAGGTGTAGTTACTAAAATACCAGAGTTTGAAATCATAAGAAAATCAATTGTATTAAAGGACGTCCCCGCACCTAAATCCAACAGAATATAATCGTAAGGAAGCTTGGAGATATGTCTCAACAGCTTCATTTTTTGCTCATGAGCAAGACTGGTGATGTCCAGATTATTCATCGCACTGCTGATGAAATAGAGTTCGGGAACAGTCGTAGGTACAACCGTCTCTTCAAGTGTTCTTACCCTTTTACTGATGAAATCTGAAATGCTTTTGTCCGGATGAGGTATGCCGAGGATTGTGTGCAGATTCGCAGCGCCAAAGTCAATGTCGATAAGAAGTGTCCTGTACCCTTGTTTTGCAAGCAGAATCCCGAGACCGCCGGTTACAAAACTCTTGCCGGACCCGCCTTTTCCGCCCCCGATGGGGCATATATGCTTTACAGGGTCTGCCAAAGCTCGAATCTAATAGACTATTAATAAACTAAGATCAAAAAACAAGTTTCTCCCGATTCCGAAGTTTACATACCTTCTACTTTTGCCGTCTGTATCCTGATAACCTTACAATATTTAAACCAACTTAGGCAGTGAAGATATCATCTATGCATTTCAGGAATAATCGGTTCTCAGCTGAGAGACGTATTCTTTAACTTACTTTTACACTTAAAAGATGGTTGAATATCTAATACTAAAGCTGTTTAAGCCTAGCAAGCATTGTTTTCTTTGTTTTTACTGCCTTTATTCCTTCTGCTGCCTTTGCGTTATTCAAGCCTGTGCTCAACCAGTTGTAAAAGTCGTTCTTGTCCTTATTGCAGTGATATTTGAATGTTTCTTCGTCAAGGGTTTCGAGAACTTTAATTAATGTCTCTATAGAATGAGCGGTCTGGCCATTATGGAAATAAAACACCGACGTCATAATTTAACCTCCTATCACTCTTAATGCAGCAAGTTGAAATTTTTCTTCCTAATCTGCACTTACGTTTCCCGAAAGTGCCATAATCATTTCAATCACGCATTTGTTGGCTGTGTGTTATTAATCCATGACCTTGGTGATTATAATTAGTAACTTATACCATAATTCTTGATGATATATCCATTAATTATTAATATCGGAAGACGTGTACATTAATCTAAGCTAAAGTTTTTCTTTTTATTTCTATGGAAAATCATCATCCACTAAATAATTTCTTATTTTGTGATCCCCATTACATTCTTATTTTCTCTGTATGCCGATACTATCAGCAAGCCATCGGATATCATACCTGAATTGCATCCATGGGAAGCCGCGTATAAAAGTTTAAGGAAGTGCATTAAATTGCCGAATATATAAACAATTGCAGATCAGAAAATTTCGGCAGATGAAAGTTATATGGGTAATATATTGATTTTTCTAGCGATATTTATATTGATACCCATAAATTTTCTAAAATAAAGACAGGGGATGCACTTAATTAGGACGGTGTCCTCATAGACTCTGCCCCGGAAGAATATTTCAAATCAATTTTTGAAGGATGGCCATTATGCCACATTACAGAAAAATCAAAATATTCTTTAAAAAAGCCCTTACTCCCGTCACCATCATGTTTATCCCTCATGATAATTCCCGCAGATCGCTTAATATGAATGTCCCTGCCATCGGAGTCTTTCTATCAACCATTTGCAGCATTGTCGGTGCTGTTTATCTCTTGTCCATGCTGCCCTACGCCATCAGATATCAGGATATGGAAAAACAACTTCATGATTATTCGAAAAAGGTCGTCGACTTCAAGGCCACACTGGTATCTTTGAAGAAGGCGGAGCAAGACCTCCATCATCTGGTTTCCCTGGGTTCCAAAGAAAAGATCTTCGATAATGTAGACACGTCGGACATGGGGTCATTCGAAATCGATCAGGTACAGGAACAGATCGAATCTTCGATGAAGACCGTCGGCGCCATCAAGGATTATCTGCGGTCGCAAAAGGATCTTTATCTCGCCACCCCCAACGGCTTTCCTGTCCAGGGGACAATCTCTTCGCCTTTCGGCAAGAGACTTCATCCGGTATCAGGACAGTACGAATTTCACCGAGGTCTTGATATTTCCGCTGATCCCGGTACTCCTATCAGGACAACAGCGGACGGGGTTGTCGTCTTTTCCGGCTGGAACGGAGGCGGGGGCAATATCGTTGTAGTCGCTCATGGTCATGGTTTTTCCACCTATTACGCTCACAATCGAAAGAATACTGTACATGTGGGACAGAGCATCAAGCGGGGAGATGTCATCGGCTACGTCGGTTCTACAGGCGCCGCTACAGGAAGCCATGTCCATTATGCGGTCTGGCTCAACGGCAAGTGCAAAAATCCAATTAACTATGCGGGGAGCAGCAGATCCTGATGTTCATTAGAAAGTCGGATAAAATGATTAATAGATGCACAATAAAATGCATATCCCTTCTTCTACTCTCTATTATATTGCTTATTCCGGCAAATGCAGCGGATAAGAACTATCAGTCCGTTGCCTCCTTACAGGTTCCAATACTTTTATACCATCGTTTCGGCCCGACGGCGGCCGATAACATGACCGTAACAACTCCCGTCTTTGTGTCCCATCTTGAGTATTTGAGGACAAACGGCTACTCCATAATACCCCTCAGACAGCTTGTCGACTATTATTTGGGAAAAGGCCTGCCTCCGCCTCCCAGATCTGTCGTGATCACTGCCGATGACGGGCATAAATCCGTCTATACAGATATGCTCCCGTTGGTGAAGAAATATCGCATCCCGGTGACCATCTTCATCTATCCATCCGCGATATCGAACGCTTCATATGCCATGACATGGGATCAGATCAGGGAACTAAAAAAAACCGGGTTTTTCGATATTCAGTCTCACACTTACTGGCATCCCAATTTCAAGAAAGAACACGAGAGATTGAGTTCCTCAGCATACGAGAAATTCGTCGATATGCAAATGAGGAAGTCTAAAGCAAAGCTGGAGAAGGAACTTGACGTTAAAATAGACATGCTTGCCTGGCCTTTTGGTATCAATGATGACTTTCTGATAAAAAAAGCCGCGGAAGCCGGATATGTGGGCACTTTCACTATTGAAGGCCACAGTGCCGATGCTTCCGATCATGTAATGAAACTCCCCCGCTATTTACTGACAAATGTCAGCAGAGGCAAGGCATTTGAATGGATATTCGCAAATCCAACAAATCAAAAGATGTTATTAAGCAAGATGACATCTGGAAACAAGGGTAAAAAGGAATGAAAAGAGACAAAATAATATTTATTGTTATACTTCTGGCGGCATCATTCTCAATGTTGGCATTTGACAGTAACATTCGTGTTCACTCCGGTGATACCGATGATCACAGTGATCATGTCTTATCAACTGGAAGAGTACTTGATGCTAAGACAAATTTGCCGCTGAAGGGTGCCATTGTAACAATCAACAGCAGTGAGGTGATAGTGACGGATGAAAACGGACTCTTCCCCGTGAAGTCTTCTGTACATAAGATTGCAGCACGGGCACATGGATATGGAAGAGCAGAACTAGAGATCGCTGCACAGCCAGCAATATCACCGGTTGAGATAAAGTTAAACCCCTTCAAGCCAAAAGCCCTATATCTCACTGTTTATGGCATAGGAGACAGGACACTCCGGAACTCGGCACTCAGGTATATCAACGAAACAGAGTTGAATTCACTGGTTATTGATATGAAGGGAGACAGGGGCATTATACCGTACAAGAGTTCGATCCCTCTTGCCTCTCAGATAGGCGCCCAGCGCTTGATAATATTAAAGGATATAAACGGCACAATGCAGCCCCTGAAGGAGAAAGGGATTTATACAATTGCCCGGATCGTCGTCTTCAAGGACAATCTTCTGGGTACAGCGCGGCCGGATTTGGCAGTAAAGACACGTGACGGCAATATATGGAAAGACAGGGAAGGCCTCATATGGGTAGACCCCTCCAAAAAAGAGGTCTGGAACTATAATATCGACCTTGCAATAGAGGCTGCTAAGAATGGCTTTGACGAAATCCAGTTTGACTATGTCAGGTTCCCGGATCATAAAGGACTTACATTCGGAATACCTAATACGGAAGAAAACAGAGTAAACAGCATTTCAGGGTTCCTTATGGAGGCAAAGCGGAGACTTGCACCCTATAACGTTTTCGTTGCCGCGGACATTTTTGGTTATGCGGCCTGGAACCTTAATGATACACAGATTGGTCAATCAATAGAGCATCTTTCGCCTCACATTGATTATATATCACTTATGCTCTATCCTTCGGGATTTCACTTAGGAATACCGGGCTACAGGAACCCTGTGGCAAACTCAAACAGAATTGTTTATCTCTCGCTGAAAAGAGCTGAAGAACGAACCAATCTTCCGACTATCCGTTTCAGGCCCTGGCTGCAGGCATTCAAAGATTATGCGTTTGACAGGAGACACTTCACCGGTGTCGAAATCAGGGAACAGATAAAGGCAGTTGAGGATTTCGGCTCCAATGGCTGGATGCTCTGGAATCCCAGAAATGTCTATACCTCTGACGGGCTACAGAAAAAGGCTGCACCAATAAGAAGTTCCTAATATGCCAGTGATGCTATGAATAGGCTTTTCACTTCGTGATACTTTGAATGTTTTTCTTCCCCTGTTCAATGTCTACTTCTATGCCTTTTTTAACATCTTCGGACTTTTTCTTCATCTCTTTGCCCGCTTTCTTCAACTCTTCCGGCATTTTCTTAAATTCTTCCTTTGTTTCTTTTACCCCCTGTTTGACATCTTCCTTAATTTCCTCGGCCTTGCCGGCCATCGCCGATTCAGTAAACACATAAAACGAACTGAAGATAATCAGTAAAAAACAAAACATCATTCTTAAAAGGACAAGACCAATCTTACAACCTTTCCCGAATTCATCAACCGAGGCAGTCTCTTGGTCTGATACCGCAGCATTATCGGTCAGGAAGCGAGTCCATCTGTAACCTGCTCTCATTATTTAATCTCCTTTCATTACAATACTGAGGTTATTGTCTAGATACCACATAGAGATAACGTGTTTACTGACCTGGTATGGTGTCCAGAATTTTCTCTATTTGAGGATGCGATCCAGTTCCTTCTGATAAATTTTAAACTTGCTCAAATCGTTGTGTCCGCCGCCCGGTATTTTAATCAGTCGGCTTTCTGCCCTGATCAGTTTTAGGAGCTGTTCACTTGAGCTATAGGGGACAATGTCATCAATTGTACCATGGAACAGATAAACGGGACAGTTTACACTGGAAATCCACAAATCCGAGCGCATCGGATATTTGAGTCCCAAATCAAGCATTTTCCCTGGTATAAAAGGATAATGATAGGCAGCGACATCTCTCATACTGAGAAATGCCGACTCCAGGATAATTATATGCGGTCTGGTCGTCTTTGCCAGATAGACAGCAACCCCGGACCCGAGCGATCTGCCATATAAAATAATCCTATCTTCAGGATAATATCCCTTCAGATAATTGTAAACTACCGCGGCATCCCGGTGCAGCATTTCTTCATTTTTTATTTTTCCTGCGCTTTTACCATACCCCCTGTAATCCGGTATGAAAACATCGTAACTACGCCTGGTAAAATCGACGGCAATATCCCCCCAGCCACTAAGGTTACCTGCATTACCGTGAAAGTAGAGAATAACCCCTTTGGGATTCTCTGTTTTAAAATGCAGCGCATTGATAACGGCACCATCAACCGGCAACATAATCTCATCAAAGCGGGCAGGGAAGCCATATTTAAAATCAGGCGGAAGGACTGATGGATAAAAAATCATGCCCTCCTGCGTGAAATAGAAAAACCCACATCCGAAGACAAAACCTACTATAATCACCAATACAATTTTCAAAAGCATCATCTGTAAAATTCCTGAAGTTGGGTGTAAATATTTTATCTGTGGTATTTTCTTATCACGGCTGTAACGACACCTCCCAACCGCAGTTCCGATTTTGGTCTGATGGACTGATATTTCGGATTAGCCGCCTCCAGGACGACGTTTTTCCCTTCCTTTCTGAAGTACTTTATCGTCCATTCGCCGTCTACTTCAGCAACGATGATATCACCATTTTTGGGGTCTCTACCCTTCTCCACAATCACAAGATCGCCTGCCATGATGCCCTCTCCAGCCATGGAATCGCCACTCACCTTTAGAAGAAAGGAAGATTCAGGCCGTGTAATAAGGTACTCATCAAAGGAGATGATGTCACGGAGTTCTTCCTCTGCAGGAGAAGGAAATCCCGCAGCAACCTCTCCAACCATCGGCAGGACAAGAGAACGACGTAACGGCTTTAAAAATCCGCGCGAATCCTTTTCCAGCAATCCTGCAGTGAGAAGCTTTTTCACCCAGAAATGGACAACGCTCTTTGACCGTACACCGAGGAGATCAATCATTTCGGCATATGTCGGCATCCGCCTGTTTTCACGGAAAAAAGCCGCAATTATTTTCTCAACAGTCTTGAGAGTTCGCCTTTTTTCTTCCATAGTAAAACCATGATATAGAACTAACGTTCTATTGTCAAGGAAAATTTTATACGATAATCGTCTATCATATTATAAACATCAACATAAACAAGTACCAACAATTATGAGGAACCCTTCAGCTACACAAATAACTGTTGTGTGATCTCATTATTTTCTGTGTGAATGATCCTGTCTTTGCGTATTTTCTATGAAATACTTTAATAAAAGAGCAGTTGTCCGGCCGATTCTTGGTCAGTTTGACCGCAACCGGAGCTATCACCAGGCTGTCGTCATCCCGGCGCTGGCGGAAGCAAGCTACCTTCCATTAACGATTCAATCTCTGTACAACAATGTTCCTAAAGGCATTCTGGACGAAACCCTTATTCTGGTAGTCGTAAACAATCGGCCTATGGATTCCCGCGGAACGGCGAATCAGGTTGAGCTTAAGGAACAGATTGAAGATAACGCATTAACTTTGAAGTGGCTGGAAAGCCAGAACTGTGATTTACCTTGTCCACTCGTCTGGGTGGACGCATCTTCTCCGGGAAATGAACTTCCTCCCTGGGGAGGCGTGGGGCTGGCCCGAAAAATCGGGTGCGACAGCATACTTACTTTTTTATTGGGCCTGGAGAAATCGATTAACCTTCGGGATTTTATCTTCTTCAGCCTTGATGCGGATACCATCGTATCCCCTGACTACATAGAAAACACGGGACGCGAACTCCGCAGGAGTCATCGTGCAGGCGGAACCATTCCATTCAAGCACCAGCAGGCAGATTCGCCTGAGCATCAGGCTGCCATTGACGCCTACGAGGCATTTTTAAAGTATTACGTAGGAGGTTTGCGCTGGGCAGGCTCACCATATGCCTTTCACACCATCGGCTCCTGTCTTTGCTTCACTGCGGATGGCTACATCCGAGCCGGCGGTTTTCCCTCCCGCAGGCAGGCAGGGGAGGACTTCTACTTTTGCGTGGAGCTTGCGAAAACAGGCGGCATTTATGAAATAAAAAATACCACGGTCTATCCCTCAGCACGCATCTCCCGACGCGTGCCCTTCGGCACGGGAAAGAGTATGGCCGAAGCGGCGCTGAATGGTAAAAAAGACTTTCTGGTTTATGATTTCCGGGTGTTCGTGTGCCTGCGTGAACTCCTTACGGCGGTTTCCACCCACGCCGATGAGAGGGCCGAGCAGATACTTACCGGCCTGAAGCATCCTGCCACGAGAGAATTTTTGGAAGGTCGTGGGTTCCCGGACATATGGGAGAGATTCCGGCGGCAATACAAGACCAGGGTTTCTTTACTCAATGCCTTTCACTGCTGGTTCGATGGGTTTGTCACTCTCAAGTATATCCACTGGCTGACGGAGAAGGAATGGCCGCGGAAGTCCCTCAGAGACAATCCTGGAGCTGATTTTTTCCGTGACCATATAACCTAACCCCACTTTTTTTACCTGCCGTACCGGCAGATGATGTGTGGATTATCAGCCCTGATATATCCCGGGTATTATGCTGGTTAGCTCAATATCTATACCATTCACGGCAAGTGTTTTAAGAATATCCTTGAGGCCGCATGACTGGTCAGGAACCAGCTCCACAGCACCGGATGACTGTCTTACCATGAAGACCTTTCCCCTGAGCACACTCGCAGCCGAATCAACATCACTGACTATCAGCCTGAAAATGCCGAGATCCGAGGTATACGCAAGGGGCAATATCCTCATGCTGATACACGCATCATCATGCATCCAAGCGCCATTCACAATCCCGTTTTTCTTATCCTCAAGGAATATGGGTATATATTCTACTTCCATGCTCCCGCCCCCATAAATTACAATTTATAATTGCTAATTATATCAATCAACACGACGGAACATCTTCCCTTTTGTTCCGCACACGGAACATACATCAGGAGCTTCCTTCTCCGCTGTCAAACCGCAGACCGGACATACATAATAGGGATAGCTCTCCTGTGTGCCCGCCAAACCATCCAGAAGCTTCTGATAAAGCTGGGCGTGGACCTTCTCTACCTCGTTTGCATAAGTGAATGATCTTTCCCCTACTTTATTCCCTTCGGCCTTAGCAGCTTCGATCATTTCCGGATACATTTTTTTAAACTCATGTGTTTCACCGGCGATGGCCTCGAGGAGATTTTCTCTGGTGCTCCTGATCCCTTTGAGTGCCCGCAGGTGGTTATGAGCATGGACGGTTTCAGCCTCCGCTGCAGCCCGGAAGAGACGGGCAATCTGTGGATAGCCCTCCTGATCGGCCGAGGCTGCAAAGGCCAGATACCTGCGGTTCGCCTGTGATTCTCCTGCAAATGCCTCTTTTAAAAACTGTTCTGTCTTCGCCATGGGTCAACACCTCCTATATTTATTCAAGAATGTTTTGCTTTTTTACACCTCTGACAGATTCCGTAAAAATCAACATGGTTCCCGATTATCTCATAATCACACCTCTCACCTTCCGGCAAATCGAGTGCGAAATTACGATGAACATCGATAATTTTTTTACAATTCACACATATCAAGTGATGGTGAGGTTTTACATTTGGATCAAATCGCTTCTTCCCGGGATCAATGGAAAGCTCAAGAACATGACCTTTTTCCCTCAACTTTTCCAGGGTGTTGTATACCGTCGCAAAAGACATCATCGGGTACTTTTCAGATACCGCCCTGTAAATATCCGCCGCAGACGGATGAGATTTATTTCCCTCCAGGTATTCAAGAATTGCGAGCCTCTGTGGTGTAATTTTTATAGATTTTTTCTTTTTTATGCGCATTATATGCAAGAATGATTTTTATTTTATAATCATTATAATCTAATAATTATTATTGTCAATCATTATTTAAACTTTTTCGCTCGGCTCGTTGAACGTTTCAGCAATTCATTATATCTGCTTTTTATGCAAGATTATTTCATTTCTTATTCGTTTTTCTTGACACATTCTATAGAAAAACGTATATTGAATTTAACATACGTCCATTCTCCAGTATATATCTCTTCTTTTCAGGCTATAATTCATTTGAATATGGATAGTCGGTAGTTCTTGCGTTAATTTAATTGTAACAGGGTTCAGCATCGAAAGATTTTTGAATCCTCGGACAATCCCACCGGGAAAGGAGGACTTTTATGGACAAAATTCTCAGAATCAACATGGGGGCCGCTGGCGGTCCGAAAGCGAATGCTGTTCCTCTGGGGGAATATGCCGGATTAGGGGGCCGGGCTATGACTTCCTCTGTCATTTCCAAGGAAGTGCCGCCACTGTGTCATCCCTTGAGTGAGGATAACAAAATCGTCATCGCACCAGGCCTGCTCAGTGGAACGGCCGCCGCCCAGTCGGGGCGAATTTCTGTCGGCTGTAAGAGCCCGCTGACGGGCACCATCAAAGAGTCCAACTCGGGGGGGCAGCCTTCACAGGTGCTGGCAAGATTGGGTTACGCGGCAATTATCCTGGAAGGAAAACCCAAAAATAGCGATATGTATAAGATATTCATAAACAAGGACGGGGTGAAGATAACCGCGGACAACAGCCTTTGTATGCTGGGCAATTACGATCTCGTGGATAAGATGAAGAAAGAGTTCGGAGACAAGATATGCTGCATCTCCATCGGTCCTGCGGGAGAAATGAAGATGGCCGCCGCCTCCGTAGCCTTTACCGACATGGAACAGCGGCCAGCCCGCCATGCCGGACGCGGCGGGTGCGGTGCAGTAATGGGTTCAAAGGGCGTAAAGGTTATCGTCCTTGATGATACAGGGCTGACAAACCGTACCCCCAAAGACCCGGAGAAATTCACCAAGGCCAATAGAGTCTGGGTTGAAGGTCTGAGAAAACACCCCGTTACCGGCGAGGGACTCCCCGCTTTTGGCACCAACATACTGGCTAACGTAATCAATGAAGCCGGTGCATATCCGACCCATAACTTCCAGTGGGGCCGCTTCCTGGGAACCTCCAAGATCAGCGGAGAAACCCAGGCGGAAACAGAAAAGGCTAGAGGCGGTGTTGCCACCCATGGCTGCCACCGGGGTTGCGTCATCCAGTGTTCGGGGATTTATATGGATAAGGATGGCCATTACCTGACCAAACAGCCGGAATATGAGACGGTATGGGCCCACGGCGCAAACTGCGGGATCGACGATCTGGACGCGATCGCCATGCTCGACCGCCTGGATGATGATTACGGTCTGGATACCATTGAGATGGGTGCGACTATTGCCGTGGCAATGGAGGCAGGCCTGGCGAAGTTTGGGGACGCCGAGGCGGCTATCAGGCTGCTTAAGGAGGTGGGAAAAGGCACCGACCTGGGACGAATACTTGGAAACGGGGCCGCTGTAACCGGCAAGGTTTTCGGTGTTGAAAGGGTTCCTATTGTCAAGGGTCAGGCCATGCCTGCCTATGACCCTCGTGCGATTCAGGGCATTGGGGTAACCTATGCGACGAGCACCATGGGCGCCGATCACACAGCGGGATATGCGGTTGCCACCAACATCCTCAAGGTGGGAGGTTATGTGGATCCACTGAAGCCGGAGGGGCAGGTTGAACTTTCAAGGAATCTGCAGATTGCCACCGCAGCCGTTGATTCCACGGGCGCTTGTCTCTTTATCGCCTTTGCCGTGCTCGATCAACCGGATACGTTCCAGGCGCTGATCGATTTGCTCAATGCATTTTACGGTCTGAACCTGACAGCGAACGATGTCACTGAACTGGGCAAGAAAGTGCTCAAGATGGAGCGAGACTTTAATGAACGTGCCGGCTTTACTTCAAAACATGACCGGCTGCCCGAGTACTTCAAGAAAGAAAAACTTCCACCCCATGATATTACATTCCAGGTGAAGGATGAGGATCTGGACAAGGTGTATAACTGGTAGGTAGAAGTCGTTCAGAGCATCATTGGTCGGGGTAGCCTTCAACAAGCTGCCCCGTTCCTTTATACGGAAATATAAATGCCAAAGATAAACCATGGCAGGAAATCAGGCAGAAAGACAATGGCTCGTGGTATTCCTCCAGAAAATGTTTCTCTTACAATAGAAGCAGGCTTGACCACTGCCTTTTCGCAGCTTCTGCAGAATGGATTCTGGCTTAAGGGAGATGTTGAGTGCAGTGTCAAATCATTTCTCTGCGAACAATTCGGCATCTCGCCCGAATACCTTGAAAAAAGGATCCAAACGATCTTCCTGGACGGTCAGCCTGTCGATGATGTGAATACGGCCACAGTTCGGGATGGGTCAACCCTGTCCCTTTCTGCCGCCATGCCGGGATTGGCTGGGGCGGTGATGCGAAAAGGCGGTTTCTATGCTCGGATGCGTGACCAGATATCTTACAAGAAAGAAGGAATGTCCTGTTCAGCGCGGCCGGGCCGGGTGTTCGTGAAACTTTTCAATCTGCCGCTTCAGGAACTGGGACCTCTTTTCCTAGAGCAAGGAATCTGGATCGATGGAAACATTTTTAAGAATGTCGTCACAGACCGGTTGGATGATTTCCGGACCGGTTGCAAGGAAGTCCTTCTTAATGGCAGGCGATTAGAACCGGATCAATTGCTGAAAATGGATTGGGGAAACGGAGATATATTTTTGCAGGTCAAAATTATTTAGCACCTTCTAGCCCCCGGCGACAGGGGGAAAAACGCCCACCCTATCCCCGTTTTTCAGGACTTCATCACCTGTTGCGTGCAGGCCGTTTACAAAAATCATTTTGATTTTATCAATGGGGAGCTCCAAACCTTTAAGAAGTCCCATGATCGTGGTCCCTTCAGCCACTTCCATTATTTGGCGGCTATGGCCGCCTATTTTATCCGGTGCGTATTGTGCGAGAGAAGCGAATAAATTTAATTCAATTTTCATCTCTTGCCTCTCATAAAGTAGAAATTTCCTCTATTATAATTCTTCTAAAGATTTTCCTCAAATCCTTTATGATTTGTATTGCCTGATGAACAGGAATGCTTTATGAAATACCTTGTACATAAAATGTGTAGATCAACGAGAAACAACAGGAAATAACGTTAACTGAGCAAGACGGCGCTAAGAATAAGGATCGACCATGGAATTCAAATACGGCCTGGAAGATAAGCCGCCTCTGGGTGAATCTTTTTTAATGGGGCTTCAGTGGTGCGCCCTGTTGGTGCCGTTTATGGTCATTTTGGGAAAGGTTGCCGGTGCAGTCCACTTCACCAGTCCTGCCGGGATAACTGTATATCTGCAAAAGACAGCCTTCATCATGGCTGTATTCCTCCTTATCGAGGTCCTTTGGGGTCATCGCCTGCCCCTTGTCATAGGGCCATCTTCCGTACTTCTTATCGGTATAATTTCCAGCAGTGCTTTCGATATGAATACCATATACACAGCAATCATCTGCGGGGGCTTTGTCCTCGCCCTGGCGGGCATTACGGGCATTTTCGGATATCTGCAGCGGCTCTTCACCCCCCGCGTTGTGGCAGTAGTGCTCCTGCTGATTGCCTTCACTCTGACGCCTACCATCCTGAGGCTGGTAACAGAACCGCAAGGGATAACACCGCAGGCAAACATGTTCTATGCCTTAACACTTACTGCCGCTACTCTGATTCTCCACCGCTTCCTTAAGGGGGTCTGGAAATCCATTCTGATCCTGATTTCCATGGCTGCCGGAAGCGTCGTCTATTTCATTATTTTCCCGGGCAGCCTTGATATGAATCCATCTGTGTCATTAAGGTTTCTCTCGACCTTTCTTCAGGATATGATCGGCAGTCTTTCTTTTGATATTGGGCTATTAATCTCTTTTCTCGTCTGTTTTGTTGCTTTATCTATTAATGATTTGGGATCGATGCAATCTATAAATGCTTTAGTAAAATCGCCAGACATAAACAAACGGGTCAACAGGGGTATCTTTTTTACCGGCCTCGCCAATGTGGCGTCCGGGATTTTTGGGGTAATCGGGCAGGTCAATTATTCCGTCAGTGTCGGTGTCGTCACGGTTACAGGATGTCTGTCAAGATTCACATTAATACCGGCGGCGGTCGTTCTTCTGATAATATCCTTTTCACCCATGGTAATAGGTTTTTTGGGGATCGTCCCTTCTGTTGTAATCGGCAGCGTTATGTTATATACACTTTGCGCCCAGGTGTCTGCCGGCCTGGCGGTGGCCTTCGAGGCTTTGGAACAATTCAACTTCGACGATGGAATGATTATAGGTATGCCTATTCTCATTGCAACGGTGATTGCTTTTATGCCAGCCGATTTTTTTCATAACTTCCCGCGGATCATGCAACCTATTATCGGAAATGGATTTGTGATGGGAGTCATAACCCTCCTATTTTTGGAGCACGGTATATTCAGAAAGTGATAGAACAAAATAAACCCTTATATATGAATCAGGGGATGATTCAGATGATTAAGGAGGTCGGATATGAAGTGGTGCATTTTTGTAAACAGAAGGTGCTGTGGAAATGACTGTGTCGGATGGATTAATGATAATTGTTTCATTTATCTATTGTTGCCAATCGATTACAGCGATAAGCAATTACAAACTGAATTCGATTGGTCGAAATATGAATCGTTAAAAGCATCCGGCCACAATTTACTGAAAAATGGCGATGCCCAATTATCGTTTTTAGATGAACTGGAAAGACTGATTGCACAAAAAAACATCAGTAATAGAAAAATGTAATAGTCTAAAATCCGCTGCCTCGGGAACTATAAAGAAATGCATAACCAGGGCGGTTGTGATCCATAATCGCATTATGCCATGAGTAATCTCTTCTATAAAGGGGGCGGCAATGGAGATTGAACGGGCATTACAGTTGATTGATAAAATTGAGACTACAATGGCAGACTGTATCGACAGCAGATTTTTTCATCCCGATGTCTTTACAACACTGGATAATGTAAATGCCAGCCGCAAGGAAATCGATCTTCTCAGGGATAAAATAGGCGATGATATTTGGATGAGGCTGCAAGGCATAGCGGGCTCGGTCTATTTTGGAAGCCTTAGGCGAGGGGAGGCGGCCAGCTTTTACGATGTGGTGACCCGTCTAGGAATGGTGCAGACAAAGGCTATGATCATCACATTGGCCCTATATCAATATGGGAGAAACGAAAAGGATGTGGAGGTCATATTCGCCCGGTGCTATGCCACCGCTGTCATGGCGCAGATGCTGGCTCTCCAGATGGGATTCCGGGAAGATGCGGCCAGCCGTGCGGAGCTGGGGGGTCTGCTCCTTGAGATCGGCAAAAAAATGATGGTTGTATACAGAAAAACCTTCGATCACAAATCGAGGGAGATTGATGACGACTTTATCGAGTCCTATCATCCCTATCTCGGTGAAAGGATAGTAAAGCACTACTCCTTGCCTGATTATCTAAGATCAATCATCCTCGCCCGTCAGGTCATTCTTGATGAGAATATCGTCTCCCTGCCGGGCATTGTCTATTTGGCTTATGACAACGTCTGTGTCAGTTTCAGGAAGTACGACAACCGGCTGGTCCTCAAATGCCAGACGCCGAGACCCGGCACAGATGTGAGCCGCACCTTGGAAGCCATCATCCAGGATAAGTTCCGATCCGTCGGGTTGGAGCAGTATCTGCATATCTTCCGGATACCGAAGATTTACGACCCATAACAAAATTGGGAATTGCCCCCTCCGGTATACACAAGTCGCTTTTTAGGCTTTATGTCCTATTTGCCATACACTTAAAACTACGAAGTCATCATTGTGCCCCTGAAATATTCCACGGCAATCAGCACCCGGAACAAGGATGTTGATTTTTCATTTTCTTCATCTTTTTCCTTACCCAAGGTAAGACAAATCAACACAAAAAATTAGGCAATGAGAAGCGAAGAATCAGTGATCGCATGATAGTAATTCGCACGCGGAAACCCTAACATAAATAAAGGCTTTGAAATATTTTATGAAAGGACTGAACCGTTATGACTTACTCATTCGCGTGTCCCGTCCCCTGCAATTATGAAATAAAGGTTGATGCAGAAGACAGCGATGATGCCATAAAAAAAATTATCATGGCAGGTGCAATACGCTGTCGGAATATCAACAACCGGTGCTATTGTGAAAAAGCTAATCACCATATGCCTCCCATAAAGGAAGAGCAGTTAAGAAATATTGTGCGATTATGCATGAAGGAAGAATGTGACACACCTAATAGAATATATCAATAAAAGGCCGATTAATATTCCTGCGGTGTATCAACAATCCGACCGGATGTTGCAGCGCGCTTTGATCCGTGACTTGCCCGTTTCTCTATATGATATTGTCGACTACGTTAAAATACAGGCAGGGGGACATTTGCCTGAATACAATTTAATAAAATATAAATTTTCAGACAATCATCCCGTAAATGTTAAAGGAACATTTCTAAATATATACATATGAGACAAACACCTGTCCATAAACTTACTTATCTCCAATTTTGATAGGATTATTTTCAACACCCATACCTAATTTACACGAAGCAGATACTCCACCACCTTTTCAAGATGATGAAGGGTGCTGCATTCACGCGCCACATTGCAGTATGGAAGGTACGTCTTCATCTCCGAATCCCCCGATCCCCAAAGAGACGGTGTCTCAGGGTTGAGCCATATTAATCGTCTGCACCTCTCAGAAATAGACCGGAGGGCTTCAGTCCTCGGATCCCAATAGTTGTTTCTGGCGTCTCCCATGATGATCACCGTTGCTCTCTTCGTGAGGCAATCGACATAATGATCCATG
Organism: Syntrophales bacterium; assembly: GCA_035542475.1. GTDB lineage: Bacteria > Desulfobacterota > Syntrophia > Syntrophales > UBA2185 > DATKLL01. Next base: position 53,571 of record DATKLL010000108.1, read on the forward strand.
AAATCGAGAAAGGAACCCCCGTAATCTGTCCGGTTCATGAGAATCGGAAGATCAGTCCCCGACCGCAGCCTGGCCAGGGCCTCCTGCAATGAGTATTTTTCGAAGAGGCAGCTCACTTCAACAAGATTTGAACAGAATATGAAGGATCGTATCCTTGGAATAACCTCGTTTAAGCTGTATAAAATAAGGAGAAGAAAACGGACGACATTCGAAACAGAACGGCTCACGTCGCAAATGGCAATAACTTCCGGCCGATCTATCGTTTTAGATTTCCAGCGGGTATCGAATGGAAGCCCGCCATAGGTAAGGCTATGCCTTAATGTCTTTTTGAAGTCCAGATGCCCCCTGCGGGCAGCTTTTTGCCTTCTCGAATGGCGGTCTTTCAATCGCTTGACCATTCTCTGTACAATTTTATGGATCCTAACCAGATCCCGTTCATCAAGAGCGGAGAGGCTCGCGTTTTTTATATATCCCTCAAACTGTTCATCCGCCCTTCCCGCAGCGTAAAGTTCAAGTTGTCTCTCGATAAAATTTCCCACCTTTTCGATAATATTATCCCGCATGGACTCCAGGACATCTACCTGAATGAGGGCCTCCGGACTTCCCTCTTCCGTGAGCCTCCGGATATCCCTGTCAAGCGTCTCCATGCCGAGCTCCTTAAAAACCCTCTGCATGTAAATGCCCTTCTGAATCGGGTATTGGATGTTGCGGACTTCAGCCCTTCCGGCAGCTTCATTTAATGCCAGGGCAAGACCGCCGCCGTCGCCTGCAAGAAGCGCCCTCGTCAGGAAAGCCGCCCCCTGTATGACAGGTGACGTACCATGGTTTTCCATAAGAATATCTTCCACCGAAACATCATTGATATCAAAAAAACGGCTGAAACAGACTTCAAAGACCTTTTTTTCCGGCAGTGATTTTGCGAGAGAAGCGGACAGGTAATCCTTCAATAGCTGTCGGTCCCCGTAGCCGGACAGCGCCACAGCCCGCAGCGCATCCATTGTTTCCGTAACGGATATCCTGACACCGCAACGGCGAAGGGCCATTATGAAATTTTCAAGAGTCCTGTCCAAATTAAGGGACCTCACGAAGGGCATTTTCCGTTAGAGTGTAAATCTTGTCTTCTGCAACCCGGACATCTTCCTGTGCCTTGAGAAACGTGTTCAAGGTTTCCCTGACCAGTTCCTTGTCCAGGCTTTCTGCATGGAGAATAACCAGAGTTTTTGCCCAGTCTATGGTTTCACTGATGGAGGGAAGTTTTTTAATGTCGAGCTTTCTTACCTGATGTATGAAGGAGACCAGTTGTCTGGTCAGTCTCTCCGATATGCCAGGAACGCGGGTCAGGACGATTTCCCTCTCCATATTTTGCTCAGGAAAAGAAATATAGAGATGAAGACAGCGTCTTCTCAGGGCCTCGCCGAGCTCTCTCGTGCTGTTACTGGTGAGAAAAACAAAAGGCCTTGACGTGGCCTCTATCGTGCCGATCTCTGGGATGGAAACCTGGAAGTCCGAGAGAATTTCGAGTAGAAAGGCCTCGAACTCGTCATCGGATTTGTCTACTTCATCCACCAGGAGGACAGCCCCTTCCCTTTCCTGAAGGGCCTTGAGAAGCGGTCTCGGTTCAAGAAACTGGGGGGAAAAGAAAATATCATCGTACTGATGAAGCCTGTCGATGGATTCGGCAAGGCTTGTCTCCCCTTCGATAATCTTGTCTAGTTTATCTTTCAAAAGCTGGGTGTAAAGAAGCTGTTTTCCATACTTCCATTCATAAAGTGCCTTCGATTCGTCGAGTCCCTCGTAGCATTGAAGCCGGATCAGAGGAACGTCCATGAAAGATGCAGCTGCCTTGGCAAGTTCCGTTTTGCCAACGCCGGCGGGTCCCTCTACGAGTACAGGTTTTCCCAGATGGTAAGCCAGATATACAGTATGGGCTATTTGTTTGGTGGCTATATAACCCACATTCTTGAGGCCCTGACGGACCCCATCCACGGTCGCAAATTTATCAGTCAATATGTTCATCATTCGCCTTCCTTATTCCTATGAAACATTTGCATAGTTACCTGCAGGTCTCTTCCCTATTTTGAACCGGCATCGAATTTTTGAAAAAAACTTCGCAGGATTTTTTTAAAAGATTCAAGCTCCTCGGGTTTAAACCCGTTTTTGATTTCCTGGTTTATTCTCCCAACAATTCTCTTAGCCTTGTTCATCTCTTCAATACCCTGCTGACTTACGTGCACGAACGAAGCCCTGCCATCATTAGGACTAGCTTTTCTCCGGACCAATCCCACCTTTTCAAGACGGTCCACCAGACCGGTAATCGTGGAATTATCTATGGACAATATCTGGCTCAATTCACTCATGGTCCGGCCGTCTTTTTCCGAAAGAAGGAAAAGGATTCCTGCTTGGGCAGGCGTCACCTTAACATTCTCTCTGTTCATGATATTGGTCAGGTGAGTACGAAGTTTTTGTTGGGCAGTAAAGATGAGATAAATGAGTCTGTCATCGGAGGGCATCCGTAAAACCTCACTGAAATATTTCCGTTTGTTTATTTATTTGGCATACCAAATAATAAATGTCAAACATAAATTTTCAGGGGGGATTCCGGTATTAAATGATATCTTAGTCTTTGAAATAATATTGAAAATGGACAAATGGGAAAACAAGACTTCATTTCTCCAAACAAAACCTGGATCAGATTATTACGTATTAAGTTTGAGATTGACAGGGTTTGAATCTCTCGGATTATATGTCTATATGGATAAACCGGTCATCAGATGCTAAATTTCGGATACAATTTTTTTACACATTCAGGACAGATGCCATGACTGAAATCGGCTTCCGATCGGTCACTTATATAAGTCTCTAATTGCTCCCAATAACCCTTATCGTTACGGATTTTCTTGCAGGCGGAGCAAATGGGTAATAATCCGTTCAAAGTTCTTATTTTGGACAGTGCTTCCTTCAGTTCAAAAATGAGTCTCTCCCTCTCCTCTTCTGCCTGCTTGCGTTCGGTAATATCTTTTGAAGCTACTGTTACGGCTATCGTCATTAATCCTTCCCTGTCCTTGACAGGACTATAGGTCCGCAAAAAATACCGGCCGTCTCTTTCACTTCTATATTCATTCTGGATTGATTTTCCTGTTTCAAATACGTAGTCCACTTTCTCAATAAACTCCTTTGTGGACTTTTCGGAATGGAATTCACTGTATGGTCTGCCTATGATCTGGTCCAGTGGAAGGCCGAATCTTGACAGATGTTTGTCGTTCATGAACAGATACCTGTAGCCTCTATCTACAAGATACATAGAGTCGGCTGTGGACGCCAAAGACCGGTATTTCTCTCCTGATTCCCGCAGCGCTTCTTCCATATGTTTGCGGTCGGTAATATCCCTGATAGATTCAATAGCCCCTACAATATTACCCCCTCTGTCATATAAAGGTCTGGCCTTCCCCCAAAGTATGCGATGTTGATTTTTCAGCGGTACATCAGCTTCAGATAGAAGAATATCTCCTTTTTTGTTGATGTACCTATATTTATTTTCAATCTCTTCATCAGATACAAATACCAGGTCAATCAGTATCGGTCTCCGCATCCCGTAGAAAGGTATTGCATATTCATAATCCCCTTTTCCTATCATGTCTTCGGCCCTGACACCGGTCATTTCTTCAATAGCCCTGTTCCATGCAATGACTTTACCCTCCCGATCAATGGCAAAAGTCGCATCAGGCAGGAAATCAATGATATCAGATAAGCGCTGTTCCGATTCCCGCAATGCTTCCTCAGTCTGCTTGCGTATGGTGATCTCGCGTACTATGATGACAATCTGGCTTTCAAGAAGCGGCAATAATCTTGCCTCATACCAGCGTTCCTTATCCCGATCCGCTACAGAATATTCTATGCTGACAATGGATCTCTCCTTTTGTGTCCGATCAATTGCCTTACCAAACTTTATCCCGACATTTTTCGGAAATATTTCACCGATTTGCTTTCCAATCACTTCTTCCCGTAATATATGTGACTCTATACCGTCAGATGTTTGATAATCCAGAATGGTGCCCCCACGGTCTGTTCGAAAAAGGAGATCCGGGAAGGCTTGAAACACAGCCCTCATTTCAGAGTTCGCGTGCAGCAATTCTTGTGAACTGAGATCAAGGGACCTTTCTAACATCTCACGATCCATATCCATCTGCCAGTAAGCTTCATTGACCGAACTAATAATTTTCTCACATTCGCTTGGAATAGCATCCACGCTTCCAAAATTGCGTATAATTTGACGCTTTAACAGACTGTGTAGTTCCATAGCTACCTCTCAGAAAAAGCATCATTTTAAAAATGCTTTTGAATGAAACATTTAAGGTAAAGAACTTGAGTTTTCAATAAAACATCTGAAATCAGATGTGTAATATCTTGCATTTTCTATGTAATTTTTTTGGATAATATTTTAATCAGGTTGAATTTGTACATGAGATGCACTCACGGATCAGCTTGCAGTATATCATTATGGGGTCGGTGTAACAAATACACAGTATATTATTTAAATGCAATACTAGAAAATTGCGTAAAATATACTAGGCAAAAACTATTACTTTCATAATATTGTGTAATTATTTATTATATTTTTTTCAGACTATAATTTATGAATGATCAGATAAACATGAATTGTGAAAGCCCGCAAGCTGGAGGTTCCCAGAAAAGAAGATATACCTGCAACATCACTTATTTTATCAATAAGAAACGGTTTGTGAAATGCATTCTGGATCAGGACTTGATTTTTTAAATCACTTTAATCAAGTCCTGATTCAGATTTCGTATTCATACAGTTGTCAGATTTACAGTTGTAGCCTGAAGATTATAGGAAATCAAATCCAGCCACTTCTCTACATAGATTCCACCGCAAAAGATAAGATCATCAACCTTCTCAAAGTATACGCGCTTGGGTTTCATCTCTTTGGTTACCGGGTTATACCATTTGTACTCCACAAAGCCGCTTCCTTTCTCCCCGGCTGTATCAATGATCTCCCGGATGAAACTCTTGCCATCGGAATCCTTGAGGTCGATGAAGTTCTTATTTATGTATTTCTCATTGACTCCATGTGCAATCATGGCCCCTTTTTGGTCCAGAACAAAGATGTACATTTCTTCCTGAACAAAGGGCCCTTTGGTGTTTGTGAACTCAGCCAGAGCAATATCTTTACCGGAACTCTTGTAAAAATTTATCGCGTTGGCTACAAATCCTTTCGCTACTTTCTTTGATTTTTCCAACATATTTTCCTCCTAATTCATTGGCCAACACCGTTGCAATATGATTATCAGCCAAGTTGTAAGTTTGTTTCCAGTGCCTGAATTTTTGTCTTAGTCAGTATCATTCCGACACTCCAAATTCCACCTCTCTTATCAGGTCATTAACCGTCATTAAATATTTTGCAAGAATTTGTGACTCAAGGAGACCTGAAGAGAGTCTCTTTTCAATCAAGTCTTTCGGTACCGGCGGTTCGCCGAAATACATCTTGAGATCCATAAAGGCTTCTTCCTTTGTTTTCTCAGACATATGAATCGCTTTAAATTCCTTGATCAAGTCGATGGGTGTCCTGCCGTATTTCGCAAGTATCTGTTGATCGAAAAGACCGGACGAAAGGTAATGACGCCTGATATGTTCTACATCATATGGCGGTTTGCCAAAGTACATGCTCAAATCCTTTACGGCTTCGTCCTTCATTTTTTGTGTTAACCTTTTCATTTAAAAACCTCCTTTCTTATCAGATGACTCATCCTCCACCATGTCCTGGCGAAGAATGAATCTGTTAATAAACGTATCACGTCCTGACCGGTTGATGGGCAAGCCGTGACTTCAATGCCTTTGCCTCCTCGATCGTCAGATCTTCATCTGCAATCTTTACGCGAACCTTTTCACCCCATTTGTCGATGATGTCAGTCTTGATATTCAGAAGTTCATACCACCGCTTAAAGGTTACGACGAAGACGATGACCATCAAAGCCATGATGATTATGGAAAGCACAGTCAGAACATAGTTGCCTTTGGGCAGATAGTTCTCCGTGATGTTGAGATAACCTGCATATATGGTGACGAAAGCCATGAAGATACCCGGGACCGCAGTTACCCATGCGTATTTCGTACGCTCCAAACGGATCAGCATCGTGGTAACTATAATCAGACCACTAGATGCAAGCAACTGGTTGCTCATCCCGAACAGAGGCCAGATCGTGGCAATATCTCCGGTATAGACGAGATATCCCCAGGTGGTCGTAAAAATTATGCCGGTAATCAAAATCCCTGGAATCCAATGCGTCTCACCAAACTTGGGGATGATCTTACCGAACATCTCTTGGAGCAGGAATCTGCCCACCCTTGTTCCGGCATCGACGGCCGTTAAGATAAACACCGCTTCAAACATGATGGCGAAGTGATACCAGTAGGCCATCAGATTTTCGAGCAATGGAATGGACGAGAAGACATACGCCATACCCACAGCCAGAGACACAGCGCCTCCGGGACGGCCCTGAATTTTCTCACCCACTTCTGCCGCCAGCCAGGGGAGGTTAACGGTGTCGATACCAAGCTTTTGGAATGCAGCGGGGGCACTGTTGATAGCGAGATAGTCAGCAGGGACCAGGACACACGCCGCAATGAGAGCCATGATGGCCACAAAACCCTCAACAAGCATGGCGCCATAGCCGACGAAAAGCACCTCCCTCTCATTGCCGATCATCTTCGGTGTCGTACCGGAAGCGATGATGGCATGGAATCCGGAGATTGCACCGCAGGCTATAGTGATGAAAACAAACGGGAACACACTGCCCGGAATGACAGGACCACCGCCGTGAATAAATCCGGTCAGCGGGGGCATCAGAAGCGTGGGCCGAACAACACAAATGCCGACAGCAAGGGCCACTATCGTCGTTATCTTCAGGTACGTAGACAGATAATCCCTGGGTGCCAGCAGGAACCATACGGGCAGAACCGATGCTATCAAAGCATAAACAGGAATTGCCACGGCAAGCTGCTTTTTACTCAAGGTCAGCCAGCCCGCCAGTATCGGATTTGCTGCAATATGCGGTCCAATCATGATCGAAGCCACCAAAAGGGTGACGCCGATAATACTTGCCCATAGGACATCCCCGGGTCTTACCTTGTGCATCCATATGCCCATGAGAATGGCAATGGGAATAGTTGAGGCGACAACAAAGGTGCCCCAGACACTGTCAAATAAGGCATTAACGACTGCAATAGATAGACCGGCCAACGTTAAAATCAGGATGAACAGGAAGGCGAATGATGCAACCAGGCCTCCTGTCTTACCGACTTCACTTTCTGCTATCTTTGCCAAGCTCTGCGCCCGATGCCTTACCGAAGCAAAAAGCACCACCATGTCATGTACCGCACCGGCAAGCACGGCACCTATCAGAATCCATAGTGCGCCCGGCAAATACCCGAATTGAGCCGCCAGAACCGGTCCCAGAAGCGGGCCGGCCGCGGCGATAGCCGCAAAGTGATGGCCAAAAAGCACATATTTATTTGTTTTAACGTAATCTATGCCATCGGCCTGGGTTACGGACGGCATCGGCCTGTCCTTATCCAGTTTCAGTACCTTGTTGGCCATGAAAACCCCGTAAAAGCGGTAACCAATGGCGAATACACATAACGCTACAAAAATGAGCGTAACAGCGTTTAAACCAACTAACGCATTCATACGAATACCTCCTAACCTTCTTTCCCGATGACCTCATTTATCGGGGTCATACTTGAAATACTTCTATATCCCTCGTCAACCCACACGGAATGCGAAATCAAGCCGAACTCCTTGAGCAAGTGCACCAGGCAGAGACCGGTAGCGCTACCCTGGGGCTCTGTGCTTTCTGATTCCCAATGGAGGTGGACACTCAAATCATTTTCCAGCATGGCATGACGATACAGATTTATTGCTTTTATACTGCCGTTGTGATTGACATCCGTTATCAGCCTGACAACTTTCTGTTCAACTGATTCCGGGTCTTCTCCGGCAATCCGAAGCTTTATTACCTCCATCCATTTCATTTTTTTTACTCCGACCTGATTTTGAGTTATGCTTCAGCATACAGTGTGCCAATTTTCGATTGTAATGATATTAAATACTTATAAAAGTATGACCTGCCAAAATACGAATATTCGCAATATTGCTTGCGTTATTTCGCAATTGGGAGTTAGATTGTGAAATATGACAATATGAAAATCTTCCGGAGAAAAATATGAATGTAGATGAAAGTGATTTTTTCCATCAGATGACCATACTGATTTGCAGCAGTCTGGATATTGAAACCGCCTTGCAGCGATCATTGCATTATTTAGCTAAGTACATGCCCGCGGATAAGATATATTTGCATCTTTATGAGCAAAGCCTTGGTGCAATAAAGACGATAGCAGAGGTTACAACTTCAGGCAGCAGAAGCATGGAAAGAATAATACCGCTTTCTCCAGAAGGTAGAGAGAGTTTTGAAAAGCCCGGTGTGCCGAATGTAAGAATTGTCAATCATCCCGAATCTGATCCTGTCATCAAAAAGATAGCCGAATCTTTCAAACTGCTGAACACTTCATCTTTGGTGATGCGCCTTGTAATAGAAGGTATGCGATTAGGCTCTCTCGTTCTGACATCCGAGGGATGGAATAGATACTCGGAAAATCATGCCCGGCTGTTCTCTTTGCTGAATGAGCCTTTCGCAATCGCTCTGTCCAACGCGCTCACGCATCAGGAAGTTCTCAGGTTGAAAGACATGCTGACGGATGATAACCGGTATCTCCATCAGGAACTGCTGCGCCTGTCCGGAGATGAGATCATCGGCAGTGAATTCGGGTTGAAGGATGTTATGGAGATGGTCCGGAAAGTAGCGCCGCTCGACAGTCCTGTACTGCTTTTGGGCGAAACCGGTTCAGGAAAAGGGGTCATCGCCGGTGCCATCCACTATTTATCTCCGCGGAGGAAAGGGCCCTTCATCACGGTCAATAGCGGCGCTATTCCGGAAACCCTCATAGACAGTGAGTTATTCGGCCACGAGAAGGGGGCCTTCACCGGAGCCATAGAACAAAAACGCGGGCGATTTGAGCGGGCAAATCAGGGGACGATTTTTCTCGATGAAATCGGAGAACTGCCGGCTCATGCACAAGTTAGATTGCTGCGCGTACTGCAGGAAAAAGAAATTGAAAGAGTAGGAGGAACAAAGTCAATACCGGTGGATATAAGGACTATTGCCGCTACCCACCGTAATCTTCAGGATATGGTAAAAGAAAAACAATTCCGCGAGGACCTCTGGTTTCGGATCAATGTCTTTCCTATCAGGGTACCGCCGCTTCGGGAAAGAAAAGAGGATATTCCTTCGCTAGTTTATTATTTTATCAACAAAAAAGCGAAGCAGTTAAAGCTGCCGGCAGCTCCGGAATTATCACCAGGGGCAATGGAGCGCCTTATAAGTTATGATTGGCCGGGGAATGTCCGGGAACTGGAAAACGTTGTGGAGCGGGAACTGATCTTGAATAAGGGAGAACCCATGACATTTATCGGTTTGACTGGAACAGACAAGAGCAGCTATGCCGCGGCTTCCATAGATCTGCCGGATAAATTATTTAACCTTGACAAGGTGAATGCCCTTCACATTCAGCGGGTACTGGAAATGACAAAAGGGATTGTGCACGGCCCTGGCGGGGCCGCTGCCCTGTTGGGAGTAAATCCGAGCACATTAAGAAGCAAAATGAAAAAACTCGGGATTCCTTACGGAAGAAAAAAATGAATATCAATGATTCTTGTTTCGGCATGCAACATAAAAATAAGATAGGGACAGCCGAAAAGCGGCTGTTTCATATAATCATCATTTTATATCCTGCGACAACGAGCACGATGGAAAGAGCCCTTTGTATTACTAAAAGAGGAAGACGCCTGCTGCCAAGATACGAACCTGCCAGCCCGCCAAAGACAGCCGCACCGGCGATCATCAGTGCCATCGGCGGAACATTTTGGGCGGCATTCACATGACCGAACAGCCCTGATGCGGAGTTGACCAGGACAAAGAAGGCCGATACCGCCGCCGTCTCCTTGATCCCGGCCCATCCCATAAGGATTAAAAGAGGGCTTAAAAATATACCGCCACCCACGCCTATAAGGCCGGATGTCAAGCCGATTACCGCACCCACTAACAGAGAAACAGGAATCGACGGGTGATTGATTTCATCTTTTTGCAGAGGAGACCTGACAAGCAGACGCATGGCGGAAAACAACAGCGTTACGCCGACAGCCAATTTGTAAACTTCAATCGGTAAAATAAAATATCCACCCGCATACGCGAAAGGTACGGACGTACATGCAAAAGGCCAAAAAAGTCGCCATCTAAAATACCCGGCCCTGTAAAATTGCACAGCCGCTATAGACGAAACCAGGATATTCAGCACCAGGGCTGTTGGTTTTATGACTCCGGGCAAAATTCCGAAAATCATCATGACAGCGATATAACCGGAGGCTCCTCCATGACCGACGCATGAATATAAGACAGCGACAAGCGCCACGCACACTGACAAAATACTGAGGATATAAGGATCCATAGAAGTTGGAAAATTTAAAGAAGTGCCCCGTTTATCTTTCCCTGGAGAATCCGATCAGCACCTCTCAAGTATTTTTTGATATTCCTCCGGTGTATCCATATCCATCACAACACCTTCATCGGCAACATCGAAAAAAAATATCCTGTCTTTGTCGCTGCTGATGACGTCGCGCAATGTGGAATATTTTTTCAACTCCGCCAGAATATGGCAGGGGAAAAGTGTAGGATGTCCCCGTCGCCCATGAAACATGGGGATGATAATTGCATCAGGCCTTGCTTGGTGCTCTCTACCCATGGCTTGGAGTGTTGCTGAAGCCACAAGGGGATGGTCGCTCAAACAAATGAACACACCGGTAGAGAAGCTGCCGATGACTTTTAATCCCACCCTTACGGATTCAGCCATGTCACTTTCCAACGAATAATTAACTGCGATGGCGACCGGAAATTCGCTCAACGACCTCACAATTTCATTGCCCTCAGGATTGACCACCACGACAATGTCAGCGACCCCTGAGTTTAAGATGCTTTCCACGCATCGGACAATCGCAGGACGATTATCAATCGGAAGAAGCTGCTTCTTTGTTCTCATCCGCAGTGAACGCCCCGCGGCCAGGAGAATCGCTGATAGTTTTGTTCCCATCGCTGCTCCTTTTCTGAATAAGCTGAGACACGATACTAATGGCAATTTCCTCAGGACCCTCCGCGCCAATGTCAAGACCTACGGGGATGATCAATCGAGCCAGATCTTCCTTCGAGTATCCCTCCTCCGCCAGAGTCGTCATAAGAACTTCCCGCTTTCTCTTGCTGCCGATTATACCTATATAGCCGGCGGGAGTTTTGAGAACCGCGCGCACGGCGGCAAAGTCGCTCTCATAACCTGGTGTTGCTATAACAATGCAGGTATCCGCATTGACATGCAGCGCGGAGATGACCTTCCCGCTTTCCCCGATAAGAATTTCATCAGCACTCATTATTTGACTACCTGTAGCGTATTCTGCGCGCTCATCGGACATTATCACCCGGAAGCCGGCGAATTTTGCCACCTTTGCCAAAGCCTGCCCCACGTGACCTGCACCAAAGATAAGAAGACGGGGCATGAGACCGAGGGGTTCAATATAGATTAGAACCTTTCCCCCGCATACGTGACCGTATTTCTCGGTGAGAGTCAAAGAAAGAGTTTTAGGTTTGCGCTGCTTAATAGCGGTAAGAGCGGCATCGATTACTTCCAACTCGACCGCACCACCACCGATGGTCCCGACAATTGACCGGTCAGTCCTCACCAGCATCTTTGCTCCCGCTTTTCGCGGTGATGAACCATTATTCTCTACCACTGTTGCAAGAGCAAACGGGACATTCTTCTTGGACAGCCGCACAACTTCCTCGAATACGGCAAGATCGTTCATCTGAATTTCTCCGATAATATGCTCCTATAATCTCTTCCTATACCAGGCGCTTCCTCTTGCCGCGGATTACTCAGGACAAGCCGCTCCGTTTTCAGCCCATTCCCGCATCTTCTGTACAAACTCATCATGGGAGCGCGGCATGGTGCGGCCTTCCCCCGGATTCCATCCCCAGAGGACGAGAGGTTCTACTGTAACATGCCGGACAATTTCTTCGGGGGTTCTTCCGCCATTCTTCGCCGGATCCTTGAGCTGCCGACAAAGTTCACCTGGGGTCTTGTTCTCGAATACCATAGGCATCTCCGGCGTCGGCATCCGCCAGTCAGGCGCTCCGGGAGGCATGTTCACCCCCGGTGTATTCGTTGCCTGATGGCAATTGCCGCATCGAGCTGCACCTTTGCCCCGGCCGTCAGGGCCGCGTTTAACATTCATCGAATGGACTAAGCCCTCATCACCCTGGAGTGGCGCCTCCCCCGCCGGGTGGCAGTTCTTACACCGCGGGTGAACGAACACATCCGCCACCTGAAGAAAGGCATTACGGGCGGCAGCATCACTTTTGACAGATTCGGCGTATACGGGATTGACGTTGAGGGCTGTCCGGCCGGCATCTCCGATTACGCCGCCATAGTACAGAAAACCGAAGGCCGCTGACATGAAGACACCGATGACGGCCATCTTATTAGCTGCACGTCTGTATCTGCTGATCCGTAAATTTCTCTTGTTCATGATTGCCAACCTCTAAAATCGATCACGCTTTTTTCAATTCCGCCGGACGTATAGGCAATGTTCGGATCCGCGTGCCCGTGGCTGCGAAAACGGCATTCGCCACCGCCGGGGCGATGGGCGGCACACCCGGCTCTCCGACACCACCCAGCGGTTCCTCGCTTGGTACGATGTGAACTTCCACCTTGGGCATGTCGTTCATACGGAGCATCGGGTAGTTGTGGAAGTTGCTCTGCTCCACACGTCCATTTTTAAAGGTAATTGCGCCATAAAGAGCAGCCGTCAGTCCGAAGACAATACCGCCTTCCATCTGGGCAGCGATGGTATCGGGGTTGACCACCCTGCCGCAATCAATGGCACAGACTACCCGGTGCACATGGACATTGCCGTCATTGGACACAGAAACCTCGGCTACCTGGGCGATAAAACTACCAAAGGATTCATGCACGGCAATACCCCTTGCCTGGTCTGCCGGTAAAGCAGCACCCCAACCGGCCTTCCGTGCAGCCAGCTCCAGCGCGCCTTTATGCCGGGGATGTCCAGAAAGCAACCTGCGGCGGAATTCAAAGGGGTCCTTCTTCGCTGCATAGGCTAGCTCGTCAATAAAGCTCTCCACGACAAATGCGGTATGGGAATGCCCCACAGAGCGCCACCACTGGACCGGAATGCCGATTTTCGGGGTGTGGAGGTCCACAAGGATATTTGGAATTTCGTAGGGAATGTCCTCTGCCCCTTCCACCGACGTGACATCGATGCCATTTTTTATCATGCCCTGGAAGGGTGTGCCTGCTAGAATTGATTGTCCCACAATTGTGTGCTGCCAGGCGATTGGATTACCCTTCGCGTCAAGTGCCGCCGTGATTCTATCGCTCCACATGGGACGATAGTAGCCCCCCTTAATGTCATCCTCGCGAGACCAAATGACCTTGACCGGTTTCTTTACCGCCTTCGCAACTTGGGCCGCCTCCATGACAAAATCCGAGTATGGATTGGCGCGGCGACCGAACCCGCCTCCCAATAGAGTGGTATGTAATTTGACCTGATCGGGTTTAAGACCGAGGACTTTTGCCGCTGTGTTTCTATCTACAGTCTGGAACTGGGTGCCTGTCCATATCTCACAGCTATCGCCGCGAAAATCAACAAGGCAATTCAAAGGTTCCATCATAGCGTGTGCAAGATAAGGGACTTCATACTCGGCACTGATTTGTTTTGCCGCGCCACGGAACGCCTTGGCGGTGTCACCCTGTTTTCTCGCTACTGCACCTGCGGTCTTAGCCAGACCCTTATACTGCTCCCGCAGGCCCACCGTAGAGAGCTTTGTGCCCTCGCCTTCCTCCCAGACAATTTCCAGCAGGTCGCGTCCCTTTTTTGCCGGCCAGAAGCCATCTGCTATAACAGCCACTCCCGTCGGCACCTGTACCACGTCCTTAACGCCGGCCACGGCCTTGGCCTTATCGGCCTTGAAGCTCACGACCCTTCCGCCAAAAACCGGGGAACGTGCGATAAGAACCGTCAGCATGCCGAGAAGCTGGGTGTCGAGACCGAAGATAGCCTTCCCGTCTGTTTTATCCGGCGTGTCCAGGCGCTTCGTCGACCTGCCGATAATTTTGAAGGTGGACGGGTCTTTCAGCTTCACCTTACCGGGTACAGGCATATCCGCAGCCTTATCTGCAAGCTGGCCGTAGGTCAGTGATTTCCCGCTGGTGTGTAATACCTTGCCGTTCTCTGCATGACAGGCTGTCTTATCCACCTTCCATGTGGCTGCGGCCGCAGCAAGGAGCATTTCCCGGGCCGTGGCGCCTGCCTTCCGGAAGCGCTCCCACTCACTACGGACACTGGTGCTGCCTCCCGTGCCCTGGATCGCCCCCCACTCAGCATGGTTGTACGCGGGATCGACAGGCGCCGCTTCTACGTACACTTTATTCCAGTCACACTCCAGCTCCTCTGCAATAAGCATCGGCAGTGATGTATAAACGCCTTGACCCATTTCAGATTTATTGACAATGACAGTTACCATATCATCAGTGCCGATGCGGATGAATGCATTCGGCACGAAGGGCGCCGGCGGCTGAGCCTGCGCTTCGCCAAAATGTCCCGGGGAATGAAAATGGAAACCGAGGATCAAGCCTCCTCCGAGAGAAATGCCCAACTTAAGAAAGTAGCGCCGGCTGATTTTGAAGATCTCATTCATTTTCTTCCTCCTTCCGCCATCATTCCGACTGCGAGATGTATCGCCTGGCGAATACGCTGATAAGTTCCACAGCGGCAGATATTGCCGGACATGGCATCATCAATATCGGCATCGGTGGGATTTTTGTTTCCCGCAAGCAGGGCCACAGCGGCCATGATCTGACCCGACTGGCAGTAGCCGCACTGCGGTACATCCTCGGCAATCCAGGCTTTCTGAACAGGATGGGATCTATCAATTGAGAGGCCTTCAATAGTAATGATATCTTTCCCGAGGACAGACGAAACTGGAGTCACACATGAGCGGGTGGCCTGCCCGTTCACGAGCACCGTACACGCACCGCAGAGGGCCATGCCACAGCCGTATTTCGTTCCTGTCAACCCGAGTTTTTCCCGCAGTACCCACAGGAGGGGCGTATCGGTCAGTGTGTCCACACTGTATTCATTACCGTTGACTTTAAGCATAACTGTGGTCACGGTTCGCTGTCTATCTTCCATAACCTTCCTCCTTAGTTATATCTCCCACCTTATTATAAGCTGACACTCTTAACCGCCTCATGGACAACTTAGTCCTCATCTGGATGCAGATATTATGACGATGTTTAGTCGCCCAATTTTTCTCATATTACGTTAACAAAATGGCGCACGCCATTGCCAAATCTCTCATTTTTTATGTTTGAAATCCCTAAATAAACATCAGGAAAAGGATTATCGCGGCGAGCTAAAAATTCACACAAAAAAAGGGCAATTGCCCCTCTTCACTCTGTTCGACATCTTATTGTGATTTTTACAAAAGCGTTACTATTTAAGGCTCGCAGCCAGGACGGCGGCGCCTATAGCCCCATTCACCTGGGCATATTCCGATACCTCGATGGTCATCCCGAGCTTTTTCTCTAGGGCCTTCACAACACCGATATTCCTAGCCACACCACCTGTCATCACTATGGGAGGTATAACCCCCACACGGTTCGCCATGGCAGCTATCCTTGCAGTGATGGATTCGTGGATTCCTGCAATGATGTTCTCGCGACTTTCACCCTTCGAAATTAGTGAGACCACCTCCGATTCCGCAAAGACCGTACAGAGGCTGCTGATGACGGAAGGTTTAGCAGACTTCAGGGAGATATCTCCAAATCCGTCAAGGTCAACTTCCAATGCCCTTGCCATGACTTCGAGGAAACGGCCTGTCCCGGCAGCGCATTTGTCATTCATGGCGAAATTTTTCACCTTTCCTTTTTCATCAAGGAGGATTGCTTTGCTGTCCTGTCCGCCTATATCAATGACAAAGCGGGTACGGGGATTCAAATAATGGGCGCCTGTCCCATGGCAGGTGATCTCCGTCATGACCTTGTCCGCAAACTTAACACTGCGCCTGCCGTACCCTGTAGATACAACCCGGCTTACGGCCGACTTCTCAAGACCAAGCTCGCTGAGAAGTTCTTCATAAACCTTCCTGCCCGCCGTCTCTGCATTATATCCGGTAAAAATTAACCGCGAACCGAGGATCTTTCCGTCAGCCAGGGCAACAGCCTTGGCAGTGATGGACCCGACATCGATTCCCACCGTAATCATTATGAACACTCAGCCATTTTTATTTTTTCATCGTTTATCGCTACTGATTATCGTTTAACCGCCTTTTCTCTCTCTGATCATCTCCATGAATGCGTCGATGCGCGTTGAGACCTGGCTCTCCGAGAAACTCCGCTCATCCACCATGTCCGCTTCAATTATCAGGCAGGGAATCCCCCTTTCCTTCTCTACGATTTTCTTTATATCATACTGCCCCAGAGAGTAAGGCTTGCAGCTTCGGTTCGAGTGCATCAAGAATCCGTCGACCTTGTACTTGTCGACCAATGCAAGCACTATACAGGCCATCTCGTCTATGCCGATATTGAGGTAAATGCGCGTATACGCTTCAGCCATGGATTCGAAGAATCTGTTCTCGTCGATGTACTTCAAAGTACCGCACCAGGCTGAAGTATAGGTGTCCGCCACAAGGCACGCATTGTGGGACGCCAGTTTTTCGGAGAGCCAGCGCGTCCGGGGCCAGATGGGTATATTGTCCCAGAGGAGCCTGTACTTTTCATCGGGAATGGCACTGATCCCTCTGGCCACATGATCCCTCATCCGTTCAAGAAGCTGCGTGTAATAATCAACGACGAGCGGTGTCCCCCTCAGTGTAACGATCAATGCCAGGTGGTAAAAGGCATCGAAGGCGGTCATGGGCGCGGGCCTGTTGGCCGTCGTATCCAGCACGGCCTGCCAGAGCCGCTGGCCTTCAACGGAGAGCTTTCCCACAACCTTGAGGCGTTCGTGATCCATTTTTCTTCCGCATGCCTCTTCCAGGAAAGTGACATATTCATCAAGCTGCCTGCGTACATATTTGTGGGCTTCTTCCGAATAACCGGTGTGGCAGAACGGCGTATCCAGGATAAAGAGAGGAACATTAAAATAGCGGGCCTGGACTTCATACCACTTCATAACGGTCCCGCAGATGTTGTTGCAGCAGATCAGCATATCGGGCCGGGGAAGACCACCGATGGGTCCGCCGCTTACAGTTGCGCAGGCGATATCGGAACGGGCATAGGAACAGAGGTCGCTTGAATATCCCATGGACTCCGCCTTTTCACAGAGGTCCGTCCCCATTTTACTCGCCCCGATCATTGCCCCGTGGTTTTCCGGGTAAACAGGTATCACATCCATGGCGATGAGCGGTTCCACAGGACCGCCACTTGTAATCCAGGCAACCTTCCGCCCGCTGATGCGGGCGCTCTTGGCTTCCATATAGTAGACCATCATGATGTCTTTCATCCTCTTTTTCTTCTTGAAATGGAGGATGAATTTCTTGATCTTCGCAAGAAAGAAGAGCATGATCTCCGGCATTTTTTTCATAGGTGCCCGATTCTCTTTTTGTCATTCATATAAACGGTCATAACATCCCAATGACAGTTTGAAGCGCGTCTGCAACTGAACTTACTCACCCGCATATTTACCTGTGCGCTTCATTCTTTCGATCTCTTGCTGTTCCAGAACCTTGAAGTCAACTTTACCCACAAGGGTCTTCGGCAGAATCTCAAGGAATTCGATCTCCCGCGGACAGCTCCATTTGATGAGATGCTCCCGGCAGTGATCGATAAGCGCCTTCTCCATCTCCGGGCCGGCCTTCGTCGGATCCTTCAAAACCACGAAACCCTTCACGCGCTGCACCTGTGCTTCGTCCGGAACGCCGATGATGCAAGCCCCGCTGACTTCCGGATGCAGGCAGAGAATATCCTCCACCTGGGCGGGGTACACGTTCATTCCCGATGATTTAATCATCCGCTTCTGTCTGACCTTGAAATAGAAGAACCCATCCTCATCCATGCTCCCGATGTCGCCGGTATGGAGCCACACTTTTCCGTCAGGGTGCATCTTCAACGTCTGGGCCGTTTCATCGGGGTTATCCAGGTATCCCAGCATAACCGCCGGGCCATGGATGCAGATCTCACCTTCTTCTCCTAACCGGGCTTCCTCCGTGGTGCCTGTTATTGTGATCTTGGCGAGCATATCCGGGAAGGGAACACCGATACCCCCTTCGCGGTATTCATCAAACGGGGTTACCATGATGGCTGTCACAGCCTCTGTGAGACCGTATCCTTCAAGCAACTGACAGCTCCCTCCTTGTTTCTTAACTATAGTTTCAAAACGCTCCTTTACGGTTCGCGGCAGGGTGTCGGCGCCGCTGAAAGTGGCCCTGAGACAGCTCAGGTTGGTTTTCTGGAAATCGGGATTCCGGCTCAGCGCATCAAAGAGGGTAGGCACTCCTATCACGAAATTGGGACGTCTCTTTTTGATAAGCTTTGCCACTGTCTTCGGCGTAAACTGGGGAACAAGGATACTCCTGGCTCCTCCCATGAAGCATGCATTCACACAGACGCCGAGTCCGAATCCATGGAAGATCGGCAGAATGGCCAGGATAGCGTCCTTCTCTGAGACTTTTCCGACGACAGAGACCTGCATTCCTTCGCTGATGAAGTTCATATTGGTAAGCATGATCCCTTTGGGGATTCCCGTCGTACCACCACTGTAAAGGATTACCGCCATATCATCCGTATTCATCCCGGCCTTGGGAGCTTTCGGATGTGGGCCTTTCATGAGTTCGCTCCACCATCTCACCATGGGGTCTTTGGGAACCGGCGGAATCTTCCGTCTCTTCGTCAGGTTGAAGCCGATCTTTTTTATTCCTTTCAGATAGTCGGGAATGCGGGTCAGGATCAGGGTTTCCAGGGACGTTTTATCTTTGACTTCCCTGAATTTACCGTAGAATGCATCAAGAGTGAGGCCAAACCGGCTCTTGCTTGAGTTGATGTAGAACTCAATCTCCTTGGATGTGGAAAGAGGGTGAATCATGGCGGCTACCGCGCCGAGTTTATTCACCGCATAAAAGCAGATGATCCCCTGGGGTGTCGTCGGCATGGAAATGGTAATCCTATCACCCTTCTTCATTCCAAGGGAGGCCAGGGCATCAGTGCACTGGTCGATGTCCTTGCCAAACTGCCTGTAAGTTGAGGTATACCCGAAAAAATCATATGCAATAGCCTCCGGACAACGTTCCACGGTCCTCATAACGGCTTCATACATGGTCACCCTCGGGTAGTCGATGGATTCCGGAATATCACCGTAAAATTTCAGCCATGGCTTTTTCTCATACATGTCAGGACTTATCCATTTCAAATCTTATTGTGTACCGTATCCACCGGTGACAATAATGTAGAAGTAGAAATAATGTCAATAAAAAATGCATAATAAGATTACGCCTATTCCTTGTCCCTATTTGTCGCTGGGAGCAGAGGGATTAAGATGGGGAAGCTCACGGTTTATTGAAAACAACATTTCTGTACCCGGGTGTAAGGATGACAGAAACAGGTTGACAGAATAATTTTTTTATTATAGTTGTATATACAACTAAATTATGTGAAGCCTATTATGAAAGAATCCGTCGACAGGTTATCGCTGATAAAAAGCAGGTCGCGGCAGTGTATCGCCGTACGGATACGGATGCTCAGCCGCATGGTGACCAACATCTATGACTCCGCTTTAAGCCCGTTTGGAGTTAAGCTCAATCAAATGAGCATACTTATGGTTGTCTATCTGGCCGGAGAGATTGGCTATGAGGCCTTGTGCAAAAGGCTGAAGATGGAAAAATCAACCGCCAGCAGAAATATTGAACGACTGAAAAAAAAGGGGTGGCTTGCTGTCATAGCAGTAAAAGATGACAGAAAAAAATATTTGAAGGTCACTGCCGCCGGAGAGGTGCTTTTAGGAAAGGTACATGAAGCATGGGAAGAGGCACAGATAAAAGCGTCCGAACTATTGGGAAAGAAGGGAGCGGAAGTCATCTGCAAAATCGCGAACGGAATTTGGAAGAAAGACAAGGCAGATTAAAATTTTTTTGCAATAATAGTTGTATATACAACAAGGAGGGATAAAATGAAAAAACGTATCAAAGAGTTTGCACGAAATCTTGGAATCGACGATGTGGGAGTAGCAGCGGCAGCCGATTATCAAAGCCCCCGCTCTCCGAAGCTCGACACTATCTTCCCGGGTGTGAAATCAATCATAGTCATGGCATTCAAAGAGCCGTCGAGCTGCGAAAGTTTGAATATGCAGGTGGCCATGAGCGGCCGGATGGATGTTATGGCATTCTCACGCTCCTGCAATTACAGAATGGTCCGTTTTCTGGAGAGTGAATACGGCGCGAAGGCAATGGCCGCACCTGCTTCCTATCCTTTGGAGATGAGCCTTGAGACCATGGGCTCCATCGGAGATGTATCGCTGCGGCACGCGGCGATCGCCGCCGGCCTGGGGGTCTTCGGCCGGCATAACCTTGTCATCCATCCAAAATTAGGCTCACGCGTGGTCTTTACGGCAATACTGACCGATCTGGAGATGCTTTCCGATGCCCGCTGCGAAGAGGAGCTGTGCAGTCACTGCGATGTCTGCGTCGAACAATGCCCCGCAGGTGCTCTCAACGAAGAGAACAAGACAGAAGTATTGAAATGCCTCCGCAACTCGCAGCCCTACGGCATCGGTGGCAGCATTCGCTTCTGGTCAAAGTTCGCCGACGCAGCACCCGAGGAGAGAAAGAAAATGGTCAAAGATGTGGAATTCTGGCGCATGTATCAGGCCGGGTTTATAGGCTTCCAGTATTTCTGCTGGAACTGCATGAAGTCCTGTCCGGTGGGGCAGAAATAAATAATATGCCTAATCATACCGGCTGCGGGGTGAGGCCGTGGACGGGGAATATGTGTTGTTCGAGGTAAGTCATGACGCGGCGAACTTCGGCGCGGGCCTCGGCGATCTTGGTGGCGGAAACGAAGGGATACGAGTCCCGGAGGGATGCGCCTTCGATGACGGCGGCGGCTCTGCCGCCCATCTGGCCGAAGTAGTCGCTTTCCGGCTCGGCATCGTGCAGCACGGCCCATGCGAGTGTCCAGTCGCGGGCGATGTTGTGGGGATTGTAGCCTCCCGCACCGAGCATGAGCATCTTTGGTACAAGCTTCCTTATCCCATGAATTACCTCGGCATAGATATTGTTTGTCAGCGAAAGATGCGACATGGCATCGGTATAAATTGCATCGACACCGGCCGCGAGGACGCAAATATCGGGCTTGAATGAGCGAGCCAAAGGCGCGACGATCCTGCGAAAGACTTCACGGTAGATTTCATCCTCGGTACCAGGGGCGAGGGGAACGTTCACGTTGTAGCCCGAGCCTTCGCCTTCTCCAAGTTCGTTTTCAAAGCCGGAATTCCAAGGGAAGAGCGTGCGGGCGGATTCATGCAGGGATATCTTGAGTACACGCGGCTCGTCGTAGAAGGCGAACTGGACGCCATCTCCGTGATGGGCGTCGATATCGAAATAGAGGACGCGCATGTTCTGCTGGAGCAGATATTTGATGGCGATGACAACGTCGTTCAAGTAACAAAACCCGGACGCGTAGTTGGGACCGCCATGATGGAAGCCACCGGTAGGGCTGAAGACGAGTTTCACATTTGGCTGCGACATCAGCAGATCGGCGCCCATGACTGAGGCACCAACGGCGAGCAGGAAATATTCGAGGACACCACGGGCAATGGGATTGTCGTCGCTGCCGATGCCGTATGAGAGCATGCGGGGATTGAATACCCCTCGCGAGGCCATGACGAGGTAATGATAGTAATGGATATCATGGAAAACAAGGACGGAGTTTTCATCTATGGGCTTGGGTTCCATTATCTGCGTGCCGGGAAGATGGAGCACGTCGTTGCGCTCGCACATGTCGAGAAAGAGGCGGGAGCGGCTGGTGATGAAGGGGTGGCTTCTGCTGATGGTGAATTCCTCGAACCGGGGTGAGTAGATGATGACGGAGCGGGTGTCAGGCATAACACTCTGCCCGGCAAGGTAGTCGGGTGATTTGACGCGTCCTGTTGAAGGCACAACAGGTGTGATGATTTCAGACAGGTCCGGCGTTTCGGAAACTCGGGCGAGGTCCAGTTCCAGTTCCAATTCGTTACCCTCGCGGCGGGCTTCACGGAAACCTACTTTATAATATATGCGCAGGGCGCGCGCATTGTTCCTGCTTTCGAACACCCACACTTTTTTGAATCCAAGACGTTTCGCGGCAGCAAAAAGCAGATGGCCGACGATGAGGCCTAGGCCGCGGTTCTGGGTCCGATTGTGCACGAAGAGGTTAAATTCGACGACAGTCGGGTCCGGCATGGGAAAGAGCATGCCATGGGCGACGACAGCGCCCCCCAATTCGGCCTTCAGGTTCATGGCTGTGCTGAGGCAGCTGCGGATCCACTCGGCACGTGTGTTCTGGTCTACAGGCGGCAGACCCTGAATAGCGGCCTTGGGCTCGTAGGTATCGTACATGCGCATCAGGGCTTCGATATCGGCATCGCCGCAGGGCGAAACAGTGACGACTTCCTTCCTTTTGTCGAGGGCCGAGATAGGCCATAGATCAAGATTGGCGAATTGTTTTCTGATGTCCATAAACAAATATAGCAGTCTTCTTTACTAGCAGCGGAAATCCCAGACCATCTTGGTACCTTTATCCGCTATTGTTATTCCCTCAAGGTGATCCATTTCGTGCTGAATAATCCATTCTTTATTACTGTATGACGAATATATGAGTTCCCCTCCCATACAGTGATCCTTTGATCCGTATTCCAATTCAATATACTGTTTCTCTAATGTGTATCCGGATATTGACACAAACGGTTTTCTTCTGACAACGAAGACTTTACCGGGAACTGAGCCGCATGCTTCAACGCAATTAATATCTTCCCCTTCCAACTTCAGAATCTTGGGGTTTATTAAACTCACATAATCTCGTTCGGGTGTAGGGATAAGAATTTGTCTGATCGGTGTCCGTGTCAAGTTCCAGTATATGTTATTCGAGCTGACGCCCACAAAATTGCGGAGCTTTCTAAAGAGTCTCATGATCCCATCAAGTTCCACGGCTAAATGCAGCTCTTTATCCGGATCTATTTCGCTCGCCCTAGTTTTCACCCAGGCACTGTCATCGACGACGGTTGCTACCTTTACCTCATATTTATCCCGGATTTCGCTGATAGCGGCAGTTTCCGGACTTACACTCTTTTTGTCTTTCTTTTTAAGCAGCATAATGCATGATTCACTTTAATATATTGCTGTCAGCGTTTCGCCGTCTTTTCCTTCGTTTTCTTCTCCGTAACACAATAAATGCCTCCTTCGAGGCCTCCCATAAAGCAGCTATTGCATGAAATACATCTGGCCCGGTTGCGGTTGCCCTGCAGCCAGCGATTGGCCAGACCAGGCTCACGGATAAGGGGCCTCGACATGGCAACGTAATCAATTCTGTCAGTCCGGATAGCTTTTTGGACAATTTCGTATGACCTGAATCCACCCACTACGATTATCCGGCAGTTGACCGCCCTTTTAATCCGGCGGGCCAGTTCAAGATTATACGCCTCTTTTCCAGGCGTTGCTATTTTCATGCGTACCGGGCTCTTTTCACCCGATGCGGGTGTGCCGGAAGAGACTTCTATGGCATCTATACCGGCATCCGCAAGTTTTTTTGTCGCATATATGGCATCATCAACTTCCAGTCCCCCCCGTACAAAATCCGCGGCGTTCATCTTAATGAGCACAGGGTAATCCGCGCCGACTGTCTCCCGAACCTTTCGATACACCTCTAGCGGAAACCGGCAGCGATTTTCAATACTGCCGCCATATTCATCAGTTCGACGGTTGGTGAGAGGAGAGAGGAATTGGTTGATCAGAAAGCCATGAGCACCATGAAGCTGAACGGCATCGAATCCCCATGTCTTAGCACGGAAGGCTGCTTTTCCGAACGCGGCAATGATCTTATCTATTTCATCTTTCGTAAGTTCTTCCGGAATCTCGGGAAACTGGTCAACCTTTACCGCCGAAGGGGCAAAAGGTTTCCGGCCGGCGGTTTTCTCATTTGACTGGCCGCCCCCGTGGACCAGTTGGATGGCAATCTTTCCTCCGGCTTCATGCACAGCATAAGTCATCTGCCTGTAATCATCCGCAAAGTCATGTGTATATATGCCCATCTGGCCGATGTTATGTTTGCCGACCGGCCGCACGTACGCGTAGCCCGTAATGATCAAGCCTATGCCGCCTCGTGCCAGATCACGATACCAGTTAATTAGCCTTTCCGTTGGTCTCCCATCCTGATCGCACATTCCCTCCCATGTGGCGGATCTTATCAGCCTGTTGCGTAGCACCATGCCTTTAATTGCAGTTTCTTCGAATATTGTGGACATTTTTTCCCTCCCTGGTCGGCTCAGGTAATCTACAAGATCGGAATAGCTAGCGAACAACTCACTTGCCAGTATCAATAGCTAAAATATCGATTTTATGTCAATCAGAAAATTAAAAAAATTCTCTTCTAACGCGGACGAGGCAAGAGCTTAAAACCGGTCGATAAAATTATTTTGCAACGCCCATATTTCATAAAACCTCTGGATCCGAAATAACGAAAATGAATCTTGCGAATGATTATGGTATAACTACTACTCACTAATTCTAAATTATTCGGAGGGGCGAAAGATGAAGATACTGGGCATAAATGCGAGTCCGAAGGGATCTAAAAGCCAGACCCTGAAGCTGGTCAGGGCCGTACTGGATGGGGCTAAAGCCAACGGCTGCAAGGTGGAACTGGTGGACATCTGCAAGTTGAATATTGAATACTGCAACGCTTGCAGTGTATGCTATAAGAAGGGAAAATGCGCGAAGAAGGACGACTTCCAGGCTATCTATGGGAAGATTATGGCTTCCAGCGGCCTGGTTATGGGCTCTCCGAACTACTTCAAGTCAGTCACGGCCCAGATGAAGACCGTAATCGACCGCATGGCCGACGCCATCCACTGCCAATTGCTGACCGGCAAGTACAGTGTCAATGTAGCAACCGCCGGGGGCCTCGGGCAGTACATGCAGGTTACTGATTACCTGGATGAGATCATGCTCAACTTTGGCTCTTTCATCACCGGGAGCATAGGGGTATCAATAAGATCCGGTCCCAGGGCATTGGGGAAAGCCGAAGAAAAGGCCTACCGGCTCGGAGAATTATTGGCGGCGGATATCAGGACAGGAAAGATTTACAGAAATCAGAAAAGGAGGCATGAGGAGAACAGGAAGTATTTTCAAAATTTAGTGAAGATGTACAAGGATGAGTGGGTCCACGAATACAAATATTGGGACAAGAAAGGCTGGCAGTAAGGGAATATTAAATTTACACCGTTAGCCGGACGCCTACTCCCTGTGGCAGATGTAGGCGCCCCTGCGGACTTACTCTTACTTTGCACTTTCATCGTTCTCCCAGATACCCATGACATTATTTTCCGTATCCTTAAAGATGGCGAAATATCCCCATCCCTTGATAGGTGTCTTGGGAACCAGAATCTTTCCTCCTGCCTTTTCAATCTTAACGCAGCATTTCTCAACGGATTCTACATCAATGTAATTGACAATTGCCTTATGGTTTTTTTCCCGCTTCATCAACCCGCCATAAAGCGCGTCCTTACCACCCGTTGAGATCATCCAGTAGTCCCATTGCGGAATTTTCTCAAACTTCCAGTCAAAAAGTTTCTTATAGAATTTTTTCGCCCTTGCCGGATCATCTGCCGGCATTTCAAAATATACAATGTCGCCCATGTTTGTCACCTCCGTATTTAAAATTTACATGATAATTTACATAAACATATCAACTTATGCCATAAAGGAACACCTGATTTATGAGTTCAAAATATCTTATTGAGACAGCACCATTGGATGAAACCCGCGTCAGTGTTGAAATACCGGGTCTTAGGGTTACGGGTTGAAAGGATTTGAACGATTGTGAAGAAAAGAACAACTACTTGTCACATTATGTCACATGTGCAATATGATTTTGTGATATAGTGGCAACAAATTTATCGTTACTTATACCATGATAGCGAGAAGACATATACTGCTGTGGTTCCTTTTGTTGGCTATCATTGCCGGCAGCAACCTGGTTGCTTGTTCTAATGATGCCAAGTTGCCTCACCTCGCAAATGATGCAGTTATTTTAGCCTTTGGCAATAGCTTGACTTACGGGACAGGAGCGGAGCAGACAGAAAGTTATCCCGCAGTCCTGGAACAGATGATTGGCCGAAAGGTAGTTAACGCGGGCATTCCGGGGGAGGTGACTGCTCAAGGACTTTCCCGCTTACCAATGGTACTAGAAAAAGAAAGACCGGCTCTCATGATAATCTGTCATGGCGGTAACGATATGCTCCGACGATTGAATAGACAGCAAGCTGCCGACAATCTACGAAGCATGATTCGGTTAGCACAGGCACGAGGGGTGGCCGTCGTTCTCCTTGCGGTACCAGCCCCGGATATGTCCCTTTCACCACCGCATATGTACCGGGAAATAGCCAGGGATTTGGCTATTCCACTTGAAGATAAGATCATGTCTGCAGTGTTGGCCGATGGGTCTCTCAGGTCAGATTATATTCATCCCAATGCCGCAGGGTATCGCCGCATAGCTGAAGCCCTTGTAACACTTCTGAAAAAGAGTGGTGCTATAGAATAGCCTGTCTGTGAGAGATGATGCTAGCACCTGTAAGTCTTCAAAGCCATCATGAAATAAGAAATGCAGATTACGGATTAAATGGTGCTATTCTATCAGTTAGAAGGCGCATCTCGCAATAATGATCCACAGCAATTTTCATAACAACATCTCTGGGACTTTATGTGGGTAAAACTGTTTCACATGCTTAGTGTGTCCATGGTGGAGGGGGAATGGGCAGAAGTTTGCTCAAGTATGTTTAAACTTCCTGACGCATCAAGACGCTTCAAAAAGTGGGTGGGTCACAGGTTGCTGGTCTCTTACTCTTTTTTTACTGAACGCGGGAAACAACATTCCCAGCTTGGCATACCATCTTCTTCATT